>JARLHR010000120.1 GCA_031292145.1 Clostridium sp. | reverse complement strand
TTTTTAAGAAAATATAAGCTAGATGAGTTACCACAACTAATAAACGTATTTAAAGGCGAAATGAGCCTAGTTGGACCAAGACCTGAAGTGCCAAAATATGTTAAACTATATAATGCAGAACAAATAAAGGTTTTAGAAGTTAAGCCGGGAATAACCGATTTAGCATCAATTAGATACAGAGATGAAAATGAGTTATTAGGAGAAGCGGAAAATCCAGATGATTTTTATATAAATACAATTATGCCAGATAAGTTAGCTTTAAATTTACAATACATAAATAAAAACAATGTATTTTTGGATATTTATATAATACTTAAAACAATAATAAAGTGTATTTAAATCAGTTAACAATGTACAGTTAACAGTTAATTAACAAACGCCTGCGGCATTTGAGGTAATCATAGAAACTAAGAAATGCTATAGCATTTCTATATATAATAATTCAATTTCTGAAAGAAATTGTACCATTATAGTTAACTGCTATTTGTTAATTGAAGAAGTTGAAGAGAGGGAGAATAAAATGAAAAAATTAAGATTCGCTATTATTGGATGTGGAAGAATTTCTTATAAGCATGTTGAAGCGTTGGTAAAGAATAATGAAGAAGCAGAATTAGTTGCAGCTTGTGATGTTATTTTAGAAAAAGCGGAAGCAAAAAAGAAAGAATATATGGAAAAGGCGGGAGCTAATCAAGATTCTATCCATACGTATACAGATTATAAAGAAATGTTAGAAAATGAAGATATAGATGTCGTTACAATAGCAACTGAAAGTGGATATCATGCGGAAATTGCTATTTATTCTATGAAAAAGGGAGCAAGTGCTTTAGTTGAAAAACCAATGGCTATGTCCATTGAAGATGCTAATGAAATGATCAAAGTAGCTATAGAAAACGATGTTAAACTTGGAGTGTGTCATCAAAATAGATTTAACAAACCGATACAAAAGCTAATGGAAGCAGTAGAAGAAAATAAATTTGGTAGATTAATTAATGGTACAGCAAGAATTCTGTGGAATAGAAATATGGGTTACTATGAACAAGCACCTTGGAGGGGAACTTGGGATTTAGATGGAGGAACTCTTATGAATCAATGTATACATAATATTGATTTACTGCAATGGATGATGGGCGGAGAAGTTGAAAGAGTATATGCTGAATGTGATACTTATTTAAGAGATATTGAAGCTGAAGATTTCGGAGCCATAGTAATAATATTTAAAAATGGTGCTATTGGAATTGTTGAAGGTTCAGCTTGTGTATACCCTAAAAACCTAGAAGAAACTTTAAGCATATTTGGAGAAACAGGAGCAGTATCTATTGGTGGCCTTGCAGTTAATGAGCTTGAAACATGGAGATTTGAAGGTGAAGATGAAGAAGCTACTAAGGAATTGGTAAATGTTAAAATAGATAATGTATATGGTGAAGGACATACACCTTTATTTAAAGATGTAATTGATGCTATAAAGGGAAATAGAGAGCCATTAGTATCCGGAGAAGAAGGAAAAAAGGCTATGTCAATAATACTTGCTGCATATAAATCAAGAAAAACAGGAATGGCTATACAATTTCCATTAACAGATTTTAAAACATTGGATATGAAGGATGAGTTTAAAGGAAGAAAATAATTAACAGTAATTATAAGGCACAATCAAGAAAATAATGGACCAATATGTTAGTCTATTATTTTCGTTCATGTGCCTAAACTGAATAATAGAAATTGAATAAGGCAACTATATAAGTTGTTATATATTTTAATACAAGTATATATATTAGATAGAAATTATAATGTGTCATTGGCATTTCTAATCTTTAAGTTATCAATGTAGGATTAACAATTAATTTATAAAACATTTAATAACTTTTAAATAGTATAATTTTTATTGATGATTGTTAATTTAAAGTTTAGTGTAATAAGATAAAATATTTAAGGTGAGAGGACGATAGGTTATGAAAGTAAAAAAAGCTATTATTCCAGCAGCAGGACTAGGAACACGATTTTTGCCAGCAACTAAGGCTCAACCAAAGGAGATGCTTCCAATAGTTGATAAACCAACAATTCAATATATAGTTGAAGAAGCAATTGCATCTGGAATTGAAGAAATTTTGATTATTACAGGTAGAAATAAAAAATCTATAGAAGATCACTTTGATAAATCAATAGAGCTTGAATTGGAATTAGAGAAATCAGGGAAAGCAGAATTACTTGAATTAGTAAGAGATATTTCTGATATGGTTGATATACACTATATAAGACAAAAAGAACCAAGAGGGTTAGGTCATGCAATTCATTGTGCAAAAACTTTTGTTGGAAATGAACCATTCGCAGTTTTATTAGGTGATGATGTAGTCGACAGTAAAACTCCATGCTTAAAGCAATTAATAGATTGCTATAGTGAATATAAAACAACTATTTTAGGAGTTCAAACTGTTGCAAATGAAAATGTCTCTAAATATGGAATTGTAGATGGAATTCATATAGAAGATAAAGTTTATAAAGTTAAGGATTTAGTTGAAAAACCTTCTGCAGAAGAAGCACCTAGCAATGTGGCAATACTAGGAAGATATATTATAACACCAGAAATATTTAATATATTGGAAAATACCAGTCCGGGAAAAGGTGGCGAAATTCAATTAACAGATGCATTAAAGACTTTAATTTCCAAGGAAGCCATGTATGCTTATAATTTTGAAGGTAAAAGATATGACGTGGGTGATAAATTAGGTTTTTTACAAGCAACTATAGAATTTGCGTTAAAGAAAGAAGAACTAAGAGGGGAATTTATAGATTATTTAAATACAAAACCTTGGGAAAACTTTTAGTTCAGTGACAAGTTATAAGTTATAAATGAGATCTTCATTGAAGATTTCATTCATAACTTGTCACTTTTCATTTGTCGCTAATATAAATACTCACTTTCGTTAATATAAAACTAGAAATAATAATCATAAATTTAATTTTCATTGTGTAACCCTCTTGGGGTGCAGTAGATTATGGAGGCATAGGTTTTATGAAAATATGCTATTTAGCGGATATTAATAGTGCTCATACCCATAAATGGTTGAATTATTTTGTACATAAGGGATATGATGTTCATGTCATATCTCTTGGAAAAGGTGAATATGAAGGTGTTAAAGTTTACTCTTTGGATGTACAAGATAATGTAATGAAGAAAACTTCTGATAAGAGCAAATTAGAATATTTAAAAAAAATAAATAGGGTTAGAGCATTGATTAAAGAAATTAACCCAGATATACTTCATGCACATTATGCTAGTAGTTATGGATTATTAGGTGCTATAGCAAATTATCATCCATATGTGATTTCGGTATGGGGGAGTGATGTTTATGACTTCCCAATAAAATCACCGATACATAAATTCACAATAAAATACAATTTGAAAAAAGCAGATTACATTTTATCAACAAGTAATGTTATGAAAATAGAAACTCAAAAATATACCAATAAATCTATACAAGTGACCCCTTTTGGAGTTGATATTAATAAATTTATTCCTAATAAAACTGAAAAAGAAGAAATTGTTATAGGAACGATTAAAACTTTAGAAGAAAAGTATGGAATACAATACTTAATTAAAGCATTTAAAGAAGTTAAAGAGAAGAATAAAGACTTACACCTTAAACTTAGAATTGGTGGAAGAGGGAGCCAAGAAGAGTACTTGAGAGAGTTAAGTACAGAACTTGGTATAGATGATGATGTTAGTTTTTTAGGTTTTATAAAACCTAATGATGTAGTAAAAGAATTTCAAAATTTTGATTTGGCAGTTTTTCCTTCAACACTTGATAGTGAAAGTTTTGGAGTGGCAGCAGTGGAAGCGGAAGCTTGTGGAACTCCAGTAGTTGTAACAGATGTAGGTGGACTTATGGAATCAACTAATCCCAATGTAACTAGTTTGGTTGCTAAAAAAAATTCAGTAGAAGATTTAGCAGAAAAAATAGGGATTCTAGTTAAAGATAAAAAACTAAGAACAACTATGGGACTGGCTGCAAGAAAATTTGTGGAAGAAAATTATAGTTTAGAAGATAATTTTAAATATGTGGATGATATTTATAAAAGTATAATTGGAAGCAATTAAGGTACATTAAAAAAATAATAAGTCCATCTGCTAGCCGATTGGACTTGTTATTTTTTTTCATGTACCTAAAGCCAGAAATCCTAAGAAGTAAATACTTTTTAGGATTTCTCAGGATTATGAAATTTTAAATTAACCATTATGAAAATCTAAAAACGGATTTTCTTTGAAAATTAATAATGATTAATATACCTTTGAATTATAAATTTTATACCAAAGATAATTAGTGAAGTTAATAATACTATATTTAGTACTGAGTTACCGAATTGTATAAATATTATGCAAATCAATAAAAAAATAAATATGCTTAAAAACCATTGTACAAATCTCATTGCTGTATCTCCTTAGTAAAAATAAATTTTGTCTTATTAGTTTATCCTAAATTAAAAATCAAATTCATTAGAAATAGCTTTAGATTTGAAATAAAGTATAAACTTTATAAGAAGGAGGAAATAATTGTGTTCAATTATCTGAATAATTGTATTATAATTATATTAAGTATAAATATAGTCGGAAATAGAAGTTTTAATTAATCATGAAGTATTTATGATTAGAGGATGGTGTGAACACGTGCAAGATTTTGAGAAACTATATAATTCATTAAAAATGGAGTATGAATCTTATCAAAAGTTTTCCGAACAACATATTCAGGAACTAAATGAAAAAAATATCAAATTAGAGAAGAGCATAGATTCATTATCTAATATAATTGAAGTGAGTAAATATATTAATACTTTTTTTAGCAGTGATAACTTAATGTCAATGATTAATGACATGATAGTTGGAATATTAGGAGTTACTTATTCAACTATATTTTTAATTGAAAATGGTGAATTAATTATTAAAGCTAGTAATATTGAAAATATGAGTATAAATTTAACAGATAAAGAATATGTACATATTAATAAGGGAGAAGAGTTTTTAATTAATTCTGAGAAAGTTTTGAAGCAGACAGGGCAGCATAAAACAGAGATACATTCAATTATGGGTTCACCAATTAAACTAAGAGATAAATTTATTGGCTATATAGTTGTAGAACATAATCTTTATAAATTTATGACAATGGAATTAAAAATATTTCTTAGGTCTATAGCAAATCAAATTGCAATAGCAATAGAAAATTCAATGCTATATAAACAATTAGAGAAAATAAATCAAAGAGATTCACTGCTTGACATATATAACAGGAAATATTTCTTTGAACATTTAGAAAAAAATGGAAAAGAAAAACTGAAAGATAAATTTGCTATAGTAATGATAGATATAGATGATTTTAAAAAGATAAATGATACTTATGGGCATCAATTTGGGGATAGAATATTAATAACTACTGCAAAGGTTGTCAAAAGTGGTATAGGTTATGATGATATTTTGGCTAGATATGGTGGGGAAGAATTTATTTTATATATAGCAGACTATATAGATGAAGAAAAGGTTTATGATAAAGTTGAAGCTATAAGAAAAACGCTTAAGGAAGAAAAAGTAGATTTTAACGGTGAATATAAGTCAGTAACAGCTAGCTTTGGAATTTCATTTTTCCCTTTAAATGGTATGGATTTAAATGAACTTATCAGTAAAGCAGATAAGTTGTTATATAAAGCTAAAAAAAGCGGAAAAGATAAAGTGCTGAGTGGACATATATTTAGCCTATAATTATATAAAGCAAGCTTATTTTAATAAGAATGCTTTTTTTATTATTTAAGGCACAATCAAATAAATAACAAGTCCATTTGCCAGAAAAGTTCCGTATTGCAGCATAGCTGCTCTTTTCTAATGTGCCTATTTTCCATCATACTGCGTCGGCAAATTGACCTAATAGGCCCGCTATGAGGGCAATTTGTCTCCTTGTCTGATGAAAAATAATCATGGCAACTTTGGACTTGTTATTTATTTTCATGTGCCTAAAGTAATTGTGATTTTGGGGAGGAATGTATTATGGATAGTAAAAAATTACTATCTCTGATAAGAAAAGATGAAGGAATTAAATTAGATTTTAAGTTAAAATTAGAACTCTACTATGAAACCGGAAAAAAAGAATTAACTAAGGATATATGTGCAATAGCTAATTCAAACGGTGGGAGAGGATATATAATTGTTGGCATTGAAGATAAAACTAAAGAAATTATAGGAATAGAAGAAAATGATATATTCCAAGAAGAACAAATACAGCAAATAGTAGCAACAAGATGTGAACCACCAATACCAATAAAAGTAGATTTTATCGGTATTCAAAATAAAAAAATAGGTGTTATATCCATTTATGATGGCGGTCAAAAGCCTTATCAAGTTAGGGAAAATGGTGCTTTTTATATTAGAAGAGGATCGACAACAGATATAATGAGAAAGCAAGAACTTATAGCTTTATTTGAAGAAAATTTAAGTCTAACAATTGAAACCTGCCCGCTTATTAGAAGTAGTATTGATATATTAAATATGGAATTAGTTAATAAGTATTTTAATAAAAAAGGCATAGAGGTTAATGAAGAAAATAGAAAGTTTTTGCTATTAAGTGCAGGAATAGCTTTTGAGCATAAAGAAGAATCACCACTTAACTGCACTTATGGTGGATTGCTTGTATTTTCAGATAAAAATTATCTATACATTCCAAACAATATGATAAAGATTATTAATAAATTAAATCATATTAATGAAGAAATACACATAATCCAAGGTGATCTTTTGTCTATGATTGATGAAGCAGAAGAGAAGATAACAGAAATTTTACCTAAGGATTATCCTATACAAGCAGTGATTGAAGCAGTTAAAAATGCAGTATTATATAGAGAATATTTTGATTTAAATAAGATAATTGAAGTAATCATGGATGAAAATAAGATTGTAATTTCGAGTCCTGGTGAATTTATAAATAAAAATACTAAAGGGGAAATAGTTAATTATAATAAAAGGAATATTTGGCTTTATGAGAAATTAATTACATTGGATGAAAAAAAGAGATTTTTAAACAGTGGAAGAGGATTTACAATTATTAAAGATTCATTTAAAGGAAAAAACAAGGTTAAGTTTATTAATTCTAGTGTGGAGCATAACTTTAAAGTGATATTACCAGGTGTAGGTGATAAATAATAACTATAATACCTAATTATATAAAGGGAAAGGGGGAGGCAAACTATTTTTAGTAGTTATGATACCCTTTTTTAATATTTTGTGGGATAATTTCCAGAAGGAATCCTAGTTATTTTTGTTTTAAGAAAATTAAGTATGGGTTATAATTAAAATAATTCATAACAAAAAAGAAAATACCATTATAATAATCATTAAAAAACAAATGCTAAAATGCACTTATGGAGGAAAAAATGACTGTTACTATTAAGGACATTGCAAGAATTCTTAATATATCTCATTCAACTGTTTCTAGAGCATTAACAGGTTATAAATATGTTAATGAAAAAACTAAGCAAGAAATACTTAAGGTAGCTAAGGAATTAAATTATATTCCTAATATGAATGCTAGAAGTTTGAGAATAGATAAAGCTTATAACATAGGAGTATTTTTTTCAACTATAGATAATGGAACTTCACCTTTTGTATTTCAGACTGTTATAAATAATGTGTATAGAAATATGGACAAAAAGTATAATGCTATCGTTAAAGGAATAGATATGCATAGGGAAAGTACAATAAGTCCCAAAAATTATGATGGAATACTAGTTCTAAGTCAGAAAAAGGATGATGATGGCTTTATAAAAGAAATTTTAGAAAAGAAAATACCTATTGTAGTTATAAATAGAAAAGTAAGTCATGAAGTTATAAACGTATATACAGATGAAAAAATTGGAACTTATAAGGGTGTAGAACAATTAATAAAAAACGGCCACAAGAACATTGCGATAATTGAAGGAGCTAAAAATTTCGACTCAACTAAAATGAGGAGAGAAGGATATTTAGAAGCTTTCAAAAATTATAATATTAAATTAAATAAGAATTTAATATTAAATGGGGATTTTAGCGTAAAAAGTGGTTATCTAAAAGCTAAAGAAATTATGGAGGGAAAAGACAGCTTTTCGGCTATTTTTGCTTTCAATGATGAAATGGCAACGGGTGCCATTAAAGCTATTGTAGAACATGGATTAAAAGTACCAGATGATATTTCTATTTTGGGGTTTGATGGAAATGAGATTGGAAAATTTATAAATCCCAGTATAACTACTATTATAAGACCTATTGGCGAAATATCAAAATTGGGGATTGAGTTGTTATTTAAATTAATAAATAATAAAGATATAATTGATAAAAAAATATATATAGAGTCAGAACTGTCAATGGGCAATTCAATTAAAAATTTAAATCAAATATAAATAAATACCTATGAATTTAGATATTGGTAGAATTAACTTCGTTTCGGAGTAAGGGGAAAAAGATAATGATAGTATTTAGCCCCCCTATTATCACTGTATGGTAGGGGGGATCCAGCGCTATAAAAACTAGAGATAGGTTATTAATTAGTCTTGGAACTATTACCATTATTTTTTTGTTAACGTTAACGAAAAAGTGTTGCGTAATTCGATATTTAGAATTATAATAAATATAAGTAATGAATGTTAATTAAGAGTTGCAACGAATTGTTAACGTGAACATTATTGTTATAAAAAGAATAACCATCATAGTTATAAAAAGAATAACCATCATAGTTATAAAAGAATAAAAAGTCTTTAGGGGATTCCTATAATTTGTATAGAATAAAATTAAGGAGTCATACTATATATCATACTTCGTGAAAACGATAACTAAGTAAAAATTCAAATTTTATGACAATGTTAAACAATATTTAGATTCACTGATATTATACACGATCAAAAAAATAAAAAGTAATTTATAAACACTAGAATTCTAAAGATGAAAATAAATAACAAGTGGAGGAAGAGAATATGGCACATTTAGAAAATAATAATGAAATTAGTAACAAAGTGACAAAAACTGGAGATGTTAAGTTAAGTTTAAAAGAAAAAATATCATATGGTTTTGGAGATTTTGGTAATGGTTTTATGTTTGATTTAGGACAATCATACCTTACAAAGTTTTTCATTGACGCATGCGGTATAAGCGCAGTTGCAGTTGCAGGTATTTTTTCAATTACTAAAATATTTGATGCATTTATGGATCCAATAGCGGGTTCAACAATAGACCGTAGAAAAGCAAGTAAATCTGGTAAGTTTAGACCGGTAATGATGATTTCAAGTATAATTCTTGCTATACTTACAGTAGTCACATTTATGATGCCAGATGTATCACCTTCAACTAAGATTATATATGGTTATGTGGCATATATGGCTTGGGGCCTCATTTACTCATTTACTAATGTTCCTTATGGATCATTGGCATCTGTTATGACAAGAGATGTAGAAGAAAGAAGTCAACTGGCTACATTTAGACAAGCAGGCTCATTGGGAGCGCAATTAATAACAGGTGTAGCTTTTGTACCTATTCTAATTATGTTTACAAATCCTAGAATTGGTTATCCAGTTGCAGCTGCAATTATGGCACTTATAGGAGTGATTTCATTCTTTATTTGTTTTAAAAATACTAAAGAGCATGTAGTAATTAACAGAGAAGGTAAGTCGGAAAAAGCTACTGCTAAAGATTATTTGAGAGTTGTATTTACAAATAGACCGTTATTATGCTTAATTCTTATGCAATTATTTACAATATCAGCGATGAATACAAATAACCAAATGATGATTTTCTTCTGTCAATATAACTTAGGAGATATTCATCTTCAACCCAAAGTAAATGGTATAATGATTGGATGTTCTGTAATCGGTATATTTGCAATTCCGTTTTTAGTAAAGAAATTTGGTAAGAAGAAAACTGCAATGGTGGGATTGTTAATTGGAATTATTGCTAACGGGTTAAATTTTATAATACCAACAAATCCTACTACTTTCACAGTTCTTGTCACAGTTGGATATGTAGCTTTAGCAATTCCAAATGGAGTTACTTGGGCATTCGTATCAGATGCTATAGACTATGGTCATTGGCATACTGGAATAAGAAAAGAAGGGATAACTTATGCTGCATTTAACTTCTCAAGAAAAATTGCTCAATCTATAGCTGCTCTTGTTAGTGCAGGAGTATTAGGTATGACTGGATATATTGCGAATGCTCAGCAAAGTGCTACAACTTTATTAGGAATTAAAGGTGCAATGACATTATATCCAGCGATTGCATTAGTCATAGCTGCTATTGTAGTAGGTTTAATGCATAACTTGCCAGATGATAAATATAGAGAGATTGCTTCAGATTTACAAAATGGTAAGTGGGAAAAAGGAATTCTAGAATAAAGTTTAATATTATTTTAAGTTTGCTAAAATTCAATTATTAGAAAACAATGTTGCAGAAAAAGATTGTTTTTAGTAATCGATTTGATAATATTACCAAGAATAAGGAGTCGCCAGAGAATGATTTTTTAGTTATTCGATGGTGGCTCTTTTTTGAACTTGTCAAATAAATTCATGATAAATTATGTAAGAAAATATAATTTTATAATCCTTTATTATAGGCTTAGTATGTATGAATTATTGCCAAAACTTAAGGTTGAGGATATACTATAATAAGTGATTTAAATACTATAAAGTTATTAAATTCGAAGTTTACTTTGAAGTATTCGTTTATTACTATAATTTATTTTAAATAAGAAGATTTTTAGGAGGTACTATAATGGCAAGTGTATTAGATGAGCTATTAGAAAGAGGATACATAAAACAATTTACGCATGAAGAAGAAACAAGAAAGTTATTAGAAAATGAAAAGATAACTTTTTATATAGGCTTTGACCCAACAGCAGATAGTTTACATGTAGGACATTTTATAGCCATGATGTTTATGGCACATATGCAAAAAGCAGGACATAGACCAATAGCTTTAATTGGTGGTGGAACAGCTATGGTTGGAGATCCAAGTGGTAAGACTGATATGAGAAAAATGCTTACAAAAGAAGATATTCAGCATAATGTTGATTCTATTAAGAAACAAATGGAAAGGTTTATAGATTTTTCAGATGACAAGGCTTTATTGGTAAACAATGCTGATTGGTTATTAAATCTTAATTACGTTGATTTCTTAAGAGAAGTAGGAGTCCATTTTTCAGTAAACAGAATGTTAACAGCTGAATGTTTTAAGCAAAGATTAGAAAAAGGATTATCTTTCTTAGAATTTAACTATATGTTAATGCAAGGCTATGATTTCTATGAATTAAATCAAAAATATAACTGTAAGATGCAGCTTGGTGGAGATGATCAATGGTCTAATATGATAGCTGGAGTTGAACTTGTAAGAAGAAAAGCTCAAGGTGAAGCTATGGCTATGACTTGTACATTATTAACTAACAGCCAAGGTCAAAAGATGGGTAAAACTGTTGGTGGAGCATTATGGCTTAATCCAGAAAAAACTTCACCATATGATTTCTATCAATATTGGAGAAATGTAGATGATGCAGATGTTGAAAAGTGCTTAGCATTATTAACATTTGTGCCAATGGATGAAGTAAGAAGATTGGGAAGCTTAGAAGGTGCAGAAATAAACAACGCTAAGAAAGTGCTTGCTTATGAAATAACTAAGTTGGTTCATGGAGAAGAAGAAGCTAAAAAAGCAGAAGAAGCAGCAACTGCCCTATTTGCTGGCGGAGCTGATATGTCAAATGTGCCAACTGTTACGATAACTAGAGAAGAAATTGGATTACCAATTTTAGATATTATGGCAAGCACTAAGATTGTTCCTTCTAAAAAAGAAGGTAGAAGATTGGTTGAACAGGGAGGATTATCTATCAATGGAGTTAAGGTTGAAGATGTAACTAGAACTTTAAATAAAGAAGATTTTCAAGATGGTGCTGCTTTAATTAAAAGAGGTAAGAAGAATTACAATAAAATAGAAGTTAAATAGTGTATACAATATGCACTCTAGAGTTATGTGATTACTCACCGAAATAAGCAACATGTTGTGTTACGGTTTCTAAAAATTTTGATTGATGATTCTAAGACTAGAAGTTGTACCCAAAATGCTGGCTTCAAAAACAAGTTTTGAACTAGCATTTTGGAACAACTTCTAGTCAAGAATCATTAACATCAAAATTTCAATGAAACGCTCCACACAACATGTTGCTTATTTCTACTGTAGAAATATAATTAAGGTTAGTTATTGCGAATATCAAATTATCTAGATTCAAAAGAACTATTTGCTACATGAGATATAATGTGTTATTTATAATAACTTTGAATTAATTTTAACATATCTAGAATTCCATTTCTTACATCTGATGTTTTGCAATTCCCAATACTTACTATTAAAATGTCATTATTAAAATAATCTTTTAAGTAATGATCGCTCATATCTTCAATGAGGATATCTTTCTTATTACATTCTTTAATTAACCAAGTTATATTGAATTTATCCAAAAATTCAATACATGCATAAAATCCAGTATCGGGTATGTGCCATTTTATTTGAGAAATTTCAATTTGACTTGATGCTTGCTTCAGTGCAGACATTCTGTCAGTGTATATTCTTTTTATATGGTTTTTATTTGCATTAAACAGTCCACTTTTTATATAAATGTCTAAGGCTCCCTGAGATAAAACAGAGGTGTTTAAATCCATCCATTTTTTATATTCTTCAAAGGTATTTCTTAAAACTTTAGGTAGTATAACAGCGCCAATTCTAAGGCCTGGAAGCAGGATTTTTGAAAAACTTTTTATATAAATGACTCTATCTGAGACATCAGTATAATACATAGGATAAGAATTGTTTTTGATTTCTAAATCAGCAAGATAATCATCTTCGATTATATATACATCATATTTTTCAGCTAATTTTATAATTTGTTTTTTCTCATTGCTATCATAGCTTATTCCAAGAGGATTACTAAAGCGTGGAATTGTATAAAAGCATTTTATATTTCCATAAGCAAATTTCTTTTCAAGTTCTTTAAAATCTATTCCATCAAACTTTCTTTTAATACCTATTACAGGAGTTCTTGTAGTTTCTAAAGCTTTTAAAGTGCCATGATAAGTCGGCTGTTCTACAAGCACATTACTTTTTCCATTGGGAAAAGGCATACTGCAAAGTATATTTATAGCTTGTTGCGAGCCAGAAGTTATATATATGTTATCGATAGAACAGAAAATTTGATAGTCTTCAAAATGCTTTTTTAAAGTACATATTAACTCAGGAAGACCTTTTGGGGAAGAATAATTAAAAAGAGTGGTCTTATATATATCTATTGCTTGGTTTAAACAGTGCTGAAAACCTTCATATTGCAATATACTCTCATCTGGAGAGCCGGCAGAAAGATCAATTATTTTATTTTCCTTGTGTGCGTAAAGTTCTTTAGTGTCAACCAAATAATATCCGCTTTGTGGGATTGAATAAACTAAATGAGCTTTTTGAAGAATTTCATAAGCATGTACGACTGTTTGCTTACTACACTTGAATCTTTTAGACAAATCTCTTATGGTAGGCATTTTTTCACCATGTTGTATATGTTGATTTTCTATTTCATGATTAATAAAAGTCACTATGTCCTGATATTTACTCATTTCTTACCTCTTGTACTAGTACAATCTATATTTTTCAACATTGCATAGTCTTTTCTGCTAATTTACAATTTAATTGTACCATAAATTTATTTTAGGAGGACAATTTTATGTTTGTAGTAATTTTAAAATATCAAAAGTCACTAGATGAGGTTATGAGGCATTTAAATGAGCATGTAGTTTTTCTTGAAAAATATTATGCTATTAATAAATTCATATGTTCAGGAAGGCAAGAACCAAGAACTGGAGGAATAATATTATGTAATGGAAAGGATGAAGAGGAAGTAAATTTAATAATTAAGGAGGATCCTTTTTATAAAAATGACATTGCGAAATATGAAATAATAGAATTTATTCCAACTAAGTATTCAAGTGGATTTAAAGAATTCATTATATAAAAGATTTAAAGAATTTAACTTATAGGAGAGATTTAGATGATAAGAACTATGCAGTTAAAAGATGTTGAAGAGATAAAAGAAATAGACAAATTATGCTTTAAAGCTAATGCTAAAAGGACAAATGAAGGAATAATAGGATACATTAAGGCTGGGAACAATTCAAGTATTGTATATGAAGTAAACAATAAGGTTGTAGGATTTAATTTTATACATATTTGGGGTTCTTTTGCATGGTTTGGACCTTTGGGAGTGCATCCAGAATATCAAAGTAAAGGAATTGGAAGAGAATTAATTAATCATACAATAAAAATTTTAGCAGAGGATTATAAAGTATTAACTATAGGGCTTTATACTATGCCTGAATCTCAATATAATGTTGGTTTTTATATGAATCTTGGCTTTACACCGCTTAAGCTTTCATTGAATTTGAAAAAGCAGATTGATTTCTCAAGTCCAATAATAGTATCACACGTAAATCAATATAATGTTAATGAGATAGATATAAGCGATGAGAAAAATTATTTATTAATTAAAGAAAATCTAAAATCTATATCAAATAAAACATTCAATAATTTTGATTTAGCATCGGAGTTATACCTAATAAAGAATCATGGATTTGGAACTATTTTTACTTTAGAATTTCAAAATAAAATTCAAGGAATTGCAATATGCTATATGAAATCCATAAGAGAGGATTTACAGAAAAATTTTCAAATTAAATTAGCTATTATAAACAGTAATGTAGACTATAGGAAGGCCATAGATTCTATTATAAATTTTTGCGCAAATTATGCTCAGAATATTAAATATGAAAGTATATCAATTGATTGCAATACTTACAATAAAGAAATTTGCAATTATTTAATATCAAAACACAAATTTAAAATAGAAAAAACTCAAGTTATGCTCCTAAAGGGAGAGATTAATCTATTTAAAAGTGAAAATGTAATATTACTAACACGGTTAGCTGGATAGTTTTATAAAGGGGATGTAGTGATAAAAAGTTAGAGCAATATTAGAGTTCTAACTTCAATAGCTTCATGTGGAGCTAATTGCATGTTCATAAATATCATCTCCTGACAATATTAGTATTGCACTCAGAAATTCGTAAATTATGATATAAAATATTAAAAATAAAAATTAACTGAACCAAGTAATAAGTAGAAATTTAAAAAAAGTTATCATGTTTTTAACCGTACACCTAAATTCAATTGGTGTACGGTTATTTGCTATTGGAACTTTTCTGCTATAGCATTAATGAGCAATCAAAAAATAAAGTTTAATATTCCAATAATATGGGAATATTAAAAATAGAAATATAAGGAGGATAAAATATGAGTTATAAATTATTAATAATAAACCCAGGTTCTACATCAACTAAAATATCTGTATATGAAGATGAAAAAGAAATATTTGGAGAAACCCTAAGGCATTCGTCAGAAGAAATAGGTAAATATGAACATATATTAGATCAAAAGGACTTTCGAACACAAATTATATTAAAAGTATTACAAGACAATAATATGCACATAAAAGAACTTGATGCAATAGTTGGTAGAGGGGGGCTTTTAAAACCTATACTTAGTGGAACTTATAATGTAAATGATGCAATGTTACAAGATTTGAAAGAGAGTGTACAAGGGGAGCATGCATCTAATCTTGGTGCTATAATAGCAAAAGAAATCGCTAATTCTATTGGTAAACCTGCTTTTATTGTAGACCCAGTGGTTGTTGATGAAATGGAGGAGATAGCAAGATTATCAGGTATTCCAGAATTGCCTAGAAAAAGTATTTTTCATGCTTTAAATCAAAAAGCTGTAGCTAAAAGATATGCACAAGAATTTTGTTTAAATTATGAAGATGTGAATGTAATAGTAGCCCATATGGGAGGTGGAGTTTCCGTAGGGGCACACCAAAAAGGAAAGATAATTGATGTAAATAATGCTCTTGATGGGGATGGAGCTTTTTCGCCAGAAAGAAGTGGAGGAGTTCCAGCCGGGGATTTGGCCAGAATGTGTTTTAGTGGAAAATATACGCTAGAAGAAATTCTTAAAAAAATTACAGGAAAAGGTGGATTTGTAGCTTATTTCAATACAAATGATGCAAGAATTGTAGAAAATGCTTCATTGGAAGGAAATCCAAAAGCAAAGCTAATTTATGATGCCATGGGATATCAAGTTGCAAAAGAGATAGGTGCAGCAGCAGCAGTCCTTAATGGCCAGGTAGATGTTATAATCTTAACTGGAGGTATGGCTTATGCAAAACCAATGATAAACTTTCTTAAGGAAAAGGTAGCTTTTATAGCTCCTATAATAGTTTATCCAGGTGAAGATGAAATGCTTGCATTGGCGCAAGGGGCAATTAGAGTATTAAATGGGGAGGAAGAGATTAAGGAATACAAGTAATTGTAATAAATTCATAATAATATTTTAACGTAATAATATATTGTACGAGAATAAGTTAAAAATTTTTTTATACATTCAATTTCTGCACTATTTATAGTACACTAAGGATAAGAAATGTTTATCTGAATATAGAGTTATAATAAAACAATCTATTATTCTAATAAAATGAGTATTGTAAAGATGGGATTTGATGAAATACTTGTATTTAATAGCAATGTGAATATAGGGCACAATCAAATAAATAACAAGTCCTTTTGCCAGCCTATTTCCCATCATCCTACGTCGGCAAATTGACCTAATAGGCCCGCTATGAGGGCAATTCACCTTCTTGCCTGATGAAAAATATTCATGGCAACTTTGGACTTGTTATTTATTTTCATGTGCCTAGGTGAAATTAGCAATAGAATTTAGTTAATTTATACATTAATTATACGATAAGTATATTAGAATTAGCGTTAAGGCATATTAAAAAAATAATAAGTCATATGTTTATCTAATAGCATACTATTTGATAAACGCATTTCCTTATCAAATGGAAATAGACATCCATCAGGGACTTAATATTTTCTTTCGTATGTCTAAGGGATCTTCAAAAAAATAACCAATCAGATTCTGGTCTGTTTTGTGCTATGCTTCATTACTATAACCCTTACATAGCGCACTATGCGTGGGTTATGGTTCTTTGCCTAGCGCAAAATATCCTCAGAATCTTTGACTTGTTATTTTCTTTCGGGTCTCTAAAGTATTAATTGGTGGGGGGAGAAAATGATATGCCAGGAGTTTGGAATGTAGGGAATGCATATAATGTAAATACAAAGAAAGTTTCTAGTAAATTGACTTTTCAAGTAGGGGAACGTTTTGCAGGAAGAGTAGTTGAAAAGGGACAAGGAAATGATATTACTATAAAGCTTGCGGATGGATGGCAATTTAATGCGGAACTTGATAGTAATGTTAATTTAGATAATGTAAAATTAGCGAAATTTCAAGTAGATGGATTTGAAAATGGGAAGTTAAAATTAAAATTAGTTCAAAATACTACGGATGAAGAAATAGATAAAGATGAGAGTTTTCAAGACATAATTGATAAAGAAGGACTTTCTAAAGATGATATTGATGTTTTGAAGAATATGGTTAAACATAATATACCTTTAACTAGGGATAATATTAATCAAATCAAGGGATTGATTCAGTTTAATGGAAGGGTAAGTGCAAATCCCAAAGAGATAGATGCATTTATTCAAACGTATTTGCAAAGTAAAGGAATATCAGCTGACAGCACAGAAGGTCAAGCTACTAAAGAAATGTTAACTAAATTTTTTAATGAATTTAAAAATATGACATCAGATGATATACTTGCGTTTGTAGAAAATAACTTGGATTTTTCAGAAGAAAGTATAAATAGTTTTAATAAATTATTTAAGGGTAACGTATCAATAGAGCAGATTCTCACAAAATTAAATGATTCTTTAAATTCTTTAGAGTTTTCAGAGAAAACTTCAGATAATAAAGTTTTTGATAATTTTATAAATAATAAGTTAATAAATAAAGAACCGGAAGTATCTAGAAATATTTTAGATACATCAACAGCGTTAGCTTCAAAAATTTATAATGAAAATGATCCATTAACAAAAAAAATAAATATATTAGATATATTAAAAACATTAGCGGGAAGTGAAGATAGTGAATTAAATATAATTCAAAAAAATGCTAATAGTGGAGTTAGTGATTCTAATATTGAAAAAATAAATCTATCACCTTCTTTAATTGAAAAATTGGATAATAAAGAAATTGTGAAATTAATTAAAGATACTATGGGGGATGACATAGTAAAAAGTGATGCACCTAAAACTCAAGCAGAAAAGCTTATAGAATCATCCAATAAATCAAAATTAGAAGAATTATTAAGTAATATTGAAGGCAGGCAAGTTAAACTTACAGATAATGAATTTAAAACATTTAGTGAGTTATTAAATAATAAAATTCAAGGAAAAGATGATAAGCAAGAAAATATATTAAATGATAAAAGTAATATTCAACCTAAAGAAGTGTCAACTAATGATATGAAAGATACAGTTGAGATTAAGCAAAGTATGGGGGAGCTAGAGACTGACGATACAGTGCTTAGAACTACATTAGGTGGTAAAGATGAAATAAAAGCTGAAATGAAGGATAAAATTAATAATATAAGAGATATAGTTAAGGAAATAATAGATAAGACAGAATTAAAAGAAGATGGATATGATAAAATAATGAATTTAATAAAAACAAACATTAGTGATATTAAAGTATTTAATTCTGTTAGTAATGAATACTATTATTTAAATATGCCTATAACGGCAAATTTACAAGAGTATCCATGTAAACTTATAATTAAAGATAATAGGAAAGACGGTAAAAAAATTGATACAACTAATGCTAAGATGATTGTTAGTGTTAAGACTGCACACTTAGGAGAAGTTGATGGATATTTAACTATTAGAGATAATAGAATTGATGTAAACTTAAAATGTGAGAGTGACTTTGCATCCACTATAAATAAAAATAAGCAGAAATTAGCAGATGGATTAGCTACACTGGGGTTATTTGTTAATGTGCATGTGTCAACTAAAGATAAACCAGTAGATTTGGTAAACTGTAGAAGTTTCTTTAATGATTTAACTATTTCTGCTATTGATATTAAGGTATAATATATTGAGTTAAGAGTTAAGAGTTAAGAGTTAAGAGTTAAGATTTAAAGAACAAAACCCAAAGGGTTTTAAAAAAATATTTTAAGAAACTCAGAAGGAGTTTTTTATCCATAACTGTTAATTGTGCACTGTTAACTGAAAAAAGGGGGTGTACAAAATATGAATCAGAGGAAAAGGGCAGCAGCATTAAAATATGAATTTAATAGTGATGCTCCAATAGTTACAGCAGCAGGAATGGGGCATATTGCAGATAAGATAATAGAAAAAGCAACGGAAAATGATGTGCCAATAGTTTATAATAAAGAACTAACTGATTTGTTGTGTAATGTAGATGTTGGAGATGAAATTCCTACAGAATTGTATGAAGCAGTAGCGCATGTAATAGCATTTATTACAGATTTAGATAAGAAGAGATAATAGGCATAAGACACGTACATAAATGTTTGCTTTTTATGTATTTAAAGATAACAGAAAGGTGAGGATTAAGTGGCACTGTATACTATCTCAGACTTACACTTAGGCTTTAATGTTGAAAAACCAATGGATATTTTTGGCGATAAGTGGAAAGGTCATTGTGATAAAATAAAAGAAAATTGGCTTAGCAAAATAACTGAAGAAGATATGGTGCTCATAGCTGGAGATATATCTTGGTCATTGAGGGAACAAGATAGTAAATATGATTTAGATTGGATAAATGAATTGCCAGGTAGGAAGATTATTAGTAAGGGTAATCATGATTATTGGTGGGGAAGTATTTCAAAGCTAAATCAGATGTATGAAAATACTAAATTTGTTCAAAATAATTTTTATACTTATAATGATTATGCTATATGTGGTACCAGAGGCTGGATATGCCCTAGTAGCGATAAATATAGTGAGAAAGATGCGAAAATATATAGTAGGGAGCAAATCAGACTAAAACTTTCTTTAGATGCAGCGAAAAGAAATAAATTTGAAAGAATAATAGTTATGCTTCATTATCCACCAGTAAATGATAAAATTGAAGAATCAGAATTTACAAAAATAATAAAAGAATATAATGTAGAAAAGGTTATATACGGACACTTGCATGGACCAGTTTTATCAGGGAAAGTATTAAATGGATATTTAGATGGAGTAGAATATATATTATCATCAGCAGATTATCTAGATTTTAACCCGAAGAGAATATTATAGTTAACCCAAATTGGATTTAGACTTATGTGGTAATCAACCGAACTTAGATAAATATGTGTTCCATAGGACTATGAAAATTGCGCTGGAAGGTTCTAAATAGGTGGTTGTTCCACTTTAGCATGCTCCCATTATTCAATGTGACAAGCTAAAGTGGAACAACCACCTATTAAGAACCTTCGACAGCTCATTTTTAAAGGCCTATTTCACACATATTTATCTAAGTTATTTGTGTTGATATATCAACATAAGATTTAACAAATATATTCATCTGATAAGTCTGAAAGAGATGTTTTTATTATGTTTTGTGCATAAGGAAATGAATGGATATAATTATGTATCCATACAGATATCCAAAATATTAATTAGATTTATACATTGAAATATATACCACACTAGAAAGGCAGTGGAATCTTTTGTGCAGGGTGCATTTAGAATATGGCTGTAGGCATTTCTTCAGTAGAAGTTGTACCATTTAAACTTGTCATAAGCTTGCCTTAGGAGCAAGTTTAAATGGTGCAACTTCTACTGGTAGAAATCCACAGCTATATTCTATAGCATCCCGAAACAACAGATTCCACTGCCTTTCGGTAGGTTAATGCATAAGTCTAAGTCCACAGTTGGGTATCTACAGTAATTTTCTTATGGAATCACTAATATTTTCAATAGCATTTTCTTGGGCATGAATGTGTGAAGCAATTTCTTTTGATAAATTTTCACTTTCTTCAAAAATAGTAAACATATTATCAACTGAAGAAATTACAGTATCTTTTTCTTGAGAGGCAGCAGTTAAGTGATCTATACAAGTATTAATCTCTTCGGTTGCTTCTTCGATAGATGTTTTTATGTCTGAAAAACTGCATTTTGCTTCTTGTAAAGAATTATGTTGAGTTGTTAATGCTGAATTACCAGAATTCATTGCATTAGAGGCCTTCAAAATATCTACTTTAATTTCTTCAAGGATACTAGTTATGCTTTGTACAGCAAGTTTTGAATTTTCAGCAAGTTTTCTAACTTCGCCGGCAACAACAGAGAAACCTTTACCAGCTTCACCAGCTCTAGCAGCTTCTATTGCAGCATTTAGTGATAAAAGATTAGTTTGGCTTGCTATTTGACTTATAGAATCAGTTATAGTGTTTACAGATTCTAACTTTGACACTAATGCATTTACAGTTGAAGTAGATACGGTAAATGCCTCCTCAAGGTCAGTTAATGATGTATCTAAGTTGCCAATAGTATTTAAGCCGTTATCAGCTAATTTATCTGTATCTAATACTTTAATATGAACATTTGTAATATCAATTGCTAAATTTTCCATGTTTGAACGAAAGCTAGATAACATATTGCTAGTGTTATGTAACTCACTATTTTGAGATTGTGTAGAAGATATTAATGAAGATGCTGTAGTGGTAATATCTTTAAGAGAGTTATCTATTCTATCAGCTTTATTTTGTAAATCTCTTAAATTGTTATTTAATTCTTGATTTATAGTTTCTTTGTTAATGTTTTCGGTTTTGGAAATTTCAGGAGTTATGGTTGTGTTTGTTGTATTATTTTTAAAAAATTTCATTACATATTCCCCCTAGTTAAGTAAAAAATATATTTCTAAAGAGTTTGATTTTTAATCAAATCTCTTCCAATGCGAGCTAGTTCTTTAATTTTATGTGAAGAATTAACGCTAACGATGGTCTTTGAAAACCATAATAATGCATCTTGATAGTGTCCTATTTTTCTATTTAATTCACCAAGCAGATACATAAAAGCATCTCTTTGCATTCCGTATAATGGAAAAACTTCTTTTATATATGCATCATTAAATCCTTCAAGAGCTTGTGATAGAAATGTTGTTTCTTGAGTATTATTTTCAAGTAATCTATACATCCAAGATATTTTTAATGAAATCATGGCCTTTGTGCTATCTGAAAGATTAAGGAGTACAGCATTTAATAATGCTAATTTATAACGTTCAATTGCTAATTTTTCATCTAAAATATCAGGATATTCTCTTGGTTTCCATTTTGGAGTTACATTGCTAAAAACAAGTTCTTTTTTATAAGATTTAATATTATCAAAGTCCGAGCGTAAGGCTGCATAACCACAAGAATTACAAATTATAACATCGTAAAAATATGGGTTGACTACTGAATATCGTATAAAAAAATCTGAATCTTTAGAGGAGATTCTTGGTGATTTAGATTTTACTGTTTTTACTTTAAAATGTGCATCGCAAACAGGGCAGATTATTTGCTTATCAAATAAATGATTTAATATATTAGTATTGTTCATTTTATAGTCCCCTCAATAATAAGTACATTACTTAAAATTTTATTTATAGATAGATTATATCATATTAATGCAATTCATAAATAGGTTATGTTAATTTTCTTAATAGTTTATTTATATTATGCAAACTTAGGAACAATCAAAAAAAATAATAGATCAGTATGCGTAGCTATTATTTTTTTTCATGTGTCTTAATTTAAAGTTTTTGATATAATAGATAAGAACGATATTGAGTAATGATGTTATCAAAGGGTGGTATTATGGCAATAAATGATTGGAAGGTTTTTTTAATGCCTTACGAGCAAGCAGTGGATGAAATGAAAGTTAAATTAAAATCAATTAGGAAAGAATATAGAAGAAAAAATGAATATTCACCTATAGAATTTGTAACTGGAAGAGTAAAAGAAGTATCGAGTATGCTAGAAAAGGCTAATAAATTTGAAATACCAATAGATAGAATTAGGTATGAACTTGAGGATATAGCGGGTATTAGAATAATGTGCCAATTTGTTGATGATATAGATACAGTTGTCGAGATATTAAGAGGTCGTAAAGATATGCAAATTCTTTATGAAAAAGATTATGTAAGAAATGTAAAAGAAAGTGGTTATAGAAGTTATCACATGATAATAAAATATCCTGTAAATATGGCGGAGGGATTAGTTGAGATATTAGCAGAATTCCAAATTAGAACATTAGCGATGAACTTTTGGGCAACCATTGAACATTCTCTAAATTATAAATATAAACAACATATACCAGAACAATTAAAAGAAAAGCTTAAGAGCTCTGCTGACGCAGCATTTAGATTAGACGAAGAAATGTTAGAAATTAAGGATGAAATTAAAGATGCTCAAAAATTATTTGAAGTTAAGTCAAATTTGATTTCTAATATAATGAATTCATTACTTACATTAATTTCATTAGGTAAAGAAGCAGAAGCATCTAGATATCAAAAAACTTTAAATAAGTTAATAGAGGATGGGGAAATATGGGAATTAAATAGTTTGCTTTTTTCTGTTAAAAGAGAAATTGAAAAGTATAAGGATTGAAACAATTAACTATTTATTCTAATGAAGAGGTGATAAAGAATGGATAAAGAGCAAGTATTATTAAAATTAAAAAATAATCCTGAATATGTTCTACAATTAGATAAGGTAGATGAAGAATTAGAATTATTTATAGTAAAAAATAATGGTAATAATATTAAGTACATCAAAAATCCAAGTAAAGAAGTTCAAAAACAAGCTATAAGTAATACTCCTTTATGCGTAAAATATATTGAGAATGTTAATGCAGAAATTGGCATTATGTGTGTAAAAAGCTTATGGAATTCTTTGGAGTTTATCAAAAATCCAAGTAAAGAAATTATTGAAGAAGCTATTAAAACTAAAGGATGGGCTATACAATATGTAAAAAATCCAAGTGAAGAATTACAACTTATAGCAGTTAGTAAGGATTATGATGCAATTAAGTATATAGAAAATCCATCAGAAAAAGTTCAACTTTCAGCCATAGAAAATTATTATGTGGCAATTAGATATATTAAAAATCCAAGTATAGAAGCTAAAGTAAGAGCAATAAAATTAAATGGAGAAGCTATAAATTATATTTCTAACTATGATTTGGATGAAATAAGAAGTTTTATTTATGAAAATATTAATGTGGTGAAATATATTTATGGAAGTATAGATGTAGATTTAGTAGTTGAAGTTCTACAAGAAAAGATTAAAGATGAAAACATTGAAAGAAAATATATTGTAGATTTTTTGGAACTAGAGATTTTAGAGATGGATAAAATTAATTTTGTCAGAGAGTATGGAAGTAAAAGAACCAAAAAGTTATTAGTAGATTATAAATTATCGATGTAATCTTAAGGGGGGTAAATTTTGAAATATTCAGAATGCTTAAATACAGTAGATTTAATAATTGCAGCAGATGATGTACCTTTAATAATAGGAGAAAGCGGAGTCGGAAAAACTTCTCTGGTTAAGCAGATTGCTAAAAATAACGGAGATTACTTGGTCACAATAGATGCTAACTTATTAAAAGAAGGAGAAATAGGCGGATTGCCTATAGTTGAAAACAAGGCTACTATATATGCTACACATGTAAAATTATTAGAAATTGAAAGAGCTATAAAAGAAGAAAAAGATAGAAATGTTATTTTGTTTATTGATGAATTAAATAGATGTGATCATGCTGTTGCTCAGGAACTAATGAATTTAATTTTAAATAGAGAAATCAATGGGTATGTATTAAATGATAAAGTTAAGGTTATAGCAGCAATGAATCCTTCAAATAGAAATGATGGTTTTGCCAATAGTAGGTATGACGTCGTAGAGATGGATCCAGCGCAAGAAGATAGGTTTGTTTGGGTAAGGCTTGATTCTGACATTAAAGAATGGATAAATTGGGGAATGAGCAAGGGTGGAAATATAAATGAACATATTATAGAGTTTTTATCTACCTTTCCAGAATACCTACATTCTCCAGATTCTGAGGAAACAATAAAAGCTACACCAAGAAGCTGGGAAAGAATATCAAAGGCTTATAATATTTACTTACGAAATAAGGAAAAGTATTCTTTTGATATATTTTTAAATGTTGTAAAAGGAAATGTTGGAACAAATATTGCTAATGATTTTGGTAATTTCATAATTAATTTAAAAAATCCATTAATAAATATAGAAGACATATTCAATAATGAAATTTTAAATTTTGAGTTAAAAGAAATAATTCAAAAGGAAAATCATTCAAGGTTGTACATATTAGCAAAAAATTCGTTAAAATATTTAGAAAATATGTCTCAAGAAAAAAATTTAAGGTTATTTTCTGAAGTATTAAATTTATATCCTAGAGATTTAAGATTTGGAATAATGAAAGAAATAAAGCGTGACTATAATGGTGAAGTATATGGAAAATTATTAAATAATGAAGCATTTTTGGAGGCGTTTTTTGATATATTTAAGTAAGGAGAAATAGTATGGATTTTGAAGAAAAAAGACAGCAACTTTTAAAAGAAGCATATACTTTAGAAGAAAGTGTTAAATTTAATGACAGCTATAAAAGACGTTTCTTTGAATTAGTTGAAGATGTCATATTATATCTATTACAAACTCAGGATGTATTTTTTGGACAATTCATGCTTAGAGTACGACGAAATATCAATATTAATTTAACTGTACCAATAGCTACTATTCCTAACCGAGAGAATTTTAATATGTACTTTAATCCTTTCTTATTTTTAAATTGCAGTAAAAGGGAGATGGCTGCTTTATTTAAACATGAAATATATCATATAATGAATTCTCATTTTGAAAGGGAGAGAAAATTAAAAAATAGATTTAATAAAGAGGCAATAAATGTTGCATTAGATATTTCAATTAATCAATATATTAAAGATTTGCCTGGTTTTAGTAAAAGGCTTCATGCAATCAATATGGAATATAAGTTATCTCTTGAAGAAAATAGAAGTATAGAAGAATATGCAGAAAAAATATATAAATCAATTAAATCTAGGATAAAAGAAAGTACAGTTAATAAAGATGATGATTTAAAATATGAGCTAGATATGTCAAAGGCCCACGATTTGTGGGAAGAAATACAAATGAGTGAAGAGGATATTAAAAATTTAACAAAGAAAACTGCTATAAGTGCTTATAACCCAAATACTCCTCAGGGATTAGAAACTATAATCTTGGCATATAAGGAAAAAGCTGAAATACCTTGGCAAGTTGTTCTTAAAAATATTCTGCCAACTGTAAAATCAGGTTATAAAAAAACAATAACAAGAAGAGATAGAAGGCAGCCAGATAGATTAGATTTAAGGGGAAGATTGCCTAAAAGTGAAACAGAGCTGATTGTTGCTATTGATATAAGTGCTAGCATTAACGATGATGATATGCATAAAATATTAATAGAAATAGTATCAATAACATCAAATACTAAAAACAAGATTACAATTATTGAATGCGATAATGAAATTAGAAGCATATATCTACTTAAAGATGAAAATGACATACGTAAAAGATCAAAAGATAATGGTTCAACAGAATTTACACCAGTATTTCAATATATTAATGATAATAATTTGAGAGATTCTGTATTAATATATTTTACAGATGGAGTTGGAGAAAAAGAGTTAGGTGTAAAACCAATTAATAAAAAGTCAATATGGGTCATATCTGGAAATGAAGAGTTATCTCTAAAAAGAGCATATGGAGAAATAAAAAGAATAAACACAGAAGTGAAAGAAGTTCTAGAAGGAAATATTGGCTTAAAAATGGTTAATGAAGCCATACATGAGTGGGCTAGATAAGGTACATTTAAAAATCATATTTTCAGCATAATAAATTTCCTCCAATTGTCCAATTTTAAATATGCAAACATAAGCTTATGTGTTAAAATAAATGAGAATATAAGATGGGAGTTCTTGGTTCGAGATCTTAAAAATATAGATTATATAATGTTGTTATCTATACCTATTATAATAAGTATAATGGTTAAAAGATGCTACAGGGGAAGAAAAAGAGAAAAAAGTTATAAGAGAGTATTATTGGATAGACATGCTAGCTGCAATATATGATATTAGTGATGATTATGTTAATTTACAATGATAAATACAATAAGTAGACGTAATTAAATAGAATTATATTATAAGTTGATTTTTTAAAATGTGCCTTAATAATAAAAAATGAAGAATGAATGCTTAATATTATTGCACTCATCCTACATAAATTTTTTGTATTTATTTTAGTGGCATCCGCTACAAGAACCACCGCATCCGCCTTCAGGTTCAATAACAGGTTTTAAGCTTAAGCCGCGACCTTCATTTTCTTCGGAAGAAAGGATTATGAATCCACCAAATTGTTCTATTAGACTTTTTTCATATATAAATGAGATGTCATCAATTTTTTCAACTTCATCTTCATCGCCTGCTTTTGAAACAGATATGTTAAAAATTGGGCCGCTACATGCAAAACCAGCAAAATTTATTCTAATATTAAAATCAGTGATTTTATTTTCTTCTAAAAAAGATTTAAATTCATTATAAGCTTCTTGGCTTATAGTAACATTTTTCATATAGACACCTACTTTACAAAATATTGAATGATACCAGGCATATGAAAGAAAATAATGAGTCCGTGATGCGATGTATATTTCCAGTCAGACAAGGAAGTATGTTTGCCTCATAGTGGGCCTATTAGGTGAACATGCTGACGAAGTATGACTGGAAATAGACTAGCATACTGACTTATTATTTTTTTGAATATGCCTCAAATCATTAACGTAAGTATAGCATACATATATAAAAATAAAAAGTTAATATTACTATTTATATTATAGATAAAAATATGGTATTATGTTATGGTTTGTTAAATATATGAATGAGAATAAATTTACATATAAGGTTATGCAAGAATTGGAATATGTGTTATAATTAATAAAAGTTTTGTTAAATATTTCAAGAAGGGGAATTAACTATGAAGCCATATAATAAAAATTTTGTGTTCCAAGAGATGAAAAAATATAATAAGTTAGTTAATCAAGGAACTTGTGGTGACTATAAAATAGTTAAATATGCTATAGATAAACAGAATTTACAAGGATATATGTATGAAAATAAAGAAAAATATGATATAGATACAATACAATTATATAGAAAAAGTATTAGTTTAATAGAGTTTACACCTAAAGAAATAGAAAGTTCTTATGGTGCTATTTCGTTTGCTTATGGAAAAGTTGGAGTAGTTGGACTTGGTATTGGTTATGTAGTGCAGGAAATTGCAAAAAAAACTAAGGTAAAAGAAGTTATTGTATATGAGAATAGAGCTGAATTAATTGAATTATATTATCAAAACTTTAATGAAAATGAAAAAATAAAAATAATAAAAGGTGATGCTCTAAAAGTTTCAAAAGAAAAGTTTGATTTCTTTTATGTAGATATGTATAAAGAGGGATTAACAATAAATGTAGTTAAAGATTATGTGGCTTTTAATGAATTGCATGAAATTGAAGAGTATGCATTTTATGGACTAGAACATTTTTTATTAAGTTGTAAATATGAAGATATAGTATGGGTATATATACCTGAAAATTGGGTTGCTATGAGTAAAAAAGCCTATGAAGCTCTTGATGCATCAAGATATATAGAAGCATACAAACCTTTAGAAGAGGAAAAAGTAAAAACGATACTTCTTGAATTTAAAGAAGTACTAAATGCATAAAAATTTAGAAAAATAGTTTTAGTGAACTAGTATTGATGTAAATAATTGAAGGAATCATAATTAAATTTTTTATATTAAGAACAATAAAGCAAAGATTTTTAAAGAATCAAGGGGTAGGGAATATACTCCAATTAGTACATAATTCAAAATGCATAATTATTGATTGTGCATTTTGAATTGTGCAGTTTTTTTGTCCTATGAAAGTATATTTTAGTTAGTAATATTTTTAAAAACTAATTGGCAATTCAATTATAAACAGGGCGCCTGACATTGAATTTTTAGCAGAAATTTGACCATTTAGCTTTTCGATGATATTTTTACTAATAGATAATCCGAGTCCTAAATTACCATTTACTCCTTTATAAAACCGTTCAAATATATTAGGAAGTTCGCTATTTTTGAAGCCTGGACCATCATCGGATATTACAAGTTGTACGTTTGCTTTATCTATAGTGATTAGTTCTATTGTAACAATACTATTTGCATATCTTATACAATTATTAATAACATTAGTAATTGCTCGAGAAAGCTTTTCTTCATCTCCATAAATTTGAATTATTTGATTAGATAGTTTAGTTCTAAGAGTTATATTACTTTTTTCAGCTAGCAAATTCACGCTAGTCACACAGTTCTTTGTAAGCGCATTAAAATCTAAATTTACATAATTATAATTTTCTTCAATTGCATTAAGACGAGATAAATATAACAAGTCTTCCACTAAACGAGTCATACGTTTAATTTCAGAAAGTATAACTGTAACAGCACTATTACTATCAACAACTTCATACTTAATCCCCTCAGCATAGCTCTGTATTGACATAAGTGGAGTTCTAAATTCATGTGAGGCGTTTTGTAAAAAGGTTTTTTGAGCCTTATCATAAGTTTCAAGTTTTTCAGACATAATGTTTATGTTATTTACCAATTCACGTAATTCATCGTATACAGGCATTTCAATTTTATTTCCGAAGTTTCTTTCAGAAATAGCACTTATATATTGATTAAGATGATAAAATGGTTCAGAGATTTTTTTTGATACACGTGAAGAAAATACTACAGTAATAAGTGCAGAAAAAATCAGAATAAAAAAAAGAATTAAATTTATTGCAATTTGTAGTTGATTTATTTGTTCAACATTTGAATATATGATTATCCAACCTAAACCAAAAGAATTTTTATCAGATACAGGTTTTATAATAGCAATGTATTCAGTACCAGATGAACGGAAAGTTAAGTGAGTTTCTTGAGCTATTTTTTTAGAATTGTTAATTTCATTTTTTAACTGCTTCATAAAATCATCAGAAACATATTTATCTGTAAAAGGGGTAATTCTATTTTCGTTTTGATCAATTAAAATAAAGTCAGCATTTAATAAAGTAAGAGGCTCTTTGAGTGAATGATCTAACATAAAATAGTATTTAAAAAGGTCATTAGTACCTTGCAGATCAGTAAGTGGAAGTTCAGTCTCCTCCGCATGAAAAGGAGGAAGATCAATATTTTGTGAATCTGGAGGAGGTGGTGGTGGAATTTGTTTAAAAAAGTCTGGCCCATGTTTAAGCGCAGTATCTTCAGCATTCGATGCAATCTTATTTAGTTGTGTCACAATGTTTTTTTCTATGTATATGCGTACAGCTACATTAAATATTACAGCGGTGAATGTAATTAACATAATAATAACAATAATATTATATTTAAAAATTCTCCATTTTATTGTATTTCTTTTCATAATATCCTTCCTTATATGTATTAATAATTCTATGTTTTATGTTCTTAGTTATCATATATGGTGAAACCAAAACCCCATACCGTATGAATTTTTAGAGTCGAATCTACATCAGAAAGTTTTTTGCGTATTCTTTTTAGCATATCATCAGTAGCACGAGTCTCTACTCTATTATCGAACCCCCAAATTTTATCTAAAAGTTCACTTCGGCTGACAGCTCTATTTTTATTTTCTATGAGATAATAAAGAAGCGATAGTTCCATTACCGTAAGACCTAAAGGCTTACCATTTACTTCAGCTTGTTTAGTATCAAGATTTATTGAAACATCAAATATTTTAATAATTTGGCTACTATTTGCAGTAGTCTTGTCCAATTCTATTCTTCTAAAAATACTATTAATCCTTGCAATAAGTTCTAACGGACTAAAAGGCTTAGTAAGATAATCATCGCCTCCTAATTTAAGGCCGGTTATTTTATCTGACTCCGTATCTTTGGCAGACACAATTATTATTGGCACACAACTTTTAAGCCTTATTAAAGAGCAGAGTGCATATCCATCTATTTCAGGCATCATGATATCTAATATAAGCATATCAGCCTGTTTTCTGTTAAATGCTTCAAGTATAGAACGTCCATTTGTAAATATCTCAACTTCAAAGCCTTCTTTAATAAGAAAAGATTTTATGATGTTACAAATATTAACTTCGTCATCAGCAATATATATTAATTTTTTATCCATGAAATTAGTTCACCTCAAAGTATATTTTACCATATAAGAATTAGAATTCTATTCAAAATTTTCTATGTGCACTTGATTGCCACAAAGTTGCCACAAAGTTGCCACAGTACTACGTTAGATTTTAATTCATATGTTTCGATGAAATATAGTATAGGAGAAAATAAATGCAGGGAAGCAGGGTTGAAGGAGAGAATAATAGATGAACACAATAAGTAATAATCAAAACAATATGGAAGTATATCTTGAGAAAAGGATACAAGCAGCAAAAGCTTTGCAACAATCTAAATTAGAACAACAAAAAAAACAAGAGGAAAATGATTCTATATCAATAAGTCAACAAGGAGTTCAGACATTAGGAAACTCTGCACAAAATGGATCTAATAGTAGCCCTTTATCTGGCTTAGTTGAAGCGGGAACTATTACTCAAGACCAAGCAGATGCTGTTCAAAGTGTATTTCAATCTAGAGGTAGTGAAATTCAAGCATCAGGAACATATAGTAATAAAAATAAATCCCAAAATCCTTTAGAAAGCCTAATAACTGCAGGAACAATAACGCAAGATCAAGCAGATTCAATTAAAAGTGCTTTAGATACGGCCATGAAAGCAAATAAACCAAGCGTGGATACAACATCAACAAGTACAAATCCATTAGATAGTTTAGTATCATCAGGAGCAATAACACAAGACCAAGAAGATGCAATTGAAAGTGCTTTAGATGCGGCAAGGAAAGCAAATAAACCAAGTATGGATACATCATCAACTAGCACAAGAACAAATCCATTAGATAGCTTAGTATCGGCAGGGACAATAACGCAAGACCAAGAAGATGCAATTGAAAGTACATTTGAAGAAGCCATGAAAGCAAATGAATCAAGCATGGATACATCATCAACTAGCACAAGAACAAATCCACTAGATAGCTTAGTAACATCAGAAACAATAACACAAGATCAAGAAGATGCAATTAAAAGTGATTTTGAATCAGCAATGAATTTCGAAAGTCTTTAATAAATAATAAATATTAAACAAGGAGAAATGTTATGAGTATTTCAGGAATTTCATCAGTATCTAGCACATCATATGCAACAAGTACATCAACAAGTAGCAGTGATACAAGTGCTTTAGAGAAAGAAAAAGCAAGTTTAGAAACAGAGTTATCAACAGCTAAATCAAGTAAGGGGGATGAAAAGACAAAGCAATCAAAGATTTCAGAGTTACAATCTCAAATTCAACAAATTGAGGCACAAATTCAAGCAAAGAAGTCTAATGGTACAAGCCAAGTTTCTAATAAACAAGCAGAACCATTAAAAAAAACTGAGGGCAAAGGAAATGCAACAAATTCAGGACAAACTGCCCAAGGGAGTACTAATATAATTGATACTTATGCTTAACAAGGCAGCAGTATCAAGCTTTAAATAATAATAGAATATAAAATTACGTAATGGCAGGTTACTAAGTGCATTGCTCGTTTAAGTTTGTCTTAAACATATGCAGAGATTTTAGTAAACTGTCATTATAATTTTTTATTATTTTAATATTGTTTATAGAATTTTTAAAATTGCTTTAAAGGATTTTTAAAATTGGATTTTATAATGTACTCATAACAGCAAGGAAACATATTAAAGTATCCTTGAAAAAATATTAGGAGGCGTTATAAATGAATAAAATTAAAGTATTATATGATGTATTTAAAACAATGAAGGATAAGGAGCTATTCAAAGGAAATATAAAAGTAGAAGCAGCTAAAGGAGAAGTAAAAGTCTTATCATTTTCTAATGAATTTGAAATTAATACTAAAAGTGGAGAAACAAAAGCTAAATTAAATGTAGATTTAGATGCTGAAGGAAAAAAAGTAAAACATGAAAGTAATTCAGAATTTAATATAAAGGATTGCCCGCATCATAAGTTCCATAAAGGAATGCATATGCACCATCATAGAATGCATGGGCATGGTGGAATAAAGGCTGGGCTTTCAAGAATCACTTTTGTATTAAATCTATTAAATAATGTACAAATTGAAGAAAAGGAAGAAAAATCTATTATATCTTTAGAATTAAAGGAAGTATTAAAGGAAATAAAGGATATGCATAAAGATTTCCATAAAGAAATTGATAATGAAAAAATATTAGAGTATAACAAACAAATGCATGATGGAATGAACAAGGACTTTTGTAAGCACCATGAATTTATAAAAGAGATATTATGTTCAGAACAAAGTGATGCTTTATTAAAAATATATGCAAATAAAAACAATCAAATCGAAAAGGTTGAAATCTCAGCAAAAGGTGCAAATACAATCAAAGGTTGTTTAGATCTAGTTTGGTAAAGCTAGACTTAAGTGTAGTAAGTGTGAATATCTATTCCCAATATAAGATTAACTTAAAGTTTTAATATATAACAAAGATAATTAAAATTAATGAATGGCTATCGTATAAAGCGGTAGCTTTTCTTATAATTATAATATATAGAACAAAAAACAAAAGTTTATTCTGCTGATTTTATAATTAATAAGTTTATACTAATTATATTTTTATTTATGGAAGGTTAATGTGTAATGTTATAATATTTATAATAATTAAAATCTCATTTAAGGTGGTGTCTAAGATTAAAAGATTTAAAGCTAGAAAGCATTTTAATGATAAAACAGATGAAGAATATCGTAGATACTTTGAGAAACTTCATGAGCTTAATAGAATGAGACATGAATTTTCACATGAACATCATAAGCTTCATCATAAGCAATTTAATGAATTTCATAGAATTCATAGATGTTTAAGATGGTTAAGACCAGCCAGCTTTTTGATGAGTGTCTTTTTACTTTTTCTAGTATTCAAATTTGTGGGTGTGCAAGCAATTACTATTTTCTTTGTAGTGATTTTTATTATTAAAGAAATTGTGCATATATATATTACTTTGAGGATGGAAAAAAGAATTATGGAGCCTATAGAAAAGTTAAAAGATGGTGTCGAGCAAATTGCTAAAGGAAATTATAATGTGAGAATTGATAACGATATATATAATGAAATAGGTATTTTAATATATGATTTTAATAAAATGGCTGAAAATTTAAGTCAAGCTGAGAAAATGAAACAGGAATACGAAGAAAATAGAAAGGCACTTATAGCTAATATTTCACATGATTTAAAAACACCAATCACTTCAATAAATGGATATATTGAGGCTTTAGTGGATGGAGTTGTTACGTCTGCTGACAAAGTAAATAACTATCTAAAAGTAATTCATAATAATACTATATATATAAATAACCTTATTGATGATTTGTTTTTATTTTCAAAATTAGATATGCAGAAACTGGATTTTAACTTTGAGAAAATCAAAATCAGACCTTTTATGATTGATCTTATGGAAGAGTTTAGCTTTGTGCTTAAGGAAAAAGATATTAAATTTATATTTGAAGATAAATTATCGGAAGAATTAGAAGCTAGTGTAGATGGAAAAAGAATATATCAAGTTATTAGAAATGTTATAGGGAATGCAGTGAAATATGGGAATCAACAGGAGCCGTTTATTAAAGTTAAATTATATAACGAGGATGCATATGTTAATATAGAGGTTAAAGATAATGGGCCAGGTATTCCAGAAGATAAACTTCCAAACATATTTAATAGGTTTTATCGTATTGATGCAGAACGAACTAAAGATTTAATGAGTACAGGTTTGGGTCTTGCAATTGCTAAAGAAATGATAGAGGCTCATGGCGGAGAGATTTATGTAACTAGCACCATAGGGGATGGAAGTACCTTTACTATACAGCTTCCTATAAAGAGAGGAGAAAGTATATGAAACAGATATTAATTATTGAAGATGATATGAATATTGCAGAACTAGAAAAAGAGTATCTTCAATTGAATGGCTACAAGGTAGAAATAATTGAAGATGGTACTGAGGGATTAAAGAAAGCTCTTATGGGTATATATAATCTTATTATCGTAGATTTAATGATCCCTGGTAAGGGTGGATATGAAATAGTAAAGGAAGTCAGAGATAAATATGAAATACCTATAATAATTGTATCAGCAAGATGTGAAGATATTGATAAGATAAAGGGTTTGGGGTTTGGAGCAGATGATTATTTAACAAAACCTTTTAGTCCGGCAGAATTAGTTGCAAGAATAAAGTCTCACATGATTAGATATGAACGATTATCAGGAAAGAAGATGCAAACTAGTGTTATTAGCCACAAATCCTTAGAGATAAGGACAGATTCTCATAAAGTTTTTGTAAGTGGTAAAGAAGTTATTCTTACTACAAAAGAGTATGAGCTTATGGTATTCTTAGCTTCTAATCCTAATATAGTTTTCACTAAGGATCAGTTGTTCGATAAAATATGGGGAGAAGAGTACTATGGTGATACAGCGACTGTGGCAGTTCATATACAGAAGCTAAGGAAGAAGATTGAAAAAGACCCTGGAAATCCAGAGTACATAGAAACTCTTTGGGGTACGGGATATAGGTTTAATTCATAAACTTACAAAGTAATAAGTCGGACTTTTTTACTGAGTATACAATTAGATGTTCAATTATATGGATGTAGAAAACTTAGTAAAATAAATGATTTTGGCGTATAGATTTAAATTCTAAGGTAATTCAGCTATAGTAAAAAATACTTAATAATAAAAGAAAGCTGGTTGAAACTAAGCTATTGTAACCAAACTTAGATGTATTAAGGGATGCTATGACCTAAGTTCGACTAAAAAGTCGTATACTTTTAGAGTTTTAAATTTAGTGTTAGTTTATAAATATATGATTTAGCAGTTTTAGACTCTCAAAAATTATGGGTAAATAAAGTATAATTTGTCAGGTATTATTTGAGTAGTATGCAATATATAATACAAAATAGTAAGTATATGTGCATAAAGATGTGTGTTTTGCAATGTGAAGAAAATAGATAAATAAATTATAATTTTGACTGAATTAATAATTAATATAAATATGTTAAAGTTAGCTTGATTTTTTCCATGTTATTATCATTTTTTAAAATTAATAAATATATTACATTTATAATTTCTATGCTTGTTGAAATTATATTAACTAAAAAAGCTCAGAAAATAGTCATAAAATATTTAGGGAATAATAAATCAATATTTCAAAGCAAATTTTATTATATATATATTTACTGTTTTTTAATATGTTATTTTTCATATAATACTCTTTAGAAAAAGAATATGGAATGTTAGTATTATTGATTTTATTTTTAATTGCATATTCATTATGGACAAAAATAATATATAGAAAAAATCTTAATTAGATAAGGCATTGGAGATGAAAAAATGAGTCAGAAAGAAAAAAATTAATTATAATTTGTTTACTTTAACATAAAGTGAATATTTTGGAGGAATGGTATATTATGGAGACATTAGAAAGCACATATGAATTAATGATACAAACTGGCAAGTACCTGTATGATTTAATGGATGGAAAGAGTACTGTTGGTATTTATGACACAGAGAAAATAATAGGTTATTATCAATCAGATGAAATAAAATTAAATTTACAAGTTGGTTCTAAAATAGTACAAGGAACTGCTGGTGATAGAGCAATTAGAGAGAAAAAGCGTATAAAAGTTAATATAGATGGAAAGCATTCACCTTCAGGTACGCCATATGTAGGTATTTCTTCACCTGTATTTCATAATGGTGAAGTAATTGGAGTAATTGCTATGACATCTCCATCCGAACAACAAGATATGTTTAGGGAAATGTCTGCTCAGCTTAATGAAACTTCAGAGCATACATTAAAAGCAAGCGAAAATATTGCAATGAATGCTAATAGTATAGCTAATGCAGTTGATGAGTTAAGCTACAATACTGGTAAAGCTAATGATCAGTTAAAGAAAATAGAGTCAGTTACTACATTGATAAAACAAATAGCTAACCAGACTAAACTACTTTCGCTAAATGCAAGGATAGAAGCAGCTAGAGCTGGAGATCAAGGAAAAGGATTTGGGGTTGTTGCGAACGAAATCGGTAAATTGGCAGCAGATACAAATAATAATGTGCAAGAAATATCTAACATTGTTACATCTATTTATAATGCTTTTGTAACAATAGAACAAAATATTGGTCAATTGGATGACATTGTTCAGAATCAAGCTGCTGCAACTGAGGAAATAAATGCTTCGATGAGCGATTTAGATGATAATGCTAAAAAAATGATAGAATTAGCTAATAACTTAATTTCATAAAATAATATTAGCAATATAAAAATTCAAAGGATACCCTAATATAGATATTACAATGGGTATCCTTTATATTTTTTATAATTATTTTACAACTATATTAACAAGTCTTCCTTTAATTACAATTACTTTAACAATATTTTTACCTTCAGTATTTTCTTTAATAGTTTCATTTTCTAAAGAAGCTTTCTTTATACCTTCTTCATCTAAGTTTGAAGCTACCATAATTTTTGCTTTTATCTTACCATTGACTTGAATAGCAATTTCAACTTCATCCTTAATTAAAGCAGAAGGATCAAATTTAGGGAATTTTTCATTAAATATTGTTGATGCATTTCCAAGTAAGTTCCATTGTTCTTCAGTAAAGTGTGGAGCAAATGGTGCAAGTAATTTTAAGAAATCAGCTATAGTTTCCTTTAGGAATTTTGGATTTTTTACTTCTTCTTGAATATACTTATTGATTGCATTTGTAAGCTCCATAAGTCTTGCTATTGCAGTGTTAAATTGCATTTTTTCTCCATCTTCAGTAACACCTTTTATAGCAGTGTGCTTCCAGAAGTTTAATTCTTTTTCAGCTGAATCTATGGAATCTTTAGGATTTTCATTTGAAGCTATTATATTTCTGCAAGTTTCTAGAGTTCTTTCAATTCTATCTACAAATTTACCAACAGATTTTATTCCATCATCACTCCATGCTCCACCTTCAGTGTATCCAAATCCAAACATTAAATACATTCTAAATACATCAGCACCGTATTCTTTAATGTAATCATCAGGAGAAATTGTATTTCCTTTTGATTTACTCATTTTAAGTCCATCTGGCCCTAATATTAAGCCTTGGTGAGTTAAGCTTAAGAATGGTTCATCAAAGTTTAAGTATCCCATATCTCTTAAAGCTTTTGTTATAAATCTTGCATATAATAAGTGCATGCAGGCATGTTCTGGGCCACCAACGTATTTATCTACAGGAAGAATCTTATTGATTTTTTCAGGATCAAAAGGTGCATCTGCATTTTTGCTATCTGCATATCTTAAGTAGTACCATGAGGAACATACAAAAGTATCTAAAGTATCAGCTTCTCTCTTTGCAGGTTTTCCGCAGTGAGGACAAGTGGTATTTATGAATTTTTCAGATTTACCGAGTGGTGATTTACCATCTGGAGTAAATTCAACATCGTATGGAAGTTCTACTGGAAGATCTTTTTCAGGGACTGGAACTATTCCGCAATCGTCACAATATACAATTGGAATTGGAGCACCCCAATATCTTTGTCTTGAAACTAACCAGTCTCTTAATCTGAAGTTAATCTTCATTGCACCTAATTTATCTTTTTCTAAATCTTCAACTATTTTCTTTTTAGCGTCATCAGTTGTTAATCCATCAAATTTACCTGAATTAACAAGTACTCCATATTCGCAATATGGAAGTTCTGGATTAGTGTTGTCTTTATCGGTTATAACTCTTTCAATTGGTAAATTAAATTTAGTTGCAAAAGCAAAGTCTCTTTCATCATGAGCCGGAACAGCCATAACGCATCCAGTACCATAAGTAGCTAATACATAATCAGAAATCCAAATAGGAACTACTTTACCGTTTATAGGATTCATAGCATAAGATCCAGTAAATACGCCTGTCTTTTCTTTTGTATTTGATTGTCTTTCAATTTCAGATTGTTTAGCAGCAGCTTCTTTATATTCTTCAACAGCAGTCTTATATTCTGGAAGTGTAAGCTCATCAACTAATTTATTTTCAGGAGCTAAAACTACATATGTAACACCATTTAAAGTATCAACTCTTGTAGTAAAGACATCAAATTGTAAGTCTGAATCTTTAACCTTGAAAGTAACTTGAGCGCCGTAAGATCTTCCAATCCAGTGTTTTTGCATAGATTTAGTCTTTTCAGGCCAATCTAAACCATCTAGCTTATCAAGTAATTCATCACCGTAGTCAGTTATTTTGAAGAACCATTGAGTAAGGTCTTTCTTCTTAACTTCTGTACTACATCTTTCGCAAGCTCCATCAACAACTTGTTCATTTGCTAAAACGGTGTTGCATGATGGACACCAATTTACAGGTGCCTTTTTTCTATAAGCTAAACCTTTTTCGTAAAGTTTTAGGAATAACCATTGAGTCCATTTATAATAATCAGGAAGACAAGTAACAACTTCATTTTCCCAGTTGAACATTGCACCCATTGATTTTAATTGTTTTTCCATTGTTTCTATATTCTTTAAAGTAGAATCTTGTGGATGTATTCCTGTTTTTATAGCATAGTTTTCGGCAGGTAATCCAAAAGCATCGAAGCCCATTGGTTGGAATACGTTATATCCCTGCATTCTCTTAAGTCTTGCCCATGAATCTGTTGGCCCATAGTTAAACCAGTGACCAGCATGAAGTTGAGCACCTGATGGATAAGAGAACATTTCAAGTGTATAAAGTTTCTTATCTGCATTTTCAGGATTAAACTTATAAGTTTCATTTTCTTCCCATATTTTTTGCCATTTTTCATCGATTTTAGTTCCGTAATTTGCCATTGTTATCCTCCTAAATTGTTAATTGTAAATAAAAAAGCCTTCATCTCTAAAACAAAGAGACGAAAGCATAATTCCGTGGTACCACTCTTAATTAGAAGAAATAAATTAAATTAATTCTTCTCACTCAAAAACTTTAACGGGTTTACCGTACTTGCTTTAAACAAGTAAGCTCCTAGGCAAGTTCATAATAATATAACACTGTTTTACACCGACCAACAGCTCTCTGTAAGGCACATAATAAAATAATAGACCAAAGATGCATCGTATTTTTTTATTGTGCCTAGGATATATTTATTACTAATACTCCTATTCATCACAATATATATAATATATAAATTTAAAGATATTATATATTAAAAAATGTAAAAAAGTCAAGGCATTACCTTGTCACTATATGGGTCAAAGATGTTGCGTATATTTTTGTAAAGCAAGTTGGTAATATTAGTTAGTATTGCCGACAAAGCATTGCGCAAAATATACTAGAATCCTGACTTGTTATTTTTTTTGAATGTATCTTATATAACTTACAATATCTTGCGATTGAAATTTAATTATAAAATGAAAATATTAAGAATAGACTATTTATGATACAATATTATATGTAAATTCAATATAATTGACCAAGAAGCCAGCCACTTCTATAGTGATGGTAGTTCACAAGAAAGGAAGTGAATTCATATGAATATAATTTTATTCTTAGTAACTATAGCTTTGATATTAAATAGCTTACTTGCTTTTTCATTAATATTTATAGAACGAAAAGATCCAACTACAACATGGGCATGGCTTCTGATAATTATGGTTTTACCAATACTTGGTTTCTCTATTTATGTTATGTTTGGCCAAAATCTAAGTAGGCAAAAGATTTTTAAAGAGAAAATAAAAAATGATGAAAATAAAAGAAAATTTTTAATTGATACATATGAATCGAATTATTATAGTCACGATGGAGGCGAAAAATTTTCGGATTTAAGAAAATTAAACTTTAACCATTCTGGTGCAAAGTATAGAATAAATAACAAAGTAAAGGTGTATACAAATGGTGAAGATAAATTTAAGCAATTACTAGAAGACATTAGAAATGCTAAAAAATATATTCATGTGGAGTATTACATTTTTAGAGCTGATACTCTTGGTAAAAGTATACTAGAAGAACTTACTAAAAAAGTTAAAAGTGGAGTAGAGGTAAGGCTATTAGTAGATAGTATGGGTTCACGTAAGTTAACCAAAAAAGCACTTAGAAAATATTTAAATGTTGGAGGAAAATTTGCTTTATTCTTTCCAGGAATTTTACCACATATAAATACGCGTATAAATTACAGAAATCACAGAAAAATAGTTGTTATTGATGGAGAGTATGGGTATGTTGGCGGATTTAATGTGGGAAAGGAATATATAAACAGAGATAAAGAATTTGGATTTTGGAGAGATACTCATGTGAGAATTCAAGGAGAAGCGGTTGGGGACCTAAATGAAAGATTTTTACTTGATTGGTGTTATGCCTCTGGAGAAAAAATAAATGATTATGATAAATATGCAGAAGAAATTCCAGAAGGCTTTGGAGATGTAGGTATACAAATTGTTACTAGTGGGCCAGACCATAAGGAAGAGTATATTAGAAATGCTTATTTAAAGTTAATAAATAATGCTAAAAGGAATTTATATTTAGAGACACCATATTTAGTTTTGGACTCACCTATATTAGAATCTCTAAAAATATCTGCATTATCAGGGGTAGATGTGCGAATAATAATACCAGGCAAGCCAGACCATTTTTTCATGAAATGGGCTGCAAGTTCATATGTTGGTGAACTTTTAGAGGCAGGAATAAAGATATATTGTTACGAAAATGGATTTATTCATGCAAAGACAATAGTTGCTGATAGTTCAGTAATGAGTATAGGGACAGCTAATTTAGATATTAGAAGTTTTAAACTTAACTTCGAAGTTAATGCATTTATTTTTGATGATAGGATTGCAAAGGATGGAGAAATGCAATTTATGAAAGATATTATGGATTCAGAGGAAATAACAAAAGAAGTTTATTATAATAGAAGCCTTTCACTTAGAATTAAAGAATCCTTAATTAGATTAGTATCTCCAATATTATAGATATCCCAATTTAAGCATATGCTTATGAGATGGCTAACCTAAATAAGTAACAGATTGTGTTCCTATGAAACACTCCACACAATGTGTTACTTATTTCTAGAATAGCAATTTACTTTGAAGTAATTATGAAAACTTGTAAGATTTGAAACTTAGAAAGCAGATTTTAAAATCTTGACGGAACATAGGTTAAGATATAAATTAGAAAATATGATAAAAAAGTAATATAGATTTGATATATTTCAGAAAATAATAAGTTTGCATATTAGTTCATTAAATATAATTTACTTGTTATTTTCTCTTATGTGTCTTAGATTGGAGTATTATTTATGAAAGAAAAAACAAAATTTTATTATTCTTTAACTACATATATCACTTATGGAATAATTAGCATAGTAACAACATTTTATGTACCATATTTAAATCAAGTAGTTGGATTATCCTTAAGTGAGGTAGGAAGAGTAGTATCTATAGGAGCGTTATTTGCAATTTTTTCACAACAGCTTTTAGTAAGTAGGTTTTCAATAAGTTATAATAAAAAGAAATTTGTTATGATCCATTTGTGTGCACTGATTTTTATGATGTTGCTTTTTATATTTGCAAGCAAATTCATAATATACTTTTTTGCAATTTTATATGGGATTATTGTACAAACAGTTGGAACCATATACGAGGTATATGTAGAAGGTTTAGCTGTTAAGCAAAGGATGGAGTATTCACAAATAAGAAAATGGGGTTCTATAGGCTTTGGATGTGTAGTACTTTTAAGTGGAATTATAATCTCAAAGTTTGGATTCAAAACTATTTATATTATGGGAATTGTAATGGCAAGTATTGTAATACTTATGATAGCATTGAATTTTAAAAATATTGAGTCAAAAAAAGAAAAAGAAGCAATAAAACTAATAGATATATTAAAGAATAAAAATTCAATAATTTTAGCTTTTACTAGCATTTTAATAGTTGGAATTTATAATTCAATAGAATTTGCATATTCAACCTATTTAATAGATATAACTGGAAGTGCCGATTTAGCTAATTCTATATATAGTAAATCTATTTTTTTTCGGGTTTTTGTTGAGTTTATGTCTTTTATGCTTGTGGGAAGATTTTTGCAAAATAAGAATCCTAAAAAATATTTAATTATATCATTTATTATTGGAGCTACAAGAATATTATTATTTTCAACAGGATATGTTCCATTAATTGTTTTAGGAGACCAATTACATGGATTAATGTATGGATGTTACTTAACATTTTTATTTAAATACATAAGAGAAGTAGTGGAAGACAGGTTAGTTGCAGGAACATATTCTTTAGTAGCTGTTATAGGTTCTGCTGGTGCAAGTTTTATATATCCTCAGATGTTTAGTGCTATTCAAGTAAAATTTGGATATACAACTATGTATTTAGTTGGATTTTCAATTATATTAATTTTTTCTATAATTGCAGCTAAAGTTCTTCCAAAACCTAATGTAATGACGGGAAGGTCTAAAAGATAAGTTTGACTATATATGCAAAGTGCAACCGAGTATACTGAAAAAATTATTATATTTTTGAATATGCCTAAATATAGTGTATGTGAATAATAATATGGTGACTTATCAATTAATGAATAAAGATAAGGTATGATTAGAATAATAAGTTTTATATAATAATATAAATGTTGCGATAAATATATATTTTTATATTGATAAAAAACATTTTTGTTTACTTCTTTTATAAAATTGCTATCTAGTATATCGATTATGACTTATAATGTTCATTAATTTAATGAACATTATTTCCCTTTTTTGTAAATGACAAGATATTACATACGTTTATTACTAAAAGAAAGTCATTTATTATAATAAATGGATATATATAAATTAATGTATTACAATAAGATTAATGGATATCTAAGAAATAATAAATTTACACAAATTAATACCTAAATTCATATACCTTACATATCCAACATTAAGAGGTATAGAGGTAGTTTTATGAGAAATTACTTAATCTTGTTGATTATATTAAATTTACTTTTTTTTACAATGACTATATTTATTCAAATAAATTTATTTATTAAAGGAATTATCCTTGGAGGAATGTTTGTTATTTTAGGGTTTCAATATATTTGTTTGAAAATTAAAAGCAAATAACACTTCTAGCGATAAGTTCCATAAGCGAATGCAATAAGTTAAGAAAGGATATATAAATTTAATCGAAGCGAGGGATAAATATGGAGAGAGATTTAGTTGAAAAAAATTTGTCAGAGAGAATTGCTTTTAAGTTAGCAAATAAAATTAGCAATGAAGCTGAAATAGATGAACTAAAATTTAAAAAAATGAAATATGGATTGGAAGTATTGATTATTAATTTATCTAAAATAGTTTTGATTCTTGTGATAGCTGAGATTTTAGGAATATTTAAAGAAACTCTATTTATTATGTTAAGCTTTAGTTTTATAAGATGTTATGCATTTGGAATGCATGCTAAAAGTAGTACAAGCTGTACAGTTACAACTTCCATATGTTTTTTTACTGGAGTATATATATCTAAAATTTTAGCTATAACAAATGATAAAGTTTTACTTATGCTTTTTGGAACAGCATTATTACTCTATTTATATGCACCAGCTGATACAGAAGCAAGACCATTAGTAGGAAGGAATTTAAGAAAGAGACTTAAAATTAAGGCATTATTATCAGCTGGGATTTTAATGATTCTAGCACTGTGTATAAATAATTCTGCTTTAAAATTTTGCATTAGTTATGGAGTATTGTGTGAATCAATCACTATAACTCCAATTATATATAAATTATTTGGAAGGAGATATAAAAATTATGAACGATATAAAAAAGTCATTTGTTGAAAATTTAATTGATGTGTCATTACATAAGCTTGGAGAATTATCAGTAAAACTTGCAGAATCATCTGCAGATAAATGTTGTGAGTGTGGAGGATTTTATGAAACTAAATTTCCAGAGGAACTAATAATGATAGATGAAGAATAGGTTAATTACTAACCTATTTTTTTATTGTAAAATAATAGGTAATATTATAAAATAGTAAATAAATTTACCTATTTTTCATGTAATTTATTATTTTACAAATAACTTGGAGGATTTATGGCTATAAAACTATTTACTTTATTAATATCTATGTTTACATTAGTTTTTGTAACTTATAATTTAAAAATAATAGAGTTTAAGAAGAAAAATTTTATTAAAAATTTTTTAATCGTTTATTTAACAGCAGGTATTATATCAGTAAAAATTGAAATACTTGGAATACCTTTATTTTTAATTGTTATGATGCTTTTGCTTTTTAAGGAAAACAAAAAAATTATTGAAAATTTTATTTCTATAATTTTTTCAATTATAATTTTTGTACTATCAGATACAATACAAGGTGCGATCTTTATAAAAATATTTAATCAAGATGCTCATCAGATTCTAAATAACAAAATTGTATTTATATGTATGCATTTTGTATTATGTTCTATTGCTTTTGTAATTAGTTCATTTATTGCTTTTTTATTAAAGCGATCAAGATTTAATTTAAAAGAAATCAATTTTAAAAATAAATTTGTGCTATTAATTTTAATCAACATTGGATTAACAAGTTTAATATTTTATGTAAATGCAATGTTGATTAAATTTTCCAATGTTGATAATCTTATTATTTATGTTGATAGTGTATTATTTTTATCATATTTCTTTTGCACACTTATAATGACATATATTCTTGTTATTAATTTAAAGAAGGAAATGGATTTTAAAACTAAAAAGATGGAATTTGATAACTTACAAGAATACACTTCTAATTTAGAGAGTATGTATAATGATATGAGAAAATTTAGGCATGATTATGTAAATATTTTGTCTTCAATGAAAGGATATATTGAGCAAAAGGATTTAAATGGACTGAATGAATTTTTCAATAAGAGAATATTGCTTATGAACAAAGAGATTTCAAATAAAAATTATAAGTTGGAATTGCTTCAACATATTAAAGTTACAGAATTAAAAGGTGTATTATCATCAAAAGTTATCAGGGCACAGGAATTAGGCGTAAATGTATTTATTGATATTATGGAAGCAGTAGAATTTATAAATATAGATATTATAGATTTGTGTAGAATTATTGGAATTCTTTTAGACAATGCAATTGATGCAGCACTTTTATGTGAATCTCCTAGTTTAAAAATTGGTATTATAAATAAGAAAAATTCTATAATTATTTTGATTATAAATTCTTGTCTTAAAGAAAATCCTCCAATTTATAAGATGTTTGAGAGCGGTTTTTCAACTAAGGGTTCTAATAGGGGGCTTGGATTAAGTAATTTAAAAGAAATTGTAAATAATTATAAAAATATATCTATTGATACATCTATTCAAAATGAAGAATTTATTCAAAATTTACAAATATCAAATACTAATGTCTTAAACTAAGAGGAGATGAGAAAATGCTAAGTATAATAGTTTGTGAAGATAATGAATCTCAAAGAAAAAGTATTACAAAGCTTATTGAAGATATTATAATGATTGAAAATTTAGATATGAAAATTGTGTTGTCTACGGAAAGTCCAGAAAAAACTATAGATTATCTAGAGAATAATGACATGTCTGGATTGTACTTTTTGGATGTAGACTTAAATTCTGAGCTAAATGGCATAAAACTTGCAGAAACAATAAGAGAGTATGATCCAAGGGGATTTATAGTTTTTGTAACTACTCATGCAGAAATGAGTTACTTGACTTTTATATATAAGGTTGAGGCAATGGATTATATAATAAAGGATAAACCTGAAACTATAAAAGAAAGGATACATGAATGCATTTTGAATGCTCATAAAAAGTATTCAGCAAAAGCAACAGGACTGCAAAAAAACTTTACAATTAAAGCAGAAGATAAAATTATAAATATTGAATATAATAAGATTTTATTTTTTGAAACTTCTAACATTATACATAAGGTAATACTTCATGCAGTAGATAGGCAAATTGAATTTTATGCAAAGCTGAAAGATGTTGAAGCGAAACTTGATGAGCGTTTCTATAGATGCCATAGATCATTTTTGGTGAATAAAGATAACATAAAAGAAATAGATAAAAATAATAGGGTTATTTATATGATAAATGGACAAGAATGCTTAGTTGCCGTTAGATTGCTTAGAGGATTGCTTAAATAGAATTATTTATTTAAAGAGTTTTTAGCTTAATTTCATATAGTACCCAAAAAGTAGTTTGAATATTAGTTAATATTTCAAACTACTTTTTGTTTTAAATAAGATATTTATGTACTTTATTTTGTAATAAATGATTTATTAGGATGTTATTATCTTGAATGTAACAATTTTTTGGTAAACGTTCTAATTTTTAGCATAGATTAATTGCTTCACTAAGTTTTTTATTATTAAAGCTAGATTAAAAATCAATCATTAAATATAGTAAGAAAAATATATAAGTTTTGTTTTTGTAATTAAATCAGTAATAAAAGTATAATGTTGCTTTTTTTTGAACATATATTACAAATATCAATCTGTTTTTTACTTAAATGATAAAATATTGAGCGATTGTGTTACTATTTAGGCAGTGATTGAAACGTATTAAAAACAAATTGATTAGATGCAAATTTTTATTTGCAATATATCGATATATATTTATGTGGAGGAGAAATTAAAATGGAAAGACTTGCTTTTTCAAAAGATGTAAGAAAATTTAATATAAAAGGAATAACTTTAATTGCAAACACTGCAAATGGATCGATTATGGGATTAAATGAAAATGGAAATGAGATTATAAATAAAATAGAAAGTAACAGTGAAATTAATTTAAATGATTTAGACAAAAATCAAAGAGAGATTATATTGACCTTAGAAGAAAATGATTTTTTATTAAATGATGATTATAAGTTAAAAGAATATGAAATTAATTCTGCATACTTACATGTAACTAATATATGTAATTTAAATTGTATAGGTTGTTATTCATATGATAATACAAGAAACAATTGTTTTGATAAATCTAATGAAAATATAAAAAAATATTTTAATGAATTAAGTAGTGTAGGTGTAAAAAGGATTGTTATATCCGGAGGAGAACCACTTTTAAGAAAAGATATTGTTGAAATATTAAGATATGCAAAGGAAGAAGTGAAAATACCAACCATTGATATGATAACAAATGGAACTATACATAAAAAAGAATTATTTGAAAGTATAAAAGCATACGTCTCATCTATTGCAGTTTCTATTGATGGATATAGTAAAGATAATCCTAAATTTATAAGAGATGACGGCATTTTTGAAAAAGTAGTATCAACAGTAGAACTTATAAAAGAAACAGGAATACCTGTTAGTATACTCCCTACAATTCATAGTAAAAACTATTCTAAGTTAAATGAATACATTAAATTATCTAAAAGTCTAGGTGTTGGAATAAGCTTTAGTATATTAAGCTGCAACAATGAAGAGTTTAAAGAACATATATTAAAAGAAGAACACTTTGATGAAATTGTAAGATGTTTACTTCAAAAAGAAGATGGCATTCAAATTGAAGATAGTCCATTAAATTTTTCTATTGATGTTGGCCATTCATGTGGAGCAGGAAAACATAATATAAGTATTGCTAGTGATGGGTCTGTTTACCCATGTCATATGTTTCATGACCCCAAATTTAAAATGGGAAATTTAGATGAAAGCAATTTAAAAGATATTCTGGATAATAATATAATTGCAAAAAAATTTCAGAGACTAACTGTTGAAAATATAGAAGAATGTAATGAGTGTGAATATATGTACTTATGTAAAGGTGGATGTAGGGCAAGATCTTATTTTGCAAATGGTAATGTAGATTGTAAAGATAGTTATTGTAAAATGAATAAAATTTATTTTGATGAATTTATGAAAACTATTCTTAAACTTGCTTAAATATAAGGAATGTGAATGTAATGATTATATTAAAAAGATATTTCAGGCTTTTAAAAATAGAAGTATACAAAAATTTTAAAGATTCAATGGCATATCCACTTGAATTTATTCTTAATACATTAATTTTTATAACTGTATTTACAGCAATTATGTTTGGAATAAATAAAATTGGAGATAAATCGCAAATATTAAGCTTTTCGTTAGTACCTATAATAACAACAGTAGTTATTGTAGGAGCACAAAGTATTAGAACAGATATTCAGATAGGAGTCTTTGAACAAATTTATAATAGCTGCTATTCTATTCCAGAATTAATAATTATAAGAACATTAGTCAGTATATTATTTACACTTCCAATATGGTTTGTGATGATTTTTATTGCAAATAGTATATTTTGTTCTGTAAATTTAAGCGTATTATTTTTGATTACAAACTTAGTACTTGTAATTGTTACTGGTATATCATTATCAATGATCCTTGTAGGGTTACTTCTTAGATTCAAAAAATTAGACTCGATTTTTAATATTCTAAATATACTTCTTATAATTGAGGTTGGATTACCATTTTTAGCATTAACAGAGGTTACACAGAAAATAATTTATATGATAGTGCCTTTTAGTGGAACAATAGCTTGTATGCAATCATTTTTGAATAAAGCTGCTACCTTTAATTTTAATAATATTTTATTAATTTCAATACTTAATACTTTAATATATGCTATTTTATCTATTATTTTATATAGATATTTTTATAATGAAACAAAGAAAAATGGTACATTAGGTGTTTATTAGGAGGAGTTTTATATGAGTGAAAATCTATTAACAGTAGATGGTGTTACAAAAAGATTTGGAGAATTTTTAGCACTTGATAATATAAGTTTTTCGATTAAATATGGAGAAACTATAGGGCTTATTGGTAAAAATGGAGCAGGTAAAACAACACTTATGAAAACAATTTTGGGGCTTTATAAAGATTTTTCAGGGAAAATTTATTATGAAGAAAAATTAATAGACCATAGTGATCCAAATGTTATGAATAGTATAGGTTCACTTGTAGACTGCAGTTTTTATGAGGATATGACTGCCTATGATAACTTAAAAATTCAAATGATGGGAATAAAAAAAGTCAAACAAGCTGTATATAAAGAAAAGATAATGGAGCTTTTAAAATTTGTAGATTTAGAGAATGTTTATAATAAAAAGGTTAAATCTTTTTCATTTGGAATGAAGCAAAGACTAGGTTTAGTTCAGTCGTTACTTTCAGAGCCTAAACTACTCATTTTAGATGAACCATTTGTTGGATTGGATCCAGTTGGTATAGAACTGTTAAAGGAAAAGATTCACTATTTATCTAATGAAAAAAAGGTATCAATTATATTTTCAAGTCACCAGCTAAAGGAAGTGGAAGACTTATGTAAAAAAATACTTGTTATTGGAAATAAAAAAGTAATTTATGATGGGTTATACAGTGAATTGAACAGTAATAAATTCTATACCATATGTTTAAATGGATCTATTCAAGATAATGAAATAATAAATAAGATAAAAAATGATAAAAATTTAATAAAAGAAATTTCAATTAAAGATAGTTGCATAAAATTCAATAATATCAATTTGCTTTCGGAAATATTAGAATTTTGCATAAGAAACAATCTGAAGATTAAAGATATTGATGTTCAGAAAGATTCTTTAATGCAGTTTTTCATTAATAATTAATTAATATGGGGGTATAGTATGAGTTTATTAAATATTATCAATATAGAAATGTATAAAATTTCTAAAAGAAGTATGAAAAACTTTATATTTGCTACATGTATACTTCCTGCTTTTTACGGAATTAGTATATATTTTAAATTTTCTTTTGTACAAGTATCAAGTAACAACAATACTTTAATGACATGTTTGGATTTTGTAAACATAATGTGGTGTTTAATGTTTTTGTTAGGTTTGCCTTTTTTTGGATTTCTATTTCTATCTATAAACAATGTATCAAGCGAAATAGAAACAGGCCAAATAAAATTGCAATTACTTCATATATGTAATAGAAAAAAGCTTTTGTATGCAAAATTCTTAGCAGTAGCAGCAGTATTTATTGTTTACTTTATTGCTTACAATTTAATAAGTATATTAGTGTTTTATATTTTTATTGCAAATTCTGAAATAGGATCGAAAATTTTCTTTTCTCTAGATACCGCAACAATACTTATTTCAATGCTTTTTTATAGCTTAGAAATATTGATTTTTGTTGCTGGTTGCATATTACTTGGGTTATACTTCAAGCCGTTTATTGTATGTGTATCTTCGGTTGCATTCTTTTTAGTAATACAGCTTTTATCATATATTCCATATTTGAAATATATTAGTCCTTCATATATGGTTGATCAAAAGATATATTTGCAAGCATCTAATCCAGTATTATTAGTTTTTATAAATCTGCTAATTACAGCTATATATTTAATTACAATATTAAAACGTGCTGAAAAGCGTTTTAAAAAAATGGATGTGAGTTAATATGGTAAATATAATTAGGAATAAAGAAGATTTTTTTAATAATGTATTAAAAGTTATTGCGTTAGCAGTTTTACCATCATTGATGTTGCTATTATTGCTAATAAGTATGTCGTTATTAGTCGGAATGTTTGGAATAGATCAACCATTGATTTCTATACTTGCTTCACAATCAATACCAATTTTTATTAGTTTTGCTTTAATTCCAATATATATATTGAAATTTACAGATAAATTAACTTTTAATGACATAGGCTTGTCGGGTTTTAAAAATAGAAAAGCAATAATTATGAATATTAGTATATTGATTTTGTTTGTATCTATAGTTATATATGCCCAAAAATTCAATACGCTTATAAGCAATTATTATGTATTTATACATTTTATGTTTATTGGAATATCAGAAGAAATTTTATCAAGAGGCATAATTATCCATATTTTAAGTAGAAATTTAAGTAAAATTGTTTCTATGATAATTAGTTCATTAATATTTGCTTTTATATTACATTCAAATGAAGATATTTTAACTAATTTAATTATTAGGGTTCCACTTGGAATTATTTTAGGAAGTATGTATTTATATACTAAAAATCTATCATCATCAATTTTACTTCACTGGTTTTATGATGTAGTAGTGGTTTTAAAAATATTTTAAAGAGGTGATTTTATGAATAAATCTATTAAATATTATATTATTATGATTTTAGTTTTAATAATTAGTCTTTTTAGCATAGAAATACAAATGGATACAATAAATATACTTACTTTATTCTTGTATAGTACAATCATTCCGCTAGTTATAAATGCAGTAATATATGGAATTAATGTTTTAAAGAATAATTTTTCAAAGAAAGATAATATTTTATATTCTGCAATTATATCAGTTATATCTATGTTAATAACAGGAATATTCTTATATATTAATTTATCTAAAGATAATATAGATATTATTATTGAAAACACAAAAAAATTAGCAGAATCTAATTCGAGTATTTCTCTAAGTAATATAAATGTAAGTTTTGATATAAGTTCACTTGTATTTTTATTTGCAATTTATTTGGTGTTATTTTACTTCACTGGAATGATTGCAACACTTATTTCAAAAAAGAAAGAACAAGTTCATTAGATTTATTAATTTTAGAAAATAAAGCTGCTTTAATTTTCATGTGGAATAAAGAGTGTCCATATTGAAATTTAAATAGATTTTTAATTTTTAGGAAAGGAGACGATTAGGTATGTTATTTTTCTTAAAGAAAGACATAAAAGCAGGATGTGTATCAGTAGGTGCAATTGTTTGTGGAAATGTTGGATACAATGGTAGCAACTTTTCAGCTTAATTAAAAATGTCCAAGCAATTAAAAAAGAAAGAAGGAGGTATTTAGTATGTTATTTTTCTTAAAGAAAGACATAAAAGCAGGATGCGTATCAGTAGGTGCAATTGTTTGTGGAAATGTTGGATACAATGGTAGCAACTTTTCAGCTTAATTAAAAATGTCCAAGCAATTAAAAAAGAAAGAAGGAGGTGTTTAGTATGCTATTTTTCTTAAAGAAAGACATAAAAGCAGGATGCGTATCAGTAGGTGCAATTGTTTGCGGAAATGTTGGATACAATGGTAGCAATTTTTCAGCTTAATCTAAAAACATGCAAATAACATAATAGAAAGTTAGAAGTAACAGTAGTAGGTAAAATTTAAATATGAAACTTTTATCTGCTACTGTTACTTTTAAAATATATAATTTTTATGAAAGGTATATAGAATAATGAGTGATTTTATTGTGAAAATGGATGATATTAATTTGAACTTTGGGAATAAGATTGTATTTGAAAATATGTCTGTGTGTATTCCTCAAAATAAAATTATTGGACTAGTTGGGAAGAATGGTTCAGGTAAAACTACTTTTATAAGAATTGTTTGTAGACAAATAATGCCTAGAAGTGGAATATGCAAGGTGTTAGAGCATGATATTAATAAAATTGGAAATTATTTAAATAAAAAAATTAGCATAATGAGTGATGGAAATAGAAATTTATATTGGAACTTATCAGGATATGATAATCTTAGATATTTTGCAGTTTTAAAAGGATTAGATATTAATATAAAAGAGAGAATAGATACTTTGGTTGAAAACTTTAGCATGGAAAATTATATACATAAAAAAGTTCAAACCTATTCAAAAGGAATGAAGCAAAAGCTTATGTTTTCTATATCGTTATTAAATTTTCCAGATCTTATAATATTAGATGAACCAGTAGACGGATTAGATGCCGAAAATAAAATTTTATTTAAAGAAAATCTATTACAATTGGTTAACTATTATAACACAAGTATAATAATAACAAGTCATGATAGTAATTTTTTAAATGAAGTATGTAATGAAAAATACCAAATTGTAAATCATAAGGTGCAAAAACTTAATCATCAAAAAAAATTAGATAAAGATATAAATGTATATTTAGAAGCAATAAATGATATTAGTCTTTTAAAAGAGTATTATTCTGATTATACAATTATTGAAGATAAGAAAAATATACTACGTATAAAAGAAAATCTTAATAACGTTAGTTTTTATAATAAAATTCAAGAATTACTAAATAGAAATTTAGCAAAAGTAATATCTATTAGTGAATGTAATGAAATGGAGAATTATAAATAAAAATAAGAGCTGAGAGAAAATAAAACTCAAGGCTCTTATCTTTATGCTATATAGGCTATTTAACATTAAATTTAGTAGTGTTTTTTGCAACTAAGTATGCTGATTTTTTTTACTAATTTACCTGGCTTTGTAAGAAATACATCTTTTGCAATTATAGTATTCATAAGTGCATCAACTCGATCACAGAATTTAAGCAAGCAGGTAAATATTATGTTGAATAATACTGTTATAAATAGTTTAGATACTATGAATATAATCTATTTATAGGTAGTTTGAAGAAAAAAATAATGGTTTGTATAGAATTTTATTTAACATAATTATTGGTTCAAGCCTAATTACGATTGTTGAGCAGTTTAAATTAAATTTTATTGCGTCATATATAATGCTACTCACGATAATTAAAATTGCATATAAGAAAAAGTTAAATTTGTTTATAATGATACATTAATCTTAAATAATTTTTTAATTATAGACTTAATGGTTATTATATAGGTTACTTCACAAATATTGATATATATTTCTATTATTGGAGGGATGAAGGAAGATCAAAAATATCATTTGAAGAAAAAATAATCAAGTATATTTAATAGAAGTGTTTTTTGTCCTTAAATAAACATTGCATGAAATAATTAATTAATGTTATCTTTTGTCTTAGTATAAATTTAGAAACAAGTTTTAGTGCTAATAATATAAATAAAAATGTAACATATAAAATTGCTCTATAAACGAGCAGAGTTATAGATAAATATTTTCATTAAGACAACTAAGGAGGTTTCTTATGCAACATTAAAAATTTGTAAAATGGAATCAAGAGGCTCTCCAGCTTGAGTTTTTTCATAAATGGAAGTTATTTTTTCAGCCTCTAATTGAGTTCTTGCAGTTTTTAAATCATTGCTAAATTTTAAAGTATCTTCAGATCTGACTTACGGACAGCTATTTAGATTAGGTATACTGATTTGATAAATAGTTGGTTAGCTTGCCCTTTTTACTGTCCGTAAGTCAGTTTATCATATAGTCTCAAAGCTTCTTTCAATTTCTTCAAAAAATCATTTCTTGTATCAAAGTGTGGTATATCTTCTAAGCAATCATAGTCTAATGATATAGCAATATTATCAATTACTTCATCTTTATTAAAATTTTTTGTCATTTTGTTCGTGTTAATCTCATCAATAAAATCCGAATAATTAGAGCAACTAAATATCTGCTACGCTAATCATTTTAAAGCCCCTTTCCTCTAATATACCTATTAATTTTTTTAAGGTTGAATCTTTAACATAATAAAAAGTAGGAGAAGTATCGTTATCTTGAGTTAATGAAATATAATTATCTTCTAAAGATGGATGGAAAAATACACTTCCCATTTTAGCTTCATTAGCATTGTTGCGTAGTTTATCTAAAGTAACCTCTTCTTGGTCAACAGGGATATAATCAAGAGGTGTTGAAATGTAATAGGAAGCCTTATTGTAAGGACTAAGCTGGGGTTTTGTTAAATCAGCTTTATCTCTTCCATAATCATTAAATGGATAGTATAATATCTTAAAATATTTTTCAGCAATTTTATTTTGACTTGGCGTAATTTCATAATGAGGGACTTCAAAGAATTTAATTGGTATATCTAAATAAGATGCAGTTTTAATGGCTTTTTGGATTTTTTCTTCAAAGTTTGTATCAGAAGGATCAAATTTTCCAAATTCAAAACCAGCACCTGATTCAGTGTTTCCACATTGGTGAGTATATCCGTGAAGACCAATTAGTCCATTATGAGAAGTGAAATAATCTAAACTATATACCATTTCAGCTAGTTCAAAATTATTCTTAGTTAAAGGATCATTATCAACTCCTTGATTTGGAATAACATATCTAGGAATCCATGCAATATGATAAGGTATTTTTTTTTCATACATATAATGCGCTATAATACGAAGTTTTTCAAAGTAATCTTTTGAGTAGGCTTGGGAGGTTACTCCCACATCTTCAAATCTTATGAGGCCTATTTGATTTATTGTTGATTTATAAGGCGTAAGATTTGTATTTTTAAAACCATCTATCTTACAATCTATTATTTTATTATCTTTGTCCCATCTAGTATATAAATTAAGCATATGCGAAAAATCTGAAAAATTTATATAATACATGTCATCAGAATTTAATAATGCTTTTTTTAGAGGAAATTTATAGTTAGGACATGTAACTGTATTATTATCAAAGTTAATGCAATAGATATTATTATTAATAACTATATTTAAAGAATTATCAACTTTTTCTATTTCACCATTAAGTTTTTCAATTAACTCATTCAAAGATATGTAATATCTATTTTTATCTAAATATATTGGTAAGTTTAGATTTAATGAGTTACCATCAATTTTAAATTTAATCTCATCTTCAACCAAGTTTAATCCCTTAAAGTTGGTATAATCCACCTCAAGTTTATTACTTGACCTTGTTGGGATTGTATCATAGGCTTTAGGTTGCTCAACTTCTATATTTTTGATTGAATTTTTAGCGCTGCAGCTTACTAGAACAAATATTATAATCATTATAAAAATAGATAAAAATTTTTTAATCATATATTTATTACCACCTTGTCCTTTAGAATACTTTCTTATTATTTGCAGTTACATGTATTTTATTAATAATATTTTAATGTATAATAATATGGATAAAGAAGGTGATATTATGCTTAGTTTATTAAATGAATTACGTAGTAATAAATATGAGCAAGTATATAATTATCTAGATAAATAATATTGCAGTGCAAAAAAAAGAATTTTGATAAAAGATAAATTATATGCATTTATTTTTGATATTGTAATATTTTAAGTGTAATATTACTGATAAATAAATAAAGAAATGACGTAAAAAATGAAAAAGAGTTAATTTGTATTGACAATGTATTAGAGTTTGTTATAATGGTAAAAAGACAAATTTTATAAATTAATGTTATATTAATATTCGTAAAATAATTATTATTTTAGAAATGGAGAAAATCATGGAGAAAGATATTGTGAAATCAGTTATGCAAAAATTTTATAGCTTTTTTTATTTTATGTTCTGGGGCTTTTATTTTAGCGCTGGCTATTTATTTTGCAAAAAAACTGAAAATATCTTTTTAATGAGTTTTTAATATTTATACAAGTTTTTGATATCAGGTGATATTGGTATTTAGTGGAACTCATTTATATATGAGTTCCATTTTTTTATATGTATGTTAATAATGAAAGATGAATGGTGAAATCTCCTTTGGAGATTTCTAAAAATATATAATTAAAGAAATTACGAAGTAATTTTATTAATAATTAATCATTCATCATTAATTAAAATTAAAGTATAGGGGGCAAAACAGAATGGAAGATTTGGTTGTTCAGCTTGGCGAAAGAAGTTATCCAATTATAATTAAAAAGGGATTAATTGATAAGGTAAACTCAGAAATTAGCAAGGTTTATAGGGGTAAGAAAATATTTATATTAACGGATAAAAATGTGAATTATCATTATGGGGATAAAGTTAAGTCATCTTTAGTTGAGTCAGGGTATGATGTTAAATTAATGGCTTTAGAGCCAGGTGAAGAAACTAAGGCATTTACTACCCTTCCATTAATATATAATGAACTTTTAGATTTTAAAATAACAAGAAGTGATTTAATACTAACTCTTGGTGGAGGAGTAATTGGGGATCTTGGTGGATTTGTTGCATCTACTTTCTTAAGGGGAATAAGTTTTATTCAAATGCCAACTTCATTACTTGCTCAAGTTGACAGCAGTGTAGGTGGAAAAGTTGCTGTAGATTTAGAAAGAGGTAAAAATTTAGTAGGAAGTTTTTATCATCCTAAGTTAGTTTTAATAGATCCAAATGTACTAGAAACTTTAAGCGAAAGATTTTTTAAGGATGGGATGGCTGAAGTTATAAAGTATGGATGTATAAAAGATAAAGAATTCTTTTATTTCTTAGAAAGTTTAAAAAATAAAGAAGAAGTTATGCACAATATAGAGTCTATTATCCACAAATGCTGCTTTATAAAAAAATGTGTTGTGGAAAATGATGAAAAAGATACAGGGGAAAGAATGCTATTAAACTTTGGGCATACTTTAGGGCATGCAATAGAGACTTATTATAATTTTAAAAAATTCACTCATGGAGAAGCTGTTGCCATAGGTATGTATGAAATAAGTAATATTGCAGAAAATAAAGGGCTTACAGAGCAAGGGGTAAGCAATGAGATAAAAGAAATATTAATACAATATGGTCTTCCATATGAAGTAGAAATAAATGATAGTTCAGCAATTCTAGATACAATAGCATTAGATAAGAAAAATATTGATAATGTTTTAAAAGTAGTATTGTTAAATAATATTGGAGAATCATTTTTAGAAAAAACTAATGTTAATTTTTTTAATTAAAAAATAAATTAATAAGAATAAATAACCAAAAGCAATAAAAAGTATAAGAAGTAATAGTTAAAGAACAAGGTTTTGAAGAACAAAAAAACTATAGTAATATATGAATAATTCTCCAACTCTTAACTTTTAACTCTTAACTCTTAACTGAACTAAGGGGTGATATGATGGGAAATATTAAAATTAATCCAACTAAATTAAATGGTGAAGTCAAGATACCACCATCTAAGAGCATGGCGCATAGAGCTGTTATTTGTGCGGCTCTTGGAGATGGAATCAGTAAGGTTACAAACATAGATTATTCAGATGATATTATAGCTACTATTGAAGCTATGTCATCTCTAGGTGCAAAAATAACTAAAAAGGAAGATTATCTTGAGGTTAATGGCATCAAAAGTCCTGAAAATATTAAAGCTAATAAAGTAAAAAAGGAAAGAACCATAGATTGTAACGAATCAGGATCAACCCTAAGATTTTTAGTACCGATAGCAGCTTTATTTGATGGAGTTAATAGATTTGTTGGAAGAGGTAATTTAGGAAAAAGACCTCTAGATACATATTACAATATATTTGATGAGCAGAATATAAAATATTCTTATAAAGAAGGAGTACTAGATTTAAAGACAGAAGGCAGATTACAGCCAGGAGAATTTAAAGTTAAAGGTAATATTAGCTCTCAATTTATAACAGGATTATTATTTACGCTTCCTCTTTTAGATGGAGATTCTAAAATAGTGATAACAACAGAAATGGAATCAAAAGGTTACATTGACTTAACTTTAAGTGCTATGAATGATTTTGGTATAGAAATTGTAAATAATAATTATGAAGAATTTATAATAAAGGGAAATCAAACTTATAAGAGCAGAGAGTATAGAGTTGAAGGAGATTATTCACAAGCAGCATTTTTCTTCTGTGCAGATGCACTTTTAAATAATGTAGTGCTTAATGATTTGAAGGTAGATTCTCTTCAAGGAGACAAAGAAGTAATAGATATTCTAACAAGAATGGGCGTTGAAATAAACAATAAGAATAATGGTTTAATTGGAACCGTAAATGAGAAGTTAAAAGCAACTGTAATTGATGGTTCTCAATGCCCAGATATAATTCCAGTAGTATCTTTAGTTGCAGCCTTAAGCGAAGGAACAACAGAAATAATAAACGCTGGAAGACTTAGAATCAAGGAATGTGATAGATTAGCAGCAGTAACTTCTGAACTTAATAAGCTAGGTGCTAAAATTACAGAAAAAGAAGATGGCTTAATAATTGAAGGAGTTAAAGAATTAAAAGGCGGTACTGAAGTTTGGAGTCATAAGGATCATAGAATTGCAATGACTATAGCTATAGCTTCTACTGTATGTAAAGAGCCTATAATACTTAAGGATTATGAATGTGTTTCAAAATCATATCCACAATTTTGGGAAGACTTTAAAAATGTAGGAGGTGTATTTGATGAGTGGAATGTGGGGCAATAAATTAAAGGTTTCTATTTTTGGTGAATCTCATGGAGTAGGAATAGGGATTACTATTGATGGACTTCCATCTGGCATTGAAATTAACATGGAAGAAGTTATGAAAGAGATGGCTCGTCGTGCACCAGGTAAGAGCAATTTATCTACTGCAAGAAAAGAAGTCGATGCGCCTGAAATTTTAAGTGGATTTTTTGAAGGGAAAACAACAGGCACGCCTCTTTGTGCAGTAATAAGAAATGCAGATATGCATTCGAAGGACTATGGAAAGCTTAAGGACTTAATGAGACCTGGACACGCAGATTATCCTGGATTCATTAGATATAATGGATTTAATGACTACAGAGGAGGCGGGCATTTCTCGGGGAGAATTACTGCACCATTAGTATTTGCGGGAGCCGTATGTAAGCAGGTTTTAGAAGTAAAAGGGATTGTTATAGGAGCTCATGTTAAGAGCATAGGGGATATTGAAGATAAGAGTTTTTATGATGTTGAATTAAGTAAGGAACTTTTGGGTGACTTAAAGATAAAGGAACTGCCTCTTTTGAATCCAGAAAAAGAAGAGGAAATGAGAAATACTATCCTTAAGGCAAGAAAAGAACAAGATTCTACAGGTGGAACTATTGAATGTACTGTACTTGGAATTAATGCTGGAATAGGAAATCCATTTTTTGATTCAGTTGAATCTACTTTAGCTCATTTAATCTTCTCTGTTCCGGCAGTTAAGGGAATAGAATTTGGAAAAGGCTTTGAGATGACTAAGCTTAGAGGTTCTGAGTGTAATGATGAATACTATTATGATGGAGATCAAGTAAAGACTTACACAAATAATAATGGTGGAATCACAGGTGGTATAACTAATGGAATGCCAATATTATTCAAAGTCGGAATAAAGCCAACACCATCAATATCAACGTCTCAAAGAACAATAGACATTGCAGAAAAGAAGGAAACAGATCTCGTAATTGAAGGAAGACATGATCCATGTATAGTACAAAGAGCAGTTCCAGTAATTGAGGCAGTAACTGCAATAGGAATACTTGATTTGATTTTATAAAAATGCATAATCATAAATTCAAAATTAAGAAATAGACTAAAGCAGAAAGTGCTAGGAACAAAATATAAGGTTTGCCAGAGCAGCGTTTAATACTTAAACGTAAAAGATAAATTTTGACTTTTAAAATTCAGCTACATAAGTGTGGAATATAAACTTATAAGTGTAAATTGTACATTAATGATTGTGAACTATGAACTTATAATTGTGCATTAAGGCACAATCAAAAAAATAACAAGTCCATCTGCCAAGCCTATTTTCCATCATACTGCGTCAGCAGATTGCCCTAATAGGCTCGCTATGAGACCAACCTGCTTCCTTGTCTGATGAAAAATAATCATGGCATTTTGGACTTGTTATTTTCTTTCATGTGCCTAATAATTGTCAATTTAATTAAAAGAGTGTGGAGAGTGTGAAATGTCAGATATAGATAATTATAGGAATAGAATTGATGAAATAGATAAAGAAATAACTAAGCTTTTTGAAGAACGTATGGATACAGTAATTAAAATAGGTAACTATAAAAAAATTAATAACTTACCAATTTTCAATAGGAGTAGAGAAGATGAAGTTGTTGAGAAAAATGTAGAATACTTAAAAAATAGCGATTATGCACAAGAAACAAGAAAGTTTTTTATAGGTTTAATGGAAGTTGCTAGAGAGTTGCAAAGCAGAAAAATGCTAGAAGCAGAAAGAACTTTAGAAAAAAATATGGATTCATTAGAAGCTAAAGGTAAAAAGCAAGGTAAGATTGGATTCTATGGAGTTTCGGGATCATTTTGTGAAGAAGCAATGCTAAAATATTTTGGTATTGTAGAAAATCCTAAAGAATGTAATGAATTTGAAGATGTATTTCTAGCAGTAAAAAATGATGAAATTGATTATGGAGTTGTACCAATAGAGAATTCATCAACAGGTGGTATTGCACAAGTTTATGATCTTTTATATAAATATGGTTTTTACATTGTTGGAGAAGAATGCATTAAAATAAATCAACATTTAATTGGTGTTAAAGGTACAACCTTAGATACCATTAAAGAAGTATATTCACATCCACAACCAATGCAGCAAAGCACTGAATTTTTAAAAAATTATAGTCATTGGAAGCTTATACCTTTTCATAGTACATCAGTAAGTGCAAAGTTAATAAGTGATTTGAAAGATACGTCAAAGGCTGCTATTGCAAGTAACAGGGCTGCCAGCATATATAATTTAGATATTATTAAAGAAAATATAAATAATCAAAGCGATAATTCAACAAGATTTATAATAATATCCAAAAATCTTGAAACAGATTTAAGTTGTAATAAAGTAAGTGTTGTATTTTCTCTTGAACATAAAGCAGGTACACTATATAAATTATTAAGACATTTCGCGGAAAATGATATAAATATGATGAAAATTGAATCAAGGCCTATGGAAAAGGGTGCTTGGAAATACTTCTTATATATTGACTTTGAAGGTAATCTTGAAGACGAAAAAGTAACGAAGGCTTTAAAATTAATTGAACAGAGCAGTGCTTACTTTAAGTTAATTGGTGGATATAGGAAATATACACCTTAGAAAAAATCCGCACCTTTAAAAAGAGTGCGAAGCACAATTGAGAACTTTTAAGCACAACAAAAATTTTTTACACATATAAAAAAAGCACGGAGTGCAACCAAGAAATTTTTAAGTATAACCAAGAAATTTATTAGCAATACACAATAAAGGAACAAATCATTGAAAAGGGGGCATTAATTTGGATTTTTATGGACTTATAGGAGAGAAGTTGCCACATAGTCTTTCACCTAAAATTCATAATACACTTTTTAAAGCTTTAAATATGCAGGGGGCATATAAGCTTTTTGAAGTAGAAAAAGAAGATTTAGGAAAAGCTATAGATTCATTGAGAATCTTAAAGATAAAAGGAGTAAATGTAACTATTCCTTATAAGCAATATGTAATGGAGTACTTAGATTTTATATCAGAAGAAGCTAAGAAAATAGGTGCAGTTAATACTATTTGTTTAAAAGATAAAAAATTATTTGGGTATAATACTGATTATTTTGGTTTTGGAACTATAATTAAGAATCATAATGTTAATATTAAAGATAATATTGCAATGGTACTAGGGAATGGTGGCGCAGCAAAGGCTGTAATTACTTATTTATTAGATGAAGGAATTAAAAAGATTTATCTAGTATCAAGAAATAAAAAAGACAATATTGGTTATAGTGATGAAAGAATTGTAAGTAAATCTTATGAAGAAATAGTAGATATAAAAGGAGAAATTTTAATAAATACAACTCCTCTTGGAATGTATCCGCATATAGATGGGACTCCTGTAAATGAAGAGATAATAAATAATTTTGAAACTTTAATAGATATAATATATAACCCTAAGGAGACGAAATTCTTAAGAATGGGAAAAGCTTTAAATAAAAAAGTATGTGGTGGAATTGAAATGTTAGTTGGGCAGGCTATAAAAGCAGAAGAAATATGGCAAGGATATTCATTTAATGATGAAGTAACTCAAGAGTTATATTCAATGTTTCAAGATGAATTTAAATAGGTGGTGAATGTGAAAGATAAAGTAGTGCTTATTGGTATGCCTGGCTGTGGAAAGAGCACTATAGGCAAATTAGTAAGTGATGAGTTAAATATTAAATATTTTGATATGGATAAGTATATTGAAAATATGACATCTAAAACTATCCCAGAACTTTTTGAAAAAGGTGAAGATTACTTTAGAGATTTTGAAACTTTAGCCTGTAAGGAATTATCTGAAAAAAGTAGTATATTAATTTCTTCAGGAGGTGGAGTAATCAAAAGGCAAGAAAATATTGAAATATTAAAAAAAGAAGCTTTAATTATTTTTATAGATAGGCCTCTAGATGATCTTTTAAGTGATATAGATACTTCCAATAGACCGCTACTTAAAGAAGGTAGAGAAAAATTAGTTAAACTGTATGAAGAACGTTACGAGTTATATAAGTTATCAGCGGATGTAATAGTTAATAATGATAAAGGTCTAAGAGAAACTGTAGATGAAGTGAAAAAAATTCTTGAATAAAAAATAAATTGTTAATTGTGCAAGGTGGTGTTAAAGTGAAGATTATGGTTATTAATGGACCTAACTTAAATATGGTTGGGGTTAGGGAAAAAGGTATCTATGGTACAAAATCTTTTGAAGATATATGTGAATATATTAAAGAAGAAGGCAAAAAAAGAGGCCATGAAATAACGTTATTTCAAAGTAATTGTGAAGGTGAAATAATTAATGAATTACAAAGAGCATATTTTGAGAACTATGATGGAATAATAATAAATCCAGGGGCTTATACTCATTATAGTTATGCGATTCACGATGCTATAAAAGGAACTAATATTGATACAGTTGAAGTACATCTATCAAATGTGCATGCAAGAGAAGATTTTAGAAAAAAATCTGTAACTGCACCAGCCTGTATGGGGCAAATGTGTGGTTTTGGTGAAATTGGATATATATTGGCTATGAAGGCATTAGAATTGAAAAAAGTGTCTGAATAGTATATTATATAATAGTAGATATTAAGAGATAGCTAATAAGCATTAGTTTATTTCTAATAATATATTAAAAATGTAGTATAGGAGTACAGTAGAAAAGTAAAAATTAAAATCAAAAGTAGAAGTACAGGAGGAAAGTAAAAATGATAATTATTATGAACCCAAAAGCAAGTGATGAAGAAGTAATGAAGGTAAAGGCAGTAGTTGAATCAAAGGGATTAGAAACTAATCTATCCAAGGGTGAGACATACTACATAATAGGTGTTGTAGGAGATACTTCTATAATAGATCCTAGAAAAATACAAGTTCTAAAAGGTGTAGATAGAGTTATGAAGGTTCAAGAACCTTTTAAGAAAGCTAATAAAATATTCAAGCCAGAAGATACAGTAGTTAATGTTCAAGGATCAGTAGTTGGCGGAGGAAGAATTGGAATAATGGCAGGTCCGTGTTCTGTAGAAAGTGAAGAACAAATCATTGAAGTAGCTAAGAGAGTAAAGGCAGCAGGTGCTAACTTCTTAAGAGGAGGAGCATTTAAACCAAGAACTTCACCTTACAGTTTCCAAGGATTAGAGCTTGAAGGATTAAAACTTTTAAAAGCAGCAAAGAAAGAAACAGGACTTCCTATAGTAACAGAACTTATGTCAACAGATTATTTAGATGCTTTTGTTGAAGAAGTTGATATGATTCAAATTGGTGCTAGAAATATGCAAAACTTTGATTTACTAAAGCAAGTTGGTAAGACTAAAACACCGATATTATTAAAGAGAGGTTTATCAGCAACTATAGAAGAATGGTTAATGTCAGCAGAATATATTATGGCTGGTGGAAATGAAAATGTAATTCTTTGTGAAAGAGGTGTAAGAACTTTTGAAACTATCACAAGAAATACATTAGATTTACAAGCTATTCCAGTAATAAAGAAATTATCACACTTACCTATAATCGTTGATCCAAGTCATGCAGGAGGTTATGCTTACCTAGTAGAACCAATGGCTAAAGCAGCAATTATGGCAGGGGCAGATGGTCTTATGATAGAAGTTCATAATGATCCTGAAAATGCATTAAGTGATGGACCACAATCACTTACTCCAGATCAATTTGATGCATTAATGACTAAGGTTAAGGCAGTAGCTAATATAGAAGGTAAAGAAATTTAAGTGGGAGTATAGAAAATAAAATAATAAACCAGATATGCTAGTCTGTTTCGTCTTAAGATGAAATAGGCTAGTATACTAAGGTACAATCAAAAAAATAATAGATCAGCATACTTGTCTATTATTTTCTTTCATGTGCCTAATTTATAATTTTGTTAAATATACGGAATAAAGGAGCTATGAATATGAGAATAGTAGTTGTAGGTCTTGGAGTAATTGGAGGGTCATTTACCATGGCTTTAAAAGAAGCAGGGTATGATGATGTATATGGCATAGATATCAATGAAGAATCTTTAGAGAAAGCTAAGAACCTTGGATTAATAAAAGAAGGTTTTACAAATGGCGATGAAATAATTAAAAATGCAGATTTTATAATTATTTCTTTATATCCTAGGTTAGTTAAAAAATTTATTATAGATAATAGAGAAAATTTTAAGGATGGTGCTGTAATAACGGATGCTACTGGAATTAAGAAAATGTTTATTGATGATATAATAAACATTTTACCAGAAAATATTGATTTCGTTTTTGGACATCCAATGGCAGGAAGAGAAAAGAAAGGAATAGATTTCGCAACTAGTGAAGTATTTAAGGGAGCGAATTATATTTTGACTCCAGTAGATAGAAATAAAGAAGAGAATCTTAAGCTTATAGAAAACTTAGCATATGAAATAGGATTTAAGAGGGTTAGAAGGATAACACCTGAATATCATGATGAAATGATAGGTTTTACAAGCCAATTACCGCATGCATTAGCAGTTGCACTGGTAAATAGTGATGTAGAAGGCAGAGATACTGGAAGTTTTGTTGGAGACAGTTATAGAGATTTAACTAGAATAGCAAATATTAATGAAGATTTATGGAGTGAGCTTTTCCTAGGGAATAAAGAGAATCTTTTAAAATCTATAGTAAATTTTGAAACTGAATTGGACAAAATAAAGGATGCAATCAAAGATAATGATACAGAATCCTTAAAGAAATTATTTATGAAATCTACAAAGAGACGTGAAAAGTTATAATGATATTTAAGTTGTGCATTAATGTAATTTTGCATAAAATTTTACACTAACTTTTATGAATGAAGTGTCACTTTGGAAAAATAAATATAAATACAATAAAACTTGATTAAGAATCATGGATGGAATGAAGGTGAAAAATCCTGAAGCCATTCATGATTTTTGTTTTTTAAGGATTAATGGAGTTAATTATAAAGGAGCATTTTTTGTGCGTAGTCATAAATAGTATCTATTTTTCTTAGTAACACTATAATTAATAAAAGTATAATGTTAGGCACAATCAAGAAAATAATAGACCGGTATGCTTGTCTATTTCGCGTCATACTGCGTCAGTAAATTCTACTAATAGCCCACTATGAGCAGAATTTACTTCCTTGCCTGACACAAAATATGCACATTGAAAAAGAGCAGCTATGCACTTATGAAAAGAGCAGCTATGCTGCAATACGGAACATTTCTGCATATAAGAACATCTCATAGCATCTTTGGTCTATTATTTTCTTTCATGTGCCTTATTGGAATAAAACATATACATTGCAGAACAAAAAAACATTTTTTGTAAAAATGACGTTATTTGCGTTTTGTTCCCGATTTTGTATGTTTAGAGATAAATGTATTGATTAAACTTAACAAATATTCTAATATGTACTTAAATTAAGTAGCTGAATAGCTAAACATATTATTGAACAGCAAGAGAATAAAAAGTCAATATTCAATGAATGATATGTGTAGTGTGAATGCGAGTTATAAAGATTGGTGGTGATTTTATAGCAGAAATAATATGTAATGATATTACCAATTAAGCAAAAAAGATTATTTTATAAGGGGGAAATTAAAAAATGTTAAAAAGATCAAGTACATTTTTATTGGCTTTGGCATTATTATGTAGCGTTGGATTAAATACATCTATAGTAAATGCTAGTGTTACAACAACAGCTACATCAACTTCAGGTACAAGTGCACTTGCAAAAATTCCTGTGAATTCTAATCCTCTTATTACACAAAAGTTTGGAGCAGATCCATATGTTATGACTTATAATGGCAAAGTATACGTTTACATGAGCAGCGATGCCTTTGAGTATGATAATGCAGGAAATATCATTGATAATAATTATAGTAATATTAAGACAATAACTGTTATATCATCTGATGATATGGTAAATTGGACGGATTGTGGAGAAATTCCAGTTGCAGGATTAAATGGTGCTGCTAAATGGGCTAGTAATTCTTGGGCTCCAGCTGTTGCACATAAGGTTATTAATGGTAAGGAAAAATTCTTCCTATATTTTGCAAACAATGGAGGGGGCATTGGAGTTCTTACAGCAGATACACCGATAGGACCATGGACAGATCCTCTTGGAAAACCTATTATTACTCCTAGCACTTCTGGAGTCAGCGGTGTTGTATGGCTTTTTGATCCGGCAGTATTGGTGGATGATGATGGAACAGGTTATTTATATTTTGGCGGAGGAATACCAGGAGGAAGTAGCCCTACCCAAAGTCAAATTGCAAATCCTAAAACAGGCAGAGTCATAAAATTAGACAGTGATATGATTCATACTAGTGGAAGTGCATCAGTAATCGATGCTCCTTTTATGTTTGAGGATTCTGGTATTCACAAATATAATGGCAAATACTATTATTCATATTGTTCTAATTTTTCTGGTACACATCCAACTGGAACTCCACCTCAAGGGGAAATTGCTTATATGATGAGTGATAATCCTATGGGACCATTTACTTATAAAGGTACTTTCCTTAAAAATCCAGGAACTTATTTTGGAGTAGGTGGAAATAATCATCATGCTGTTTTCCAATTTAATAATCAATGGTATGTAACATATCATGCTCAGACTCTTGGAAAGGCTATGGGAATTACAAAAGGATATCGTTCTCCGCATATTAATAAGCTTGAATATGATGGAAGTGGGCTTATAAAAAATGTACAAGAAGACATGCAAGGTGTATCTCAAGTTGCTAATCTTAATCCGTATAAAAGGACTGAAGCTGAAACAATTGGTTGGAATGGTGGTATTTCAACAGAAAAGTGCCAAGCACCGGGAAGTATGGTAAATAGCATTAATCTTGATGTTACAAGCATAAATAATGGAGATTGGCTTGCTGTATCAAAAGCTGATTTTGGAACAGGAGCTAAATCATTCAAAGCAAATATTGCATCAACTATAGGTGGAACAATAGAAATACATCTGGATAGTTTAGATGGTCAACTTATTGGTACTCTTAATGTAAGCTCTACAGGTGGGGAGCAGCAATGGAAAGAAATGCAGTGTAATGTAAAAAGTGTAAGTGGTGTCCACAATATTTTCTTTAAGTTTACTGGAAATAGTACAAGCAATTTATTTAATATGGATTATTGGCAATTTACATCTTAAGTCAAAGTGAGAGAAGTATTAAGAAATGCCTAATAAGTCTATTGAATGAGGAGCTGATTAAGTATCCAAATGAAATGAATGATGGCGTCAATCGTAATGGAGATACAAATTTCAATAATTATAAGAAGTTGCAGTGTTTTCTAACTTATCAAAAAGAATATAAAAAGGTTAAAGGGGGATGATTATGTTAAAATCAAAAATTATTAAAATGTGTGTTGGAGCAATCGCATTAAGTTTATTTTTTTCAGTGTCTACTTCTATAAATGCAAATGCTGCAACATCGGTAAAAGTTCCAGTACTAATGTATCATAGAATCGAAACAAATCCTAATGTAAGTGATACATGGCAAATAGGCTTAAATGAATTTAAACAGGAAATGAAATATTTAAAAGATAACGGTTATACTACGCTTACTAATGATCAGTTTTATAACGTTATTACTAAAAAAGCTCCTATGCCCCAAAAATCAGTTCTTTTAACATTTGATGGTGCAACAATAGACTTTTATAACAATGCGTATCCTATACTCAAACAATATGGATTTAATTCTACAGAATATGTTGTGACAGATCAGATTGGAACATCTTGGGGAAGTCCATCAGATATAATTAGAATAATGAACGAAAATCAACTCAAAACAGTTGCAAACAACAAAATAGAGTTGGAAAATCATTCTACAACACATGGACATATTGCAAATTTGGGGACTGCAGAACTAACAAAAAGAGTAAATGGGGCAACCGTTAAACTTGAAAGTTTGACAAACAAACCGGTAAATTACTTTGCATATCCATTTGGTGAATCAAGCAACGATTTTGTTAATGTTTTAAAAAGTTTAAATGTAAAAATGGCATTTAAAGTAGGTGGAGGAATGGCTACAGATTCTAGTGATTTAATGAATATGCCAAGAATAGCTATTGTTAATACTGATAATATTACAACATTTACAAGAAAATTAACAACTGGAAACTAGTCTAAAAATGTTAGCAGTGTTCATATTATTTACTTTAAATTTACTGAAGTATATTGCTATTTATTCAATATTAATTAGTGAAAATTTAATTCTAAATGCAAGTGATATACAAGCTAACAATTATATATTAAGGGAGGAAAAAATATGAAAAAATATCTAAGCATGGTTTTGTCTGCAACTCTTATAATGTCTACATTTTTAACTTCAGGAATTCAGGCAAAAGCAGCAACAACAACTAAAGCCGCAACAACTAATGTAAATGATGCTAATTTATTAAATACTTATGGGAAAGTGTTTGGAAAGGTAGGAAATATATTAAATGGATCTCAAATTTCAGATATCAATGCAATAAATGCTATAAAGAAGGAATACAATAGTGTAACACCAGAGAATGAAATGAAACCTGATGCTATTTTAGGTTATTCTGCAAATGTGATTTCTATATCACAAGCAAAAGCACTTGGTTACTATATTCCTGATAATTATCCAGAAAGTACAGTTCCAAAACTTGATTTTACAACTGTAGATAATATGTTGAAATTCTGTTATGACAATGGATTATCAATGCGTGGCCATACACTTGTTTGGCATTCACAGACTCCAGACTGGTATTTTAGAAACGGTTACAACAATAATGGCGGATATGTAACTCCTGCAGTCATGGATAAGAGAATGGAGTTCTATATTAAAACTGTTATGGGTCATGTATTTTCAAGTAAATATGGAAGTGTAGTTTATGCATGGGATGTTGCAAATGAATATTTACACGCATTACCTGCCCAAGATCCTAAAGCTACTGGATGGCAAAAGGTTTATGGAGATCTTGGCACAAAACCAGGTTTCATAAAACAAGCTTTTCAGTATGCGTATGACACATTAGCATATTATAAATTAACAGATAAAGTAAAATTATTCTATAATGATTACAACGAATATATGGAAGTAAATGATATTATTAAATTGATTAGTTACATTAATTCAGATAAGAAAGTATGTGCAGGGATAGGTATGCAATCTCACTTAAGTACTAATTTCCCATCAGTTGCTTATTATAAAAGTGCATTAGATGCCTTTGCAAAAGCAGGATTTGAAATTCAAATTACTGAGCTTGATGTGGGATGTACTTCTTTATCAGAACAGGCAAAATATTATTATGATTTAATGTCTGCTATTCTATCTTCTAAAAAATCAGGTGCTAATATTACAGCTCTTGTATGGTGGGGATTAAGTGATGATCATTCATGGCGTCGTAATGATCCAACATATATTAGACCATTATTATATTCTAATTATTCAACACCAAAAGAAGCGTATAATTCAGTTTTAAAAGCATATTTTGATGCAGGATATACTGTTGCTAAATAAGTAATACTACTAGAGGAAATAGTACTAATATGTGGAAATATCACAACATTAAGTTATGAATGGTATAAAGTTAAAAATGTTAATTATTAAATTTACAAAGGTACGTAAGAATTTATAAAAATATATAATAGATTCAATATAATTAAAAAATCTCTTTTGTTTCAAATTTATGGAATGTGGTTCATGATTATATTTTAATCATGAGCCATATTCTTTTTGATTAAAATAATAAATATCCTTCTGAATAATAGTGGCTATGGTAAGCATTTGTAATTAAATGTTATACTAATTTTAAGAAATATAGAGAGGTTGTGATTAATATGATAAGAATAGTAGCAAAAAGTGTGATTAAGGATGATAAAAGGGAAGAGTATATCCAGTTAGCAAAAGAATTAATTGAAAAAAGTAGACAAGAACAAGGATGTATTTCATATGGGTTATTTCAAGATTTAAATGAACCTTCTGTAATTACATTTATAGAAGATTGGCAAGACCAGATGGCAATTGATTTACATAATAATAGTGAGCATTTTAAAAGAATAGTTCCTTTACTAGGTGATTTTCGAATAAGCAAAGAAGTAAATTTATATAAGGAAGTGTAATGCTGAGGATATTTCAATTATGAAATATCCTCAATTATAAAGTTTTGCTAATATTTTTGAGAAGATAGTTACGGAACTGATTTGCAGATGGAGAAATATATTTATTTTTCATAGAAGCAAGATAAATATGTTCAGATTACCCTAAAAGTCTACCAAATGTATAAATATATTATACTAACGAATCTAACTTATAATTGTAATAATATGCATAGAATGCATGTTGTACATCTATATTTTCCTATTTGTGTTGAGTTGTGGCATAAATTAGGTTATAGTTAAAATAGATTTCATTCATCTTTATAAGGGGGCGATAGGTGAATTTTAAATTATATATTTTTTCTAATAGAAGGTATGGCCTTGGCTTATTAAATGAAGTGCTGTATATGATAAGGTAGGCAAAGATATGTGAAGAGTGTTTGCCAGAAAAGAATTTTATTTAATTATGAACACGTTAACAATTTAAAGAAATCTCAGTATAAGATTGAGGCACATTAAAAAAATCTAAAAATTCATAGAAAGAGTGGATTTAAAAATGAAAAAGAAAAGAATTGTAACTTCAGTAATTATTATTGTAATATTCGCATTAGTGTCTGGGTATGTTGGTCTTAATAAGATTCGTAGTGCAAAGGCAGATGATGTAGCAGCACCACAAGATTTAACAGTGCCAACTTTGGCTTATGATGATAGCAGCATAACACTGGTATGGCATAAGCCAGATAATTATAGCAATATAAAAAATTACAATATTTATATGAATGGAACATTAATAGGAAATGCAAAGGATAATAATAATTCAAAAGCTAAAACTTTTATAGATAATTTTTATAAAGACTCAAGTAATGCTTCGGCAGTAAATATAAGTATGCATAATTATGTAGTTACTGGTCTTAAACCGGATACATCATATAATTTTACAGTAAGAGCTGTTGATAGTAATGGACGGGAATCACAAGATAGCAATAAAGTAGTTCAAAACACAACTAAAACACCAGATGTATTTGATGTTACTAAATATGGAGCTATTGGAGATGGACAAACTTTGGATACAAAGGCTATTCAAAAAGCTATTGATGCTTGTACGCCAGGTGGAAAAGTGTTAATTCCAGCAGGAAAAACTTTTATGTCAGGATCTCTTTGGTTAAAGGGAGAAATGATTTTTGAAGTTGATGGAAAGCTTTTAGGATCTGAAAATCCAGAAGACTATATCAATAACGATAATAATGCTAAAAACAATGCACTTATTAATGCTATTGGCAATAATAGTAAGAATCTAAAAATTGTAGGTAGCGGAGTAATTGACGGAGATGGATGGAAACAGGGAGAGCCGCAAGCATCTACTAATTTCCCAAATTCTTTGAAAAGCAGTTTGCAGACTGTTGAACAAAATGGTATTCTGGCAGCCAATCAATATAAAGCAGCGAAAGGTAAAGGATTTGATGATACAAAAGCTTATGCAACAAGATCCAATTTAATATCAATTAGCAATATAAATAATGTTTATTATGGAGATGGACTCTCCTTTGTGAATCCAAGCCAACATGTAATTGGCAGTAGTGGATGTAATAATGTAATACTAAATGGTGCTTTAATTGAAACTTTTGATTGTAATAATGCAGATGGAATAGATTTTGACTCTAAGGGATTAACTGTATTAAACAGCGTATTTGATACAGGAGATGATGATGTGAATTTCACAGCAGGAAAAGGAGCAGATGCTGAGAAAAATCGTAAACCTGTAACTGATGTTTGGATATTTGACAATTATTTTGGGCGTGGACATGGCGCGGTTGTGGCAGGAAGTAATACAGCAGCATGGATAGAAAATATATTAGCAGAAGATAATGTGCTGAATGGAACTGGTTCGGGACTTCGTTGTAAGACAGCCCCTGAAACTGGGGGAGGTGCAAAAGATATTACTTTTAGAGATTCTGCCCTAAAAAATATTACAGATGGAGAGGGAGAGCCATTTATATTTACATCTAATTATTCAAATAGCCTTGCAACAGATACCAGCTTTAAACCAGCACTTCATTTACCGCAATTTAAACATATTTTTGTTACTAATTGTAGTGTTGATGGTTCAAAGAGCAATGGAATATTTGTGGCTGGATTAAAAGATGCGTGTCATACTGATATACATTTTGAAAATGTATCTTTTAAAAATACGCAGTCAGCCAAAATAGATTATATGACTAATAGTACTTTTAAAAATGTGACTTTTGATAGTAGCTTAAAGGAGCCTTGGCTTGTAACAAATTCAGAAGGACTTTCTTTCGAGAAGTAAGAGATTTTCTAGCACTAAATAAGCTGCCCAAAATGGAAATTTATTTTCTATTTTGAGGCAGCTATTTATTTTTATGAATTATGATTTGTATTAATATTTGTTTCAAATCGTCATCGGGTGCGCTAATTAAGCTCATACTGAAAGTAACGGGAATTTTGTAATGGTACCAATAATAAAGGTATATTATTTTGTATAAAATGATATGACATATGATTGATTAATTATATAGATAACTGTATAATTGAATTATAAATTGAAAAATAATATATATTTATTTTCATGTCCCTAATAGTGAGTGAATTTTGAATAAGAAAGTTTTGGAGGTAAAGAAATGAGTATAAATTTCAAGTTCCCAGAAAATTTTTGGTGGGGTTCAGCAACATCAGGTCCGCAAAGTGAAGGTAGATTTAATAAAAAACATGATAGCGTATTTGACCATTGGTTTGATATAGAGCCAGAAGCATTTTTTGATGGAGTAGGACCTAATGTAGCATCAAATTTTTATAATAGTCATAAAGAAGATTTAGAACTAATAAAAGAAACAGGGTTAAATAGTTTTAGAACTTCAATTCAATGGACAAGACTAATAAAAGATTTTGAAACTGGAGAAGTAGATGGAGATGGAGTGAGATTTTACAATGAAGTAATTGATGAATGTATTGCTAATAATCTTCTTCCAATTATGAACTTGCACCATTTTGATTTGCCAGTTGAATTATATGATAAATATGGAGGATGGGAATCTAAACATGTGGTAGATTTATTTGTAGTATTTGCTAAGAAGTGTTTTGAGTTATTTGGAGATAGAGCTAAGCATTGGACTACATTTAATGAACCTATGGTAGTTGTTGAAGGAGAATATTTATATGAGTTTCATTATCCTAAATTAGTCGATGGCAAAAAGGCTGTCCAAGTAATGTTTAACTTAAACTTGGCATCAGCAAAAGTTATTCAAGCTTTTAGAGAAATGGGTTGTCATAATCATGGTGGAAAAATAGGAATAGTTCTTAATTTAACCCCTGCATATCCAAGATCAAATAGTGAAGAAGATATGATGGCTTCTAAAATAGCTGATAGTTATTTCAATACTTCATTTTTAGATCCAGCGGTAAAAGGGAATTTCCCAGAAATTCTTGTTGAGATACTACAAAAAGATAATGTATTGTGGGAAGCAACAGAAGAGGAATTAGAAATAATTAAAAATAATACAGTTGACTTCTTAGGAGTAAATTATTATCAACCAAGAAGAGTAAAAGCAAAAGAATCAGAAATTGATGAGTCAAAAGGCTGGATGCCAGATAAATATTTTGATAATTATGAAATGCCAGGAAGAAGAATGAATCCATACAGGGGATGGGAGATATATCCACAATGCATGTATGATATTGCAATCAACATAAGAGATAATTATAATAACATTCCTTGGTACATTTCTGAAAATGGTATGGGTGTTGAAGGTGAAGAAAAATATATAAATACGGAAGGAATAATAGAAGATGATTACAGAATAGATTTCTACAAAGAACATTTAGAATATCTTCATAAAGGAATAACTGAAGGATCTAATTGTTTTGGATATCATACATGGACACCAATCGATTGTTGGTCATGGTCTAATGCATACAAAAATAGATATGGATTTATAGCTGTTGACTTGGCTACTCAAAAGAAAACAATTAAAAAATCAGGAAGATGGATTAAAGAAGTTGTAGAAAATAACGGATTTTAAGTAGGGGGGCTGAAAATGAAAAAATTCATGGTATTTGATATTGGTGGAAGTGCTGTAAAATGGTCTGTAATTAAAGAAAATGGAGAGTTTGTTGAAAGCAATAAATTTAAGGTTCCAAGCTATGAGGATGAATTCTTCAATGAATTATCAAAAATAACTAATGAAATGAAGGAAAAGCATGAAGTTCAAGGAATTGCTATAAGTGCCCCGGGAGCAGTAGATAGTGAAACAGGAATAATTGGAGGGCTAAGTGCTATTCCATATATACATGGGCCAAACTTTAAAGAGATTTTAAAAAATGCAACAGAATTAGAAACTGAAATCGAAAATGATGCAAACTGTGCAGCACTTGGTGAATGCTGGCTTGGTGCAGGAAAAGATAATCAAGATTTAGCGTTTGTTGTATGTGGTTCAGGAATAGGGGGAGCTATAGTTAAAGATAAAAAGATTCATGGTGGAATCCATAAACATGGAGGGGAATTTGGATACTGTTCAATAACTTGTGAACTAGAAGGAGAACCAAAGTTTACTAGCTGGAGTCAAGCAGGATCGACTACAGCCTTAGCTAAAAAGGTAGCCAAACTAAAAGGCTTAGAAGAAGGCAGCCTTGATGGTATCGAAGTATTTGAATTATGTAATAAAGGTGATGAAATTGCAATCAAAGAAGTAAATAAATATTACTTTATCATGGCAGTAGGTATCTATAATATTCAATATACTTTTGATCCTGAAGTTATAATTTTAGGTGGAGCAATAAGTGAGAGGCATGAATATGTTGATGAAATAAGTAAGAGGTTAGATTTCCTTATGAACAACGATTTAGAAGGAACAATAAAACCACTTTTAAAGAAATGTGAATTTGGAAATGATGCCAATAAATTAGGGGCATTGTATAACTATATTCAAAGGCAAAATAATCAAATATAAATAATAAAATGCTACTATGCTAATAAGCTATTACTAACAATTTTGATATTTTAGTAATAGCTTATTATTTTAATATTTACAGTTGGAGTTCGATGGAAAAGTATAGGATGTTTTATATGAATGCGTAAGGTTAGAAGATGCTATACAAATCTATTTAGAATAAATTTCTTTTCCTAATATAAAGACTTTCTTTATATTAATATCATCATCAAATAATATTAAATCAGCATCATAGCCTTCCTTGATTTGTCCCTTATGATCATCAACTTTACAATGTTTTGCTCCATTAAATGAAGCCATTTTTACAATTTCATGTAATGGTAAGTTTGAATTTTTATATACATTTCTAACTGCTTTATCAAGGGTAAGCACAGAGCCTGCCAAAGCACCATTTTCTAAGCGTGCTTCATCATTATTTACTATAACTTTTTGCCCGCCTAAGGAATATTCACCATTTGGCATACAGCAGGCCATCATAGCATCGGATATTAATAAAACAGTATCAGTTCCTTTTTGCTTATATGCAATTCTTAAAGCTGGATATGTAATATGAATTCCGTCAGAAATTGTTTCAGTAGTTATGTTACTGTCAAAAATAGAGCCAACAGCTCCTGGATTTCTATGAGTTAAGGGTGTCATTGTATTATAAAGGTGTGTTGAGTGACTTGCGCCACAATTAATAGCTTCAATCATTTCTTCATAAGTTGCATTTGTATGACCTAATGAACAGGTAACTCCAGTATTGGATACATACTTGATAAGTTCTTTAGCGCCATCAACTTCTGGTGCTAGTGTAATAGAAATAATAGTATCTTCATAATCTTTGACTATATCTTTATATGCTGAAATAGATGGAGATAAAATGAATTTAGGGTTTTGTGCACCAATTGCTTTTGGGCTTACAAAAGGACCTTCTAAATGAGCGCCTAAAACATGTGCTCCTTCAGAACCATTTTCTTTTAAATTTTTTATAATGTTTAAGGATTTTCTAATATCGTCTATAGAAACAGTCATAGTAGTTGGAGTAAAGGAAGTAGTACCATGTCTAACTATTATTCAAGCAATGGTATTAATTGCTTGACTGGTACCATCCATTGTATCATAACCACCGGCACCATGAATATGAATATCAATAAAACCAGGTGAAATATATAATCCGTTTGCATCTAATATATTTTCATCACAGTATTTAGTAGGATTTATTTCTCTAATCTTCCCATTTTCTATAAGTATTGAACCTTTTTCTATTTTATCTAGATAAATAATATTACAGTTTTTTATTAGCATGTTATCTCTGCTACTCAAAATATGGTCAAATGCATCTATATTGAGATTTTTACTGCTTCAACGTGCCCTGCCTTGTCATAACTACTACAGTTTGTATAACACTCCACAGTCGTTAATTCCCCAAATAGCCTTGGGTACATATATAAGTGCTTGTTTAATTAAGCTGTCTTATATTTTTTAGCATTAGCTAAATTGATTGAAGCATTTAAGTCTCTATCTATACTTAATCCACATTCACATTTATAGATTCTATCAGATAGTTTTAAATCTTTCTTATATGCTCCACAACAACTACAAATTTTACTACTTGGAAACCATCTATCAGCTATTTTTATTTCAATATTATTTTGTTGAGCTTTTGAAATAAGTTTAGTTCTAAACTCATAAAATTTTTGTTGCGAAACTGATTTAGCTAAATATTGATTATTCATCATTCCTTTAATATTTAAATCTTCAATTGTTATAAAGCTTGGTTTTTGCTTTATCAACTCACTTACTGTTTTATTAATATAGTCAGTTCTAATGTTTGCAAGTCTTTGATGAAGTTTTTGTACCTTGACTATTTGTTTTTGGATATTTTGACGAGTAGCATCTCCTTTCATTATTTTATTTCTTACTTTCAAACCTTCATATTTTCTTGAAAGCTTTCTTTGCTCACGTTTTAATTTCTTTTTACGCCAACGGTTTGATGTATTTTAGTTATTTGTTCTTTAGTTAGTTTAATTTCTATTTTGTATGCTTTTTTCAACTTCTTCATCTTCCTTTATCTTTTTCTTATATTTTCTTAAACATAAATTCTGCAACTAAAAATATGAAGTATAGAAATTATATCTTGAACCAATTCTTACTGCTGAAGATAGACTTTCATTATTTATCACAATTATCTTCACATTGAATTTTTTTAAAATATTACAAATCATTCAAAACTGAATCGTATAAATATATCTTTATGAGTTACTATTATGGCACTTATATCAGAAGCTATACATTCTTTTGTTGATTTATTTCATTTTTTACGATTGTAGTTTAAGCTACTTCCATAACCATCTATAACTTCGTTTACGATAGTCCCTTTTGTATTAGCGTATTGTTTAAAAAATTCCACTTGATTTTTTAAATCATCTTTTTGATTAGAAGTTGAAACTCTCGTATAGTGAATTGTGCATTGTAAATTGATAATTGATAATTGAAAAGCTGCATAGCTACTTTTGTTCTATAATTATATTATAGTAAGCATGAGAAATAAGTCAGTTTATAAAACAAATCAGGTTGAAGATTAAGCTAAGTTAAGTGTATAATAAGAGAAATAAAGGATATAATCAATAAAAAATTAATGATATGATAAATGTGTAAATAGATTATACGGTGTGAAATGGAGAGACTAGTATGGCAAAATATGAAGAAATTGCTGAAGATATAAGAAACGGGATATTGAATGGCAAATATAATACCAATGAACAGTTGCCTTTAGAAAAAGAAATGTGTGAGCAATATGGAGTTAGTAGAATCACTATAAAAAAGGCTGTAGATGAACTTGTAACTCAAGGATTAGTAATAAAGAGAAGAGGAGCAGGAACATTTGTAAAAGCACTTAATGATAGTGATGTACAAGAATTAAGTTTAGCAAAACAATTTGCAGGGTTTACTGAAACTAATAGAGATAAAAAGGTATCATCTGAAATTATAAAATTTGAAGTAATTCATCCAACAGAAGATATTGCAACTAAGCTGAAAATTACTTGTGATGATTTCGTTTATTATATAATAAGGACTAGATATGCAGATGATGAACCTTATGTGATTGATTATACATATATGCCTATTGGCCTTATACCAGGAATAAAAAAGGATATTTTATTAAAGTCAATTTATGGCTACATAGAAAATGAGATTAAGTTGAAAATAAAAAGTGCACATAGAATTATTAGAGCAATTTTACCAAATGAATTAGAGCAAGAATGGTTAAAAATAAGTGATAACTTTCCTATATTAGAAGTAGAGCAAGTAGGATTTTTAGATAATGGGCAGCCTTTTGAATATTCAAAATCTCATCATAGAAGTGATAAAATAGAATTTAGGACTGTAAGTATTAAGTAAAGAATTAAGACACATGAAAGAAAACCTAGAGAAGTATTGCAGCTAATATTTTTACGGCATTAAAAATATTAGCTGCTTCGTCCCTAAAGCCCCTTAGGAGTATTATTAAGTAAACCTCTTTGAGATAAAATATCATAAATAGTTTGAGATGTTGTATCTTCTAATGTATAACCAAGTAACTTAACTATTTTTTCTAGCTTTTCTTCAGAGGTGGTTTCTATTTCTAAATAAGGAAAAGGGCAAAAACTCTTATCATTTATATCTATTTCTATTAAACAATCATGTAGTTTATAACTTTCTCTATATTTTTTATTAGATTCTTTAAGTATTAAACCAAGAGATTTAAAGATTCCTTCACCCATTTTTTTATTATCAATTATAACTTCATTTTCTTCCATGACCTTAAATCTTTCTTGAGATAACATTTTTTTTGTAGTCATGTAATAAACTATTTTATTATTAAGCATATCATTTACAGTTCTTATACGGGCATACCCCTTTTTTTCTAAAAGTCTGCCATCCTCAAAGTCATATATATCATTAATTTGATCTTCCATTTTAACTTTTTCTGCACCGTTTGATAATAAAATATTTCTTATATAATCAACATCAATATCAATAATTCTTGTTTCTAATTCTTGCATAAAATAGTCTCCCTCTAGGCAAAATTTTTACGTATTTATAGAATTTACATAATATTATAATATAACAAATTTGTTGGTTGTGCTAGTTAAAAATAGACAGATCTGTTTTGAAAATTTAGTACTAATCTTTGTTATAACATAGATTTATGGAAATTTAATTTTTAATTATTCTGAGTATATTTCTCTGCCTAATACAAATACTTTCTTTATATTTATATCATCATCAAATAATATTAAATCGGCATCATAGCCTTCTTTGATTTGTCCTTTACGATTATGAACTTTACAATGTTTAGCTCCATTATAAGATGCCATTTTTATTATTTCATAAAGTGGTAAATTAGAATTTTTATATACATTTCTAACGGCTTTATCAAGAGTAAGAATAGAGCCAGCTAGAGCACCATTTTTAAGTCGAGCTTCACCATCATTTACTGTAACGCTTTGTCCGCCTAACGAATAATCACCATTAGGCATACAGCAAGCCATCATAGAATCAGAAATTAATAAAGTATTATCACTACCTTTTTGCTTATATGTAATTCTTAAGACAGGATATGAAATATGAACTCCATCAGATATAGTTTCAGTTGTTATATTACTATCAAATATAGCACCAATTACGCCAGGATTTCTGTGAGTTAAAGGTGTCATTGCATTAAAGAGATGAGTTGCATGAGAAGCGCCACATTCAATAGCCTCAATTGCTTCCTCATAAGCAGCACTGGTATGGCCAAATGAACAAACTATACCTTTAAAATAGAATTTATATATGTTAATTGTTCGCTTATTTGGAAAAGTAGAAATTACACATATAATGCATATGATAATTGAAAATAGTATAACTGTGTAAAGGATTTTATACTGTGTAATTTTATAATTACACACTTTTTTTTATTTTGACTTAATTTAAATATATGTATTCTCCACAAGAAGGTGATAAATCCATAAAGTTTAGCGCTTTTAAAAAAATTAGAATGTAAGGCCAATATTGGAATATAAATTGCTTAAAATAATAAGTATACAAATCTATGATAATAATAACTTATGCATCGAAAATGGACAAACATGATGAATTATTGAAATATCTAAAACTTAATCCAGATAACATGTAGATTTAATATATTCACAACAACTTTATAATCAAAGAACTTATAGTGAAAGATGTGACGCTAGGTTAAAAGAATTATTAAATACCGATAACCTATGTTACGCTGGTATTCGTAAAGTTAATATAATTCATCTACTTAATTGTATTGCATTAGTTTCAGGAACTATAGTTATAAACCAAAAGTCTGCCGACTTAAATAAAGACAGTATCGCAACTTGCCTAGAAAAGTTATCAATAAGTACATATAACTTATTAAAGTAATATGAAGTTTTTATTCAAGATAAGATTCTTTCTTGGAAGCACATTGACCATATGTTGCTCTAAAAGCTTCGAAGATTATGGGTGACATGTTTCACACATTTGTTCTATTGTAAACTTCATCAATTGTAACGAAAGTTACAGTTTTATAATTTATTAGTTTTTAGATTCTTAAGATGAAATAGCTTTCAACTTGAAATTTTTATCAAAGTAAAAAGCTAGCACGATAATTCAATTTATGGAACTCTAGAGGTAGCCTAGGACGTAATAACTTGACATAAAACTAAATGTTAAAAAAAGGAGGAAATATCAATGTTAAAGTCAAAAATCATGTCATGTCTTGTGTTAACTGTTTTTGCAGTTTCACTAGTTGTAGGTGTAGTGCCAGCCACAGTTGCAAAGGCTGCCACTACTCAAAAAAATGTAGTCACTTATTATCCAAATTGGGCAACTTACAGCTCTGCCCATCAATCAATGAATCCTAATGATATTCCTTGGACAAAGGTCAATGTTGTAAATCATGCGTTTTTTACAGTGGATTCAAGCTTTAAAATTGCTTCACTTGATACGTATGCGGACTTTCAGAAGCAAATGGCTCACTCAGGAGATTGGACACAAACTTTAAAGGGGTGTTTTGGAGAATACCAATACTATAAAGGATTGTACCCAGACAAAAAAATAATAGTCTCAGTTGGAGGTTGGACAAGGGGTGAAAATTTCCATGCTATGGCCATGACAGCTGCGACAAGAAAAGTATTCACAGATAGTGTTGTTGCTTTCCTAAAGCAATACCCATTTATTGATGGTATTGATATAGATTGGGAATATCCAGGTATTGATAGACAAGCAGATCCAAATGATCAATATGACCATGGCTGTCCTGGAGGACCAGAAGATAAAGTAAACTACACATTACTACTGCAAGATATTAGAGCTGCATATAATTCAAATGGTTTATCAGATAAAATGTTAACTGTAGCAGCAGCTGCTGGTTATGACAAGATGAACTTAGTTCAACCAGATCAGTATGCTCAATACGTTGATTTTATGAATGTAATGACTTATGATATGCATGGTGCATTTGAAAATGTAACAAATCATCAATCACCATTATATGCAAATCCAGCAGATCCATCTCCAACATCACCAATAGATATTAAAAATAAATATAACGCTGACTATGCAATAAAGGCATATAGAGATATTTATGGAATTCCTGCATCAAAGCTTAATGTAGGTACACCACTCTATTCAAGAGGGTGGACGGGTGTTCAACCAGGACCGAATGGAGATGGTTTATACCAAACATCAACTGGTGCTTACACAGGATCATTAGATAACCCTCAAGCACCTGGTGGCCAAGAATCATGGTTTAATTTAAAAAAATTAGAAACAACTCCTGGCTGGAAAAAATACTATGACAATGTGGCAAGTGCTGTCTACCTTTACAATGCTTCGACTGGTGTATTCTTATCATATGAAGATGAAAAGACTTTACAGGCTAAATGTGACTATGTAAACAATAACAATCTTGGTGGAATTATTATTTGGGATGCTTCAACTGATGACATTTCAAACGGATGCCCAATGACAACTATTGCTTGGAATAACATGACAGGGCCAGTTTCAAATACTTTACAAGCAGCTACCCTTTCAGCATCAGCTGTAAATAATGGAGCATATGCCCTAACTGCAACAGTACCAGCAAATAATACAGCAACTTCATACCAAGTAATGGAAGGAACAACTCAAGTAGCAACAGGAACTTTAGTAGCAGGACAAACTACAACTCAAACTGTAACTTATAACGTTACAGGAAAGTCAGCAGGAACTTATAACTACACTGTAGTAGTAAATGATACAACAAGCTCAGCTACTTCAAGCCAAGTATCAGTAACAGTTTCAGCTCCAGTTTCAAATACTTTACAAGCAGCTACTCTTTCAGCATCAGCTGTAAATAATGGAGCTTATACTTTAACTGCAACAGTACCAGCAAATAATACAGCAACTTCATACAAAGTAATGGAAGGGACAACTCAAGTAGCAACAGGAACTTTAATAGCAGGACAAGCGACAACTCAAACTGTAACTTATAACGCTACAGGAAAATCAGCAGGAACTTATAACTACACTGTAGTAGTAAATGATGCAACAAGCTCAGCTACTTCAAACCAAGTATCAGTAACAGTTCCAACTGTAGCAGCAAATTTGCCAGGGAAGCCAATATTAGCTCAAGATAACTGGAATGGTTCTTCAACTTATCAAATTATAATGAACATGTGGTGGGGAGAAAACGGTACTTCATGGAAGCTATATGAAAATGGTGTATTAGTTTCAACAAAAACTCTTACTGCAAATGGACAAAATGCCCAAACAGATTCAGTATCATTTACTGGCAAGGCAAAAGGAACTTATGTTTATAAGGCAGAGCTTATAAACGATTCTGGTTCAACATTTTCAGATAATTATACGTACACAGTTACTAACTAAAAATTTAAAATGAACAAAGTTTGGAGGAATATTTAATGAAAAAAGCCTTAAAAAAAATACCATCATTTTTTACAATGCTACTTTTAGTATTTTCTATGCTTCCAGTTCCATTTGCAAGTGCAGCATCACTCCCAGGGGGAAAGCTACTTGTTGGATATTGGCACAACTTTGATAATGGGACAGGAATAATAAACCTAAGGAATGTATCTTCAAAATGGGATGTCATAGATGTATCCTTTGGAGAAACAGGAGGGGATAGATCTACTATAATATTTACTCCATGCTATGGAACCGAAGCTTCTTTTAAAGCAGATATTGATTATTTGCATAGTTTAGGAAAGAAGGTTGTTCTTTCAATCGGAGGACAAAATGGAGTTCTACTCTTACCAGATGCGGCTTCAACACAAAACTTTATTAATTCTGCGGAAGCTCTAATAGATAAATATGGTTTTGATGGTTTAGACATGGACTTAGAATCAGGTATGAGCTTAAATTCAGGGGATAATGATTTTAAAAAACCAACAACTCCACAAATGGTAAATTTAATTTCTTCATTGCACACAATCGCAGCGAAATATGGTTCGAATTTTATTTTAAGTATGGCACCAGAAACAGCTTATGTTCAAGGTGGTATGACATCTTACGGAAACATTTGGGGAGCTTATCTTCCAGTAATATACGGAACTCGTGATATATTAACATATATTCATGTTCAACATTACAATGCAGGTGGTAATTCAGGGTTAGATGGAGTTTACTATAACCAAGGTACAGCTGATTATGAAGTAGCTATGGCGGATATGCTTTTACATGGTTTTCCTATAGCAGGAAATACAAATAATATGTTCCCTGCTTTAAGAGAAGATCAAGTAATGATAGGTCTTCCAGCTTGCCCATCAGCAGCACCAAGTGGTGGATACATCAATCCAACTGAAATGAAAAAGGCTTTAGATTATATAATTAAGGGAATTCCTTATGGTGGAAAATATAAGCTATCAAATCCAAACGGATACCCTGGTTTTAAGGGGCTTATGGCTTGGTCAATTAACTGGGATGCACAAAGTAATTTTGAATTTTCAACTAACTACAGAGCGTATTTTGATGGATTAACTCCACCAGTAAGCCAATTGCAAGCAGCTACCCTTTCAGCATCAGCTGTAAATAATGGAGCATATACTTTAACTGCAACAGTACCAGTAAATAATACAGCAATTTCATACCAGGTGATGGAAGGAACAACTCAAGTAGCAACAGGAACTTTAGTAGCAGGACAAGCAACAACTCAAACTGTAACTTATAATGTTACAGGAAAAGCAGCAGGAACTTATAACTACACTGTAGTAATGAATGATGCAACAAACTCAGCTACTTCAAACCAAGTATCAGTAACAGTTCCAACTGTAGCAGCAAATTTGCCGGGGAAGCCAACATTAGCTCAAGATAACTGGAATGGTTCTTCAACTTACAAAATTATAATGAACATGTGGTGGGGAGAAAACGGTACTTCATGGAAGCTATATGAAAATGGTGTATTAGTTTCAACAAAAACTCTTACTGCAAATGGACAAAATGCTCAAACAGATTCAGTATCATTTACTGGAAAGGCGAATGGGACTTATGTTTATAAGGCAGAGCTTATAAACGATGCTGGTTCAACATTTTCAGATAACTATACTTATACTGTAACTAATTAAACTAAAAAATAAAAAGAGCTAACTGGTAACTAAAGAGAGCCCCATTAAGTAGATACATTTAAAAAGACGTTGTAAAATCTACTTAATGGGGTGACTTTATGTAAAAAGCCTGCCCTAATACTTATAATATAGGCAGGCTTAGAATTTATTAAATTCAATATTAGATTACAAATCTGTTAATAACTATACCTTAAATTTGCTAGTACAATCATTTAAATTTTCAGCAATTTGTAAGAACTGTTCTGAAGAAGCTGTAAGTTCTTCAATTGTAGCACATTGTTCCTCTGTTGATGAAGATATACTTGTTATTGAGTTTGTTGTTTCTTCAATTCCATTTACTATATCCTTTATACATAAATCTACATTTTTTTGTTTTCCTATCATTATATTATTTAATTCACTTACACGTGAAACTAAATCTTCCACTTCACTGATAGTTAAACTTGTATTTTTAAAGGAGGACTCTGTAGCTTCAACAGCTTCATTTTGCTCTAACATAGCACCTCTTACTAGGGTTATTTCTCCAAGCATATCATCTGTACTTCTCTTCATTCCATCAATTATAGTTCTAATTTGCACTGTACTCTTTTGACATTCTTCGGCTAACTTTCTTATTTCATTAGCTACAACTGCAAAGCCTTTACCAGACTCTCCTGCTCGGGCTGCTTCAATTGATGCATTTAGAGATAGTAAATTTGTTTGTTCTGTAATAGTGTTTATTGTTTCAATCACTGTATCAATAGCCTTTGAATTTTCAGTTATTTCATTTACCTTTTCATTTAGACTTCTCAAAAGCTCATTATTCTTTTCAGAAATAGTTGTGAGATTCGTAACCTTAACAATTCCCTCACCATTTAAAACACTTACTCTTGAGCAGGCTTCAATCATATTCTTTACTGCTTTAGAAACAGTTTCACTTACATTGCTCAATTCATTAGTTTCTGCAAGTATGTTTTTTGCACCAGTATATTGGCTATTACAATATGTAGTTATTTCTTCAACATTGCTAGTTATAGATTCAGCAGCCTGTCCTGTTTGCTCATAGGCAACTTTTGTCTCAGCGGTCCTTTCTTTAATTATTTGAGATTTATCTTGTATTTCTACAATTATTCCTCTAAAGTCTCTTACCATTCCATCAAATACCTGAGCTAATTGACCTATTTCATCATTTGCCTTAATATTTGTTTCAACTTTTAAATTGCCTTGTCCCATTTCTTTAACTGAACTAGAAATTTTATTTAAGTTTACTGTAAATTTTCTTGAAAAGTACATAGATATCGCTATTACTAAACCATAAATTAAAATCACTGCTATGAATGAATTAATAAAATATTGATTTATAGTATCTTGGTACTCATCTACATTTATTAAACTTATAACCTTCCAATTTAATCCTGGATACTCAGCAATAGAATATTTATAGCTTCCATCATTTAATTTAACTTCTCCTTGTCCGGCGGTAGATGAAAGAGCTGCATTTAATAATTCCTTATTATCATATTCTTCATATAGCTTAGTAAAATCATTTTTATTTGATATTACCTTACCATTATCATCTAATAAAAGAATATATCCTGTTTTTGCGAAACCAAATTGACTTAAGTAAGCCGCCATATCTTTCAGTTGTATGTCCATACCAATATAGGCTACCATGTTATTGCCATCTTTTACTGCTTTTACAACTGTAAATACTTTGTCTCCGCTAACTTTTTCTGGATATGGTCCAACCCAATAAGCATCCATACCATTTACTTTTTTCAAAGTGTCAGCTGTTAATAAAGCATTAATATCTTCGACATCCTCATCTTTTTGTGGAGAAGATACTATTTGCCCATTCACTCCTTTAACATATACTCTTTTAATTACGTCATTTGCACCTTTTAATCCCTGAGTTATATCTGCTATATTGGCAGTATCCCCTGTAGTAAGACTTTTTTGAATTACTCCTGTTTGGTTTATGGTTTCTAATCTAAATTGAATTCCTGCAAAATAATCTGCAAGCTTAGAGTTTGCATTCTTCAAGCCAGTGTCTAAATCTTTATTAAGTATACTAGTTGTAAATGTATTAATGTTTAAGTATCCTATTATCATTGTTACCATTAAGGACATTGTTACAAGTAAACTTGCTAATAGACTTATCTTTCGTTGCATTTTCATTTTGTTATTCTCCTTTACCCTTAGTAAATTATATTTTTATTTTTTCAAAAAACTTATTTATATTAAAGTTAATTTCCAATCTGCATGGGCACCATTAAATCTTATTTCCATCAATAGCAGCACCATTTCCTGTTAATCTTCAGCAAAGACTTGATCTGGAACCTCAGCTAGATCTATTAACTTGCCACTATATAGTAGCTACAAGATTAGAAAACTTTTTAAAGGAATCAAACATTTTGAACCTACCTGTATTCTATATTATAAATTGTAATGCTTATACTAAAAAAGGCATGAGTATGTAAACTCATGCCTGATTTAACAGTAACACATTATGTTAATATAATAAATCTTCGGTTGCAATATGTCAATATTCTTGTTTACAATTACTTAATCGTTGAAGAACATGGTGAATTTTAAATTCACTTAATTTATTTCAGTCATGTGGAATGAGTTTAAGGGGTATTTCAATGGATGATTTCGGCATTAAGCCAAATGAAATTATAAAACGTAAGGGTAATAAAAATTCAAATTTATTAGATACTATACCAATTTTTCAAAATCCTACTGGAATTGTAATATCAGAAGAAAGAGGAAATAAAATTTTAGAAATATGTTCAAAAGAGAGAATGTCTATTATTGAAGATGATGCATATAGAGAGTTATGGCTAGATGAAGAACCACCTTTACCATTAAAAGCTAAAGATAAAAATGGTAATGTGATGTATTTAGGTACTGCTTCAAAATCTCTATCAGTAGGGCTTAGAATTGGCTGGTTAGTTGGTTCAGAAAGTGTTATAGAGCATTTAAGTGATATTAAGATGCAAATTGATTATGGAGCAAGCTCCCTGTCTCAAGAGGTTTTTGCTGAATGGATTACAGGTGGTTTATATGATGAATATTTGCTACAGCTAAGAAATGAGTTAAGAATTCGAAGGCAAACAGTATTAGATATTTTAGAAAAATATTTTATTAATATAGCTACATGGAATAGACCAAGTGGAGGGTTTTATATTTGGTTAAAATTAAAAAAGCCAATATCACTAAATAAACTATTTGAGATTTCATACAAAAAAGGAATATTAATTAATTAAGGAAATGTCTATGATTTTTCAAATAATCAAAATCTAAGAATTTCATATTCATATGCGTCTCTAATAGATTTAGAAAAAGGTTTAAGAATATTATCAAAGCTAATTAGGGAAGAGTAAACTATACCCTGTAAGATGGACACAGAAAAGAGGCTGTGTTGTATCTTACAGGGTAGTTTTTTATTTCAAATTACTTATAATAAAAAATAGGAGGTGTCTAAATGGGAAAATCAAGGAATCGTGATTTTACAGACGCAGAAATAAGTATTTTAGCTCAAAATAAAAATGTTAAAAAGATTTCTTCAAAGCAGAGTACATATCAAGATTGGTTTAAAGAGTTATTTATTGCTGAACATAATGCAGGAAAGCTTCCAAGATATATCTTTATAGAAAACGGATTTGATCCTGAAATGATAGGTCAAAATCGTATTGATCGTTGTAGTGTGAGGTGGCGTTCAAAAGCAAATCGTCCCGAAGGCGTTAGAGATATACGAAAAGGAAACTCTGGTAGAACTAAAGTTTCCAAAAGTGAAATTAGTACAGAGGAAAAATTAATACAACTAAAGCAACAAAATGAGTATCTAAAACAAGAAAATTCATTTTTGCGGGAACTGCAAAGAATAGAAAGACAGGTGATGCCACGTTCAAAATCAAATCAGGAGAAAAATACAAAATAATTAGATCTATGCGTTAGCGCTTGAGCCAATCGCAGAAACAAAAGGTGATTCCATTTCCTTTGGATTCCGTCGTGGAAGAAGTGCAAAAGATGCCTGTGAGCAGATATTTTGTGTATTAGCTAGAAAGTGCTCTCCGACATGGATACTTGAAGGTGATATTAAAGGTTGCTTTGATAACATTAACCATGAATGGCTACAAAACAATATACCAATGGATAAAAGTATTATGAAGCAGTTTCTAAAATCAGGATATATATATGAAGAAAAGATGTTTCCAACAGAAACAGGCTCGCCACAAGGCGGTGCAATCTCTAGTATATATGCAAATATGACATTAGATGGACTCCAAAAAGTGATTCAAGATAAATACCATAGAAATTCAAAAGGTAAAATAGAAAATCACTACAGAGCCAAAACTAAAGTGAATCTGATTCGGTATGCTGATGACTTCGTTATCACTGCAAACTCAAAAGAAGTTGCGGAAGAACTTAAAACTACTGTTAGTCAATTCCTTCAATCAAGAGGACTCACACTATCAGAAGAAAAGACTGTGATTACGCATATCGATAAAGGATTTGACTTTCTTGGCTGGACATTTAAGAAATACAATGGGAAATTAATAGTGAAACCTTCTAAAAGTTCTATTAAAAACATAATTAGGAGATGCTCCACAATAATCCTTAAAGAGGGAAAATCTAGTACTCAATCTGACTTAATAAGAAGGCTTAATCAAGTCATAAGAGGTTGGACAAATTATCACAAACACGTGGTTGCTAGCAAAGCCTTTTCATATATTAATAACATCCTTTATCACTTACTACAGCAATGGGCAAAACATAGACATCCCAACAAGAACAAATGGTGGAGGTTAAATAAATACTGGCATGAAAAAAATTTGAAAAGATGGCTTTTCAAAACGGATGGGTACAGTCTAATTAATTTAAGACGGATTAAAATCGTCAGACATCCAAAATTGCAGATTACAAAAACACCTTTCTTAGACAAGGACTATTTTGATAAAAGAAAGATAAAACTGCATATACTTGTTGCCGCTCGAAAGGGTGAAGAAATGCTTGAGCCGTATGAGCTGGAAACTCTCACGTACGGTTCTTAGATGAGGGAAAGGGAGCAATCCCTCTTTCTTAATCGATTATACAAACAGTAAATTTCAAAAGTTAATACAATCAAAAGGATTTATCCAATCGATGTCCCGAAAGGGAAATTGCTGGGATAATGCTCCACAGGAATCATTTTTTGGACACATGAAATACGAGTTGAATCTTAATCAATGCGAGACATTTGAACAGCTCAAATATGAGATTAATGAATACATGAATTATTACAATAATGAGCGTTATCAATGGGAGCTTATGAAAATGACTCCTAATGAATATTATAAATATTTAACTACTGGTATTATACCTTATTAAAAAATCCACCTAGAAATTAAATTCTAGGTGGACAGCCTATTTTATTGTGTACTTGACAAAGGGTATAGTTTACCCCTATCTGTTGGGATAAACACTTAAATCTAGGATGAATATCCTTTTATACTGAATAAACTTCTTTACCTAAAATTAATACTTTCTTTATATTTATATTATCATCAAATAATATTAAATCGGCATCATAGCCTTCTTTTATTTGTCCTTTACGATTATCAACTTTACAATGTTTAGCACCATTATAGGATGCCATTTTTATTATTTCATAAAGTGGTAAATTTGAATTCTTATATACATTTCTAACGGCTTTATCAAGAGTAAGGACAGAACCAGCTAAAGCACCATTTTTTAGACGTGCTTCGCCATTATTGACTATAACATCTTGCCCTCCTAGTGAATAATCACCATTATGCATACAGCAGGCCATTATAGCATCAGATATTAATAAAACATTGTCAGTACCTTTTTGTTTATACGTAATTCTTAAAACTGGATAAGTAATATGAACGCCATCTGAAATAGTTTCAGTTGTTATCTTGCTATCAAATATAGCGCCAACTACGCCAGGGTTTCTGTGAGTTAAAGGGCTCATAGCATTAAAGAGGTGAGTTGCATGAGAAGCTCCACATTCAATAGCTTCAATTGCTTCCTCATAAGTAGCACTGGTATGGCCCAATGAACAAACTATACCTTTAGAAGAAAGATATTTAATAAGCTCTTTAGCACCTTCAACTTCCGGAGCTAGTGTTATTGAGACAATAATATCTTCATAATCCTTTACTATTTCATCATAAGTTAAAATAGATGGACTTAAAATATAATTTGGATTTTGGGCACCAATTGCCTTTGGGCTTATAAATGGCCCTTCTAGATGAACTCCTAGAACGTGAGCTCCATCAGAGCCTTCTTCCTTTACTTCTTTTATTGATTTTAATGATTTTCTTATCTCTTCTATAGAAACAGTCATAGTTGTAGGAGTAAAAGCAGTTGTTCCATGTTTAACTATTGTTTTTGCAATGGTATTAATTGATACACTGGTACCATCCATTGTATCACAACCGCCTGCCCCGTGGATATGGACGTCAATAAATCCTGGTGAAACATATAATCCATTTGCATCCAATATATTTGTATCATAACAATTACTAGGGTTAATTTCTTTAATGCGACCATTCTCAATGCTTATAGAACCATTTTCTATTTTATCTAGATAAATAATATTACAATTTTTTATTAACATATTACCGCTCCTTTAAGTAAAATTTTATAAATTACAAGTGGACATTATCAGTTGCTTATATATATTATAAAACATTAATAAAGAATTATTCAAGTATATATTGACATATTTGAAAGAATAAATTATACTTTTTTTAAAGTGGTAATTACCACTGGGGTATTTATTTTTTGAATTTATATATGGAATTACTATGATCTATCATCAATTATTATTTTCTTTTGTTTAGAGTAATAGTATAATTGGTAATAAACTGCTAGAACTAAAAGAGGTGCACTTATGAATACAATAAATAAAAATTCTACTATTCCTTTATACATTCAATTAATGAATATTCTTATTGAAAAAATAGAAAATCATATGAAAGAAAATGATAAGTTAGACTCAGAAAGAGAAATTTGCAAAAAATATGGCCTAAGTAGAACTACTGTAAGAGAAGCCTTAGATGAATTAGAAAAAAATAAGTATATTTATAAAGTACAAGGAAAAGGAAATTTTATATCTCCTAGAGTAGTTGAACAAGATTTAATAAAGGTTTCTTCTTTTACAGAAGAAATGAAGAAGCATGGAAAGAATCCTACTTCTAAATTATTAAATTTCGAGGTTATAGAAGCAAATGATAACATATCAAAAAGACTACAAATAGAAGAAAATGAACTTGCATTTAAATTATCAAGAATTAGAATTGCTGATGATATACCAATGATATATGAAATAACGTACTTGCCATATGAAAGATTCAAGGGGCTTACTAAAGAAATGATTGAGGAAAATCCTTTGTACGAAATATTTAGAAACTCTTTCGATACATATATAACATCTGCTGAGGAAATAATAGAAAGTGTTTTAATAAATAAGCTCGAAAGCGTCTACTTAGAGGTACCCCAAGGACAAGCGGGACTTAGATTTGAGAGAGTAGCATATGAAAAAATGGATATCATTGAGTATACAATTACAATTGCAAGAGGAGATAAGTTTAGGTATAGAGTTTGTTTGAAAAATTAATAATAAAGGAGAGTATTAATAATGGAGTTACTAGTAGTTAAAAATTATGAAGAAATGAGCGAGGTTGCCGCTAAAATATTTAAAGATATAGTTAATGAAAAAACAAATGCTATTTTAGGACTTGCAACAGGAAGTACCCCAATTGGATTATACAAAAAACTTATAGAGATGAATAAGAATGGAGAAATAGATTTCTCTAATGTAAAAACAGTAAATTTAGATGAGTATGTTGGACTTGGAGAAGAAGATACCCAAAGTTATAGGTATTTTATGAATGAAAATTTATTTAATCATATAAATGTAGACAAAACTAATACATTTGTTCCAAATGGATTAGCAAGAGATCTTAATGAAGAAGCTAAAAATTATGATAAAAAAATAGATGAATTAGGTGGAATTGACATACAAGTTCTTGGAATTGGTGGAAACGGACATATTGCGTTTAATGAACCAAATGATTTTTTGATAGAAGGTACTCATGTAACTAATTTAGCTCAAAGTACCATTGAAGCAAATTCTAGATTTTTCGATTCAAAAGATGAAGTGCCTACTAGAGCTCTATCTATGGGAATTGGACAAATAATGAAATCAAAGAAAATACTATTGTTAGCAAAAGGTAAAGATAAAGCTGAGGCAGTAAAAGGATTATTAAATGGAAATATTACAACACATAATCCAGCATCAGTACTGCAAATGCATAACGATGTAATTGTAATAATTGATGAAGAAATGGCTGATGCAATGAAATAAAAAAAGAAATTGTATTAATGAGTTAGACACAAAGGGGGAGATTATTAAAGATCTGCTTCTTTCGTTTTATTAAAAACAAAGAGTTCAAAGTAGAAAACTGAAAGTAAAAAGGGTGATAATGTGGGTATAATTATGGATTCAGCAGTTATAATAAAATCTTATAACAATAATATAATCTCTGTAAAAATGAATGGAAAAGAAAGAATACTTTTTGGTAAAGGAATTGGATTCGGAAAGAAATTTGGAGATAAGATTGAAAAGGGCACCGAAGTTGAAAAGGTATTCGTTATTGAAAATGAAGATAATTTAAGAAATTTTAAGCAAGTTATTGAAAATGTTGATGAGGAATTTTTTATAATATGCGAAAAGATGATATCTTTTATTGCAAATGAATTAAAAGAAAATTTAGACGAAAGAATACACATCGCACTAGTAGATCATTTAAATTTTGCAGTAAAAAGACTTTCTAATAGTGAAGAGATAGAAAATCCATTCATTATTGAAATTAAGGCGCTATATCCTACTGAATATTCATTGGCTGAAAGAGTTGCAGGAAAGTTACAAAAGGAAATAGAAGTAAATATGCCAGTAGGCGAAATTGGATTCATAGCCTTACACATTCATTCAGCTAGAAACTCTGGAATAGTGTCTAATTCTATAAAGAATACATATATGATAAACTCAATAATTGATTATATAGAAGAAAAAATATCGATAAAAATAGATAAAACATCTTTAGATTACGCTAGATTTTTAACACATTTGAAATTTGCAATAAAGAGAATATCAAATGATATATCCATTAAAAATGACTTTATAAAAGAAATAAAATCTAAATATAAGCTATCTTATAAGATAGCAGAAGGTGTATCAAAAATATTAGCTGAGAAATTAGAAAAGGATGTTACTGATGATGAAATAGCATATTTAGCAATGCATATTGAGAAATTTAGAATATCTGCCATATAGGAGTGAAAATCTGTAATAAATAGGGGCTGTTCTGTGACAGCCCTATTTTCTTATAAAGTGAAACTAATTACTTCATCTTGTCCTGCAATAACATCCTTGCCAACAGTAGGTTCTAATTCTTTCACTGAATCCATATTAGTAATTAAGACAGGAGTGATTAATGAGAAACCTTTATCTAAGATTAAATCTCTATCTATTTTTATTATTGGTGTTCCAGCTTTGACCTTAATTCCGGCTTCAGCTAGTTGTTCAAATCCTTCACCATTTAAAGAAACTGTATCGATTCCTATGTGCACCAATAATTCAGTACCATTATCTAGTGTCATTGCAAATGCGTGTTTTGTATTGAATACTAATGTTAATTCTCCATCAGTAGGTGCAACCACTACATCGCCAACTGTATCTATAGCAACTCCATCACCAGCCAATTTTTCAGCAAATACTTGATCAGGCACTTTAGATAATTCTATTGTTTTACCTGTTATAGGTGCAAAAAGTTTTGTTTCTTTAATCGAATTCTTTTTAAAAATATTAAACATAGTTATATTCCTGGTTAATCAGGAATAGTCACATCCTTTCATTTTTATTTTTTGTATTAGCAATAGAAAAAGGCATAAGTTTTCCGTATAACGTAAACTTATGCCTGATTCGACAGTAACACATTTATGCCCTAATTATATTATTTAGAACAATTAATGTCAATAATAAAAAAATTAAATAAGTATTGACGAAGGTTTGAAAATATACTAAAATGGTGGTATAAGAAAGTACGTTGTTTAGCGTGTAACCGATTTAATTGGGCATTAGCTGAAAGGGATAATATCAAATTATCCGTTTCAGCTTTTTTATTTGCTAAAAATAGCATCGATTAAATTGGGCATTAGCTGAAAGAGATAATATCAAATTATCTGTTTCAGCTTTTTTATTTGCTAAAAATAACTAAGCATATTTTTTTCTTAATAAATTTATAGCGCATTTAAGGATTTTAAAATTCTTAAAATAAATTAATAATATATGTATGAAGGGAGAATTTTATTATGATGAAGTATCTACAAAAATTAGGAAAATCTTTAATGCTTCCAGTAGCTTGTCTACCTGTTGCAAGTATATTAATGGGTATTGGCTATTGGATTGACCCTACAGGCTGGGGAGCAAATAATGTAATTTCAGCGTTCTTATTGAAAGCAGGTAGTGCATTAATTGATAATATGGGAATTTTATTTGCAATTGGTGTAGGTGTGGGAATGTCAGATGATAATGATGGTACGTCAGGGCTTGCAGGACTTGTATCATGGCTTATGATTACTACATTATTATCTCCAGCAGCTGTTGGAATGTTTAAAGGTATTGATGTAAAAGAAGTGCCAGCAGCTTTTGGTCATATTCAAACTCAATTTATTGGTATTTTATCAGGACTAATTGGTTCAAGTTGTTTTAACAGATTTAAAGGAACTAAATTACCAGATGCGTTAGGGTTCTTTAGCGGTAAGAGATGTGTTGCAATTATAACAGCAGTATACTCAATCATTGCATCTATAGTATTGTTTTTTGCATGGCCTCTTATTTATGGAGCATTAGTAACTTTTGGTGAATCAATTGTATCTACAGGAGCTATTGGAGCAGGTATTTATGTATTCCTTAATAGATTATTAATACCATTCGGTCTTCATCATGCACTTAACTCTGTATTCTGGTTTGATGTAGCTGGAATTAACGATCTTGGTAACTTCTGGTCAGGCAAAGGAACACATGGAGTAACTGGTATGTATATGACTGGATTCTTCCCAGTAATGATGTTTGGTTTACCAGCAGGAGCATTAGCTATGTATCATACAGCTAAAGACAAAAGGAAAAAAGCTGTATACGGTTTATTATTAGCAGGAGCAATATCATCTTTCTTTACAGGGGTTACAGAGCCGTTAGAATTTGCATTTATGTTTTTAGCACCAGGTTTATATGTTGTTCATGCTGTATTAGCAGGTATTGCAGCTACTGTATGTACAATATTGCCAGTAAGATCTGGGTTTAACTTTAGCGGGGGCTTTGTAGACTGGGTTTTAAGCTTTAAAGCACCTATGGCAGAAAACCCAATTCTACTTATTCCAATAGGGTTGGTATTTGCGGTTATTTACTATGTTGTATTCCTTGTTGTAATTACAAAATTTGACTTAAAGACTCCAGGTAGAGAAGATGATGAAAGTGAAGAGATGAATGTAAAACTTGCAAACAATGACTTTACACAAATAGCATCTATTATCTTACAGGGTGTTGGAGGAAAAGAAAACATAGTTTCAATTGATAATTGTGTAACTAGATTACGTCTAGAAATTAAAGACCAAGCAATTGTAGATGAAAAGGTTATTAAATCTGCAGGTGTAGCAGGGGTAATTAGACCTGGAAAAACAAGTCTACAAGTGGTTGTGGGAACACAAGTACAATTTGTAGCAGATGAATTTAAAAAATTATGTAAGCAAGAGAAAATAAGCGAATAGTCATTACTGTCACTTTATTAGATTTTTTAGTAACTCATATTAATAGAATAATGTAGTAGTAAAAATTATAAACTAGCCTCATAATATTAAAATAATATATTTTAACAACCTCGATAAGTAAGTAGTTAATAAACTAAAAATACTTATTGAGGTTATTGACTATTTATAGTACACCGTATTTTTTTGAATAGCTATATCTGAATTTGTATGAAATCTAAATTTAACTGTATCTTTAATAGTAGTACCTAAACTAATTTGTATTTTGTTATTGAATTCAAAGATTTTTCTAATAAACTACCCATATGAGATTCTCTTTTGTTATGTGTTTTTTGCAAATTAACTATAACAAAGGAGAGTCTCATTTTCTATGTATTCTTATCACTTTTTAGGTGAAAATTTAAATTTATATAAGGCACAATAAAAAAATATAGTTACCGAGCCATGCTATGCATGGTTTTCTAGTTTATCATGAATAATTTAGGGTAAATGTTCTTAGTAAAGAGCATTTGAATATAATGTAGAAATAAATATATTTTAAGGGAGAGATTAACATAGAAGGTAATAAGTCTGAGCATAAATTTAAAATATTAAATAAAGCACAAGGACAGATACGAGATATTGTTAGATGTGGCAGTAGAGTAGAAGAAAATATAGCAAATATGCCAGATGAAAAATTTTTTGCGTTATTAGACACTGTATATACTATCATAGAATATAAGGGTGATATTGCTAGTGTGGTGAAAGAAATTCCAAATGCTCGTGTTGGTATTGTTGATAAAAATCATGCAATATTGGCAGTAAGAGGAAATGTGCAGGAAGTAGTTGATAAACTTTTTGATGTAATTGTGTATGTTGATCCTAGTTCACTGTATACATTGTGTGATGTTTCACCTGTAGAAGCATCTGGAGCAACTAACTTTCATAATAGTACTTACTTGCCACTGGACGGGTCAGGGGTTATTGTAGGCATAGTTGATACTGGTATAGATTATTTAAATGAAGAGTTTATTAATGAGGATAACACTTCAAGAATTATAGCTATTTGGGATCAACTTATAACCACTGGAAAAAAACCAGAAGGTCAATTCGTAGGTAGTGAGTATACTAGGGAACAAATAAATTCGGCTCTTAAGGCAAAGAAAGAAGGACAGGATCCTTATGCAATAGTACCTTCAAAAGATGAAAATGGTCATGGTACAAACATGGCGTCAGTTGTGGGAGCCAAAGGTGTAAATCCAGCAGTTATAGGAGTAGCACCAAGGTGCGATTTTGCTGTTGTAAGATTAGGTCCAAGTCCTGAAATGTTACGTGAGACATTAGGTATGTACGGTAATGCACCTACTTTTTCAACTTCAGTTTTATTTTTAGGAATTAAGTATTTATATGATTTAGCTTATAAGTTAAAAAAACCTATTGTAATACTTTTACCTTTAAGTGGGGTTAGAGGTGCTCATGATGGATTATCCATTATTGAGAGATATATAGATAAGATTTCAATAGTGAAAGGAATAACTGTAGTTGTACCAACTGGAAATCAAGGAAATGCAGATAACCATACTTCTGGAAAGATAGATAAAAAAGGCGATATTCAGAGTATTCAGGTTAAGATAGATAAAAATCAAAAAAATATAAATTTTGAAATATGGATTTCTAAACCAGATAAATTTGCATTATCAATTGTTTCACCTTCTGGAGAAATATTTAGTAGAATACCACCTGGTCTTAATAAAATAACAGAAATTAAATTTTTATATGAAAGTACTATAATATATGTAGAATACGCCATGCCGGAAGTATTAACTGGTGAGGAAAGAATTACAATTAATTGTAGAAATATAAGGGAGGGAATTTGGACATTTCAACTTATAGGAGAATTAGTTGTAACAGGGAATTATGATGCATATTTACTTCAAAGAGAACTATTAGCTCCTGGTACAAATTTTTTAACTCCAGATCCATATAAAACACTAACTATTCCATCAACATCATCATATGCCATATCAGTTGGCTATTATAATCAAAATAATAATTCAAATGTAGCAGAATCAGGGAGAGGATATACCAGAGATGGTAGAATTAAACCAGAGATAGTAGCAGGTGGAGTAAGTACTTTAGTATCTACTGTAGGTTCTAGACCGATAGTTATCAGTGGATCTAGTGTAGCAGCAGCTGTAGTAGCAGGATGCACAGCACTTATATTTCAGTGGGGAATTATCAACGGAAATGACAAAGATTTATATTCCACAAAAGTTAAAACCTATTTTATAGCAGGCACATCGAAGCGGGAAGGTGACATATATCCTAATCCAGAGTGGGGATATGGTATGGTTAATATGAAGGGAGTGTTTGATAACATGAGATTAAAATTTAACGAATTTAGATCTATTAATGATATAGTTAATAAAAAAACAATAGATGAAAATGAGTATTATGTGGATAATTTATTTATAAGACTACCTATATAATAGTTTCTTAAAAGTTAAGATTAAAATTTTAAAAAAATGTGGATTTTATATGGTTTTTATTAAGGTATATTTGAATAATCTATTATATACTTGCTTTTCGCTTACAGCTCGGAAACCAGCATGGTTGATACATACCATAAAATAACAGGAAATATAATACTGCTTCTAAAGTCTTATAAAATGAGTATTTCCAAAATTAGAAGCAAAAAATAGGCATATAGCTATATTTTTGGGGGGAGATTAATATAGAAAGTAACAAGTTTGACTCTAAAGTAAACTTATTAAATAAAATACCAGAACAGTTATTATACAAAGTAGCTTCTCTATCACAAAATGAACAAATTAATAAAGGAAATATAGAAATAGTGGTTTTGTTTGGGAATAATTTGGATAAAGTAACTAAGTCTGTACAACAAATAGGTGGAACATTTGAAAATTTAGGTTATGGTTTTGGTATTGTTACCTTAAAGTCTGAGGATGTACGTAAAGTATCACAGATAGAAGGAGTGCAATATGTGGAGTTACCTAAGGTTTTATTTACTTCTGATTTTGAAAGCAATAAGGCTTGTTGTGTTCCAAATGCTTGGGATAGATATGGATTAACTGGAGAAGGTGTACTAGTTGGATTTATTGATACTGGTATAGATTATACTCATCCTGCTTTTAGAGATGAAGATGGAAATACTAGAATTGATTTTATTTATGATTTAGGTGAAAATATTAAAGTTTATGATAGGGTTCAAATAAATGAAGCATTAAAAGCACAAGATCCATATGCTATTGTAAATGTAAAAGATCCCATAAATCATGGAACTCATGTGGCGGGAATAGCTTGTGCAGGAGGTAAAATACCAAAGCAAAATTATGGTATAGCTTTCAAAAGTTCAATTGCTATGGTGAAAATCACTAGATATGGTTTTTTGAATTTTGCGTTAAGTACTCAGATTATGAGAGGAATAAAGTTTCTTGTGGATAAGGCAAATGAAAGTAACAAACCACTTACTATAAATATTAGTTTAAGTACTAATGATGGAGCACATAACGGTACAAGTCTTTTAGAACAATATATAGAAACTATATGCAAACTTGAAAGAGTAGCAATAGTTATTGCAGCAGGGAATGAAGGAGATGCGGCTCACCATGCAGGGGGGCAATTAAGTGATGTGAATGTCATTCCGTTTAGTGTATCAGAGTCTGAACGGACTATAACTTTACAATTATATAAGCCACTCTTGGTTGATATTTCTGTTGAGGTAGAGAACCCGTTAGGTGAAAAAAGTGGAGAAATAGTCATGGGTGATGGATATAGAGAAGTTAATATAGGAATTGATAAATGTATTATTTACAACACAGGACCTAAGCCCTTTGACATAAATGGAGAAATATCAATAAGTATTTTGTCAGGTTCAGAATCTTTACCAAGTGGTGAATGGAAATTAACCTTAAAAGTTCTTAATAAGTATAGGGGAGTATATGATATTTGGCTTCCTATTACAGAAGTTCTTAATCCAAAAACAAGGTTTCTTAAGCCTGATGTATATAACACTTTAGGAATTCCAGCTACAGTTGAGGGTGCAATATCAGTAGGAAGTTATAACAATGGGACAAATACTTTTTCATCTTTTTCAGGTAGAGGAAAATTGTATGGAACTTCATTTACAAAGCCAGATATAGTAGCACCTGGAGAAGGAATATTATCTACAGTATCAGATAATGGGTTTGATACTAAAAGTGGAACTTCAATGGCTGCGCCTCATGTGACAGGAATATGTGCATTACTTTTACAGTGGGGAATAGCTAAGGGTAATGATCCATTTCTTTATGGAGATAGGCTTAAGTATTATCTTTCAAAAGGTGCAAAAAAAGATAGGATAGATGTGTCTTATCCAGATTCTAGCTGGGGATATGGTCTTGTATGTGCTTATGATTCATTGAATTTATTAAAATTAGCCAATGTTAGAGTTAAAAATAGATCTAAAAATAATATAGAAAAAAAAACAATAGATGAAAATGAGTATTATGTAGATAATTTATTTATAAGACTGCCTAAATAATATTTAATTAAAAATTGAAAAATGAAAATAATTAATCAAATTTTTATGGAAATTCTCCATTAATTCTACATTCTTAATGTCTATATTAGTGCATAGATAATTAAAGGGGGGATTAGTATAAAAAAGAGTAAGATTCTAAAAAAAGATCATAGGCAGATTTCAGATGATATTTTGACAGGAGAAAATGTAATTTATACAATAGTAGACTACAGTGGAGATATTGTTAGTGCTGTAAGTAAACTTGCAAACGTCAAGGTGTTTGTAATAGATGAAACCCATGCATTACTATCTATTAAGGATACAGATATAGATGATATAGTCAATAAATTATCTGATGTGATTAATTATAGAAATCCTGAAGTCATATATACATTGTGTGCTGTTTCACCAGTGGAAGCATCGGGAGCAGATCAGTTTCATAACAATGAGTACTTACCATTAGATGGATCAGGAGTTATAGTAGGAATAATTGATACTGGAATGGATTATTTAAATGAGGAATTTATAAATGCAGATGGTACATCAAGAATTTTAGCTATTATGGATCAAAGTATTAATACAGGAAAAAGACCTAGTGGTCAGCCTTTAGGGAGTGAGTATACCACAGAGGATATAAATAATGCTATTAAAGCCAAGAAAGAGGGGAAAGATCCATATACCATAGTACCTTCAAAAGATGAAATAGGTCATGGTACAAATATGGCAGGAATTGCTGGTGGTAGAGGTGCAAGAGATGTACTTGTGGGAGCAGCACCAAAATGTGATTTAGCTATTGTAAAGCTAGTTTCTGCAAGTAAAAGATTGAAAGAGGAAAGTTGTGTATATGGAAATGCACCTATCTATTCAAGTATTGCAATATTTTTTGGAATAAAATATCTATATGAGCTTTCTATTAATCTAAAAAAACCTATTGTAATATTGATACCACTGGGCAGCAGTATGGGAGCTCATAATGGTTTGAATCTTAATGAAAGATATATAGATGAAGTCTCAAGAACTAGAGGAGTAGCTGTTGTTGTACCAACTGGTAATGAAGGAGATGCAGATACTCATACATCAGGAGTAATAGCTAAGGAGGGGGATGTTGCTAATATTGATCTTGCTGTAGATGAGAAACAAAAAAAACTAAAATTTGAAATGTGGATTTCTAAACCAGATAAATTAGTACTATCAGTTACATCTCCTTCTGGGGAAATAGTTGATAGAATAGCGCCTATAAATAAAAAAATAACAGAAATTAATTTTATATATGAAAAAACTAAAATGTTTATTCAGTACCTTAAACCAGAAGAAATAAGCGGTGATGAAAAAATTAACATTACAGCTATAAATATAGCAGAAGGTATATGGGAGTTTAAACTTATAGGAGAAGTAGTGACAGTGGGTAAATATGATGTTTATTTACCACAGAAGGCAATAATTGCACCAAATACAAAGTTTTTGAGTCCCAATCCAGATATAACATTAACCATTCCATCAACATCAAGATATGCCATATCTGTTGGTTATTATAATCAAACCAATAATGCCATTGAAGTAGATTCAGGTAGAGGATATACAAGGGACGATAGAGTAAAGCCAGATATAGCAGCTGGTGGAGTTAATGCATTAACAACTTTTGAGAATGATGGTAGCAAAGTTATCAGTGGTTCCAGTGTGGCAGCTTCAGTAGTTGCAGGATGTTGTGCACTTATATTTCAGTGGGGAATTGTTCAGGGCAAGGATAGAGCCATGTACTCAATAAAACTTAAGACATATTTAATAAGAGGAACATCAAAAAGGGAAGGTGATGAGTATCCTAATCCACAGTGGGGTTATGGAATTATTAATATGAAGGGGGTTTTTGATAATATTAGAGGATTAAAAAAGCAAAAAAACAGAGAAGTAACAGAGCCTCCAAATTATTTTTTTGATAAAAAAAATAAGATTTTTTTTATTGAATACGAAGATGATATAGTTAAAGCTGTAAGCAGGTTTCCTAATACCGATGTATTTATAATAGACGAAAAACGTGCATTAATTACAACCCCTTATGAAATTTATGAGGATATGGTAAAATCAACGCCTGAAATAATCTATGTAGATTTAGGCGCACCGTATACAACTTGCGATATTTCACCAGTAGAAACATCAGGAGCTACTATATTTCATAATAATGTTTATTTGCCGCTTAATGGGTCAGGTGTAATTGTAGGTATAGTTGATACAGGAATAGATTATTTAAATGAAGAGTTTATAAGCGAGGATGGAACTACTAGAATTTTAGCAATTATGGATAGAAGTATTCCGGCTAATACAAGTCTTAAATGTGCTGTATATACACAAGAGGATATAAATAAGGCAATACAAGCTAAGAAAAATGGACAAGATCCCTATGCCATTGTACCATCCAAGGATGAAATAGGTCACGGAACAGAAATGGCTGGAATAATAGCAGCAAGAGGTGCTACACATGGAATAATTGGTGCAGCACCTAGGTGCAATTTAGCCATAGTAAAGATTAAACCTGGATTTAACACTTTTAGAAGTGATTTTACAATCTTTGGGAGTGAAGCAGCATATCAAAGTACAGAAGTATTGCTTGGAATAACATATTTATATAATTTATCACTTGAGTTAAAGATGCCTATTATAATATATGTTCCATTAGGTACTAATGTTGGATCTCACAATGGAAATTCATATATTGAAAAATATATAACTGAAATTTCTAACTATAATGGTGTAGCTGTTGTTGTGCCTACTGGAAATCAAGGAAATACAGATACTCATACTTCTGGAATAATAAAAAATAAAGGAGATCAGGGTATTGTAGAAATTGAGATAGGAAAAAATCAACAAGATATACGTATTGAAATATGGATTTCCAAGCCAGATAAGGTATCAATATCAATAACCTCTCCTACAGGTGAGATTATTAAGAAAATACCTCCAAAGCTTAAATCAGTGACGGATATTACTTTTATATATGAAGAAACTAAAATGAAAATAGAATATTCTATACCTGATGAACAATCAGGAGAGGAAAGAATACTTATAACTGCTAGAAATATTAGAGAAGGTATTTGGCAATTTAAACTTATAGGTGAGCTAATCATAGTTGGAAAATATGATGTGTGGTTATTACAGAGAGAGCTTTTAGCACAAGATACAAAATTTCTAAGTCCTACTGTTAATACCACCCTAACCACTCCAGGAACCTCAAAGGGAGCAATAACTGTAGCATATTATAATCAAAATAATAACTCTGTTGTACCTGAGTCAGGTAAGGGATATACGAGGGATAATATGATCAAACCAGATATTGCAGCAGGTGGAATTAATGCTATTACAACTTCTGTAGGGGGGGGAATTAAAACTGTTAGTGGTTCAAGTGTAGCAGGTGCAGTGACGGCCGGTGTATGTGCACTAATATTTCAGTGGGGAATTGTTGATGGAAACGATAGTCCAATGTTTGCTATAGAATTAAAAACTTATCTAATGAGAGGTGCTAATAAAAGGCCAGAGGATGTATATCCTAACCCACAGTGGGGTTATGGAATGATAAATTTAAAGGGAACTTTTGATAATATAAGAGGGATTAAAAAAGAGAAGAATAGAGAAATATTGGCAGATAAAAAAATAAACACTTTTTTAAAAGATAATAACGTAAATACTATGGTTGAATATAAGGGAGATATAATTAGTGCAATAAAGAAGTTTCCAGATTCAGATGCATATATAATAGATCAAAAACGTGCTCTTATATCAGTACCATATGAAATAAGTAATAATGTATTAAAGACAACTAAAGAAATAATTTCTGCAGATCCAGGAGCAGCTCTTACACTGTGTGATATATCACCTGTAATAGCATCAGAGGCAATCCTATTTCATAATAGCCAATATTTATCACTAGATGGCTCAGGTGTACTTGTAGGCATAGTTGATACTGGGATAGATTATTTAAATGAAGAGTTTATAAATAGTGATGGAACTTCTAGAATTTTAGAAATTTACGATCAAAATATTGAAGGAGATACTATACCTCTTGATAACGTAGTTGGGACAATATATACAAAAGAGGAGATAGATAAGGCAATACAAGCTAAGAGAAATGGTGAAGATCCCTATGTTGTTGTGCCATCAAAGGATGAAATAGGACACGGAACGAAAATAGCAGGAATAATATCAGCAAAAGGTGTTAATCCAGAACTTATAGGAGTAGCTCCAAAGTGTAGCCTAGCAGTTGTAAAGCTTAGACCAGGTAATGAGGCTTTTAGAAAAGGTTATGCACTTTATGGAAATCAAATTTCATATAAAAATAATGCAGTATTTTTAGGTGTGAGATATTTATTCCAGTTAGCATCAAAACTTAGAGCTTATCCCTAAATAGTTTTACGTATCATCCGATAATTAAGAAAAAGACATAAAGGGTGATACAAATGATACAAAAGCAATCATGGGAAATAACTGATGAGTTTTGGGAAGAAGTAAAAGATCTAATACCGGAA
>JARLHR010000119.1 GCA_031292145.1 Clostridium sp. | reverse complement strand
TAGGGTTAGTATCATAATGAGGCAGTATTATCAGAGCAAATAATTACACAAAAAGCAGAAAAGCAGAGGTAACGGGTCTGAAATTTTATAGATAAAATCTATTTAGATAACAGGGCGACGTTCTCGATGTGAAATGTTACATTAGAAAATAGGGGAAAACAAGAACAAAGAAAAGTAAGAAATTCATTCATAAATAAGCCTTTCTCTTATCCTTTCTTTTCTCATACCTGTTAATATTTATCTTTTCTTTGTTACCCTATTGTTACTTTTAAATATTAGTGCTACATTTCAGGGGTAACAAAAATGGAAAGGCAATAAAATGAAAATATTTTTAAGGAAAAAAAGATTACAAGATGGGAGTGATTCTTTATATCTGGATATATACAAAGATGGCCAAAGAAGTTATGAATTTCTAAAACTATACCTTAAGAGAGGCAACCCTAATAATAAAGAAACAATGTTATTAGCTGAAAATATTAAAGCAAAAAGATTGATGGAAATAAATAGTAATGAGTTTGAACAAGTAAGCACTCAAAAAAGAAAGGCTTCATTTACTAAATATTTTGAAAGGTATAGTAAGACTAAAGCCAAATGGTCAAATTATCACGGTGCATTGAAACACTTAAAAATATTTGAACCAAAGGACATAATTTTCAAACAGATCAATAAAGTTTGGTTAGAAAATTTTTCTGAATATTTAAGCAAGGATTCAGGCTTAAGTAAAAATTCAGCCTTTTTATATTTCAGAAAACTTAAAGAGGTGCTTTATAAAGCAAGTAATGAGGGGTTTATAAGAGCTGAATTAATTAGATCGGTTAAATGTCCTCAAAAGGGAAAAATTACAAGAAAATATTTAGAACTAAAGGAAATTGAAAAATTAGTAATTACTCCCTCCGATAGATCGGAAATAAAAAGAGCTTTTCTTTTTAGTTGTTTTACAGGCTTAAGACAAAGTGATGTAAGAAATCTTAAATGGAAAGATATTCAAGACAATACAATCAAAATAACTCAACAAAAAACTAAAGGCTCTTTATCAATACCATTAAGCCAAACAGCCTTAAATATTCTTAAGACAGAAAATATATTTCATTTACCAGAAGCTAATATTTTTAAGATACCTACTGATAGAACAACCATCATTAGAGCCTTAGGGAGATGGTTTAAAAAAGCTGAAATAAAACAGAAAGCTTTTTATCATTTATCAAGGCATACATTTGCAACTTTAAGCCTCACAAGTGGAAATGAGATATATACAGTATCAAAATTATTAGGACATACAAGCCTAAAGACAACTGAAATTTATGCAAATATTATTGATGAAAAGAAGCAACAAGCTATGAATAATTTACCAATAATAGAGGTAATGAATTAAGAAATAAACAATTTCAAATAAATATATAACTAACCATAAAAAGGAAAGAGTAAAATGAAAGCTACAGGCGGTATTTTGTTTTTTATAGCTTTAATATTGTGGATAATTGCAGGGACTATGGAAACTACAGTCTTAACAAGCGGTATTGAAAGTATAAATAATTTTGGGCTTATGCAAAAACAAATGCTTTTAACTATTGCGGGAGGTGTTTTGTTTTTATCAGGCGTTATTTATATGGGACTTGGACTCATATATGATTCATTCCTTCAAAAATTAACTTCAATTGATTATAAGTTGAGAGAGAAAGAAAAGATTGAAAAAGAATAGAGGTAATGATTTATGAAAGAAATAAATAATTTTGGTAATGAGGGAATTAAAGACCTTAAAACAAGGGAAGCATTTGAAAGGTTAGATAATGGCTCTGATTTTATGAAGGAAATGAAACAAAAAATTTTGGAGGGACAAAAATTAAAGGAAGATATAAATAAGTTTTACCAAAGGAATATGAAAGGATTAGAATATGAACAAAGTAACGATCTTGAAAGTGCTATTTTAGAGTATGAAAAAAATATGGTTGAATTTCCTAATTATAACCATCCATATTTTTGTTTATGTAATATTTATAGAAAAAGAAAAGAGTATAATAAGGAGATAAGAGTAATATTAAATGCCTTCAATAACATACCTGAAAGAAAAGAATATTATGAAAAAAGAATGGAGAAAACATTAATCTTAAAGGCTAAATCAGAGGGGGAAAAAATAGAAAGGAGAAATACCAAAACTAAACTTTCCAGGACAAAGGAAATAGAATGAAAACTAAACCGGCTGTAAATTCAAAAAAAGATTTCAATGATATTGAAATAAAAGAAAATGAATTTCTTTACAGATTGGGACAAACAGTAACTGATAAATTTTACGAAATAAAAGAAGCATTTACTGAAGATGAAATAAACCATTTTGAACAATTAAATAATTGTTCATTCAATGAGCTAATAGTTTCTGTTATCCATATAAATTTTTCAGAAAAACTTTCATTGTTAAAGAAAGAAGATCTTAAGAAAAAATTAATGAGAAATAATATTAAACCCGATAGATTAAAACTTTATAAAAAGATTATAGATAAAATAGCTGAAGCTAAAGCAAGGGGATTCAAACCAAATATTAGTGATATTTGTAAAGCAAATAACAAAGATTCAATGTATGATTTAAGAAAAGCTTTTGATGAATGGAAAAGAGGAAACAAACCTCTTTTCAATTCACTAATGAATGAATCTAAAATAAAATGGGAGAAAAAAACATAATGGAAGGTTTTATATCTTCCATTAATTAAATATTTAAAACCTTTGTATCTAATCTTTCTCAAGATTGGTTTATTACTAAAAGAAAATAAAAACAAT
>JARLHR010000118.1 GCA_031292145.1 Clostridium sp. | reverse complement strand
TGGGAGACCGAAAAGATTAATGAATCCAGCTGAATCCTTTTGATCATATACACCATCTTCTCCAAAAGTTGCATATTCTTCACTGTATAATGAGTAGGCGCTAGTCATCCCTGCATTAACAACATTTCCTTTATATAACTTTAATTTAATTTCGCCTGTAACTGTTTCTTGAGTTTTCTTAACGAATTCAGATAATGCTTCTCTAAGTGGAGTAAACCATTGTCCGTTATATACTATATCAGCAAATTTTAAAGCAATTTGTTCTTTATAATGGGCTGTTTCTCTATCTAAGCAAAGTTCTTCTAAATCTTTATGTGCTTTGTAAAGAATAGTTCCACCTGGAGTTTCATAAACACCTCTTGATTTCATACCAACAAGTCTGTTTTCAACCATATCAGTAATACCTATAGCATTTTCTCCTCCAACTTTGTTTAGTGCATCTAATAATTCAACACTATTCATTTTAGTGCCATTTAAAGCAACAGCAATTCCTTTTTCAAAGCTTAGTGTAATATAAGTTGCTTCATTTGGAGCAGCTTCTAAAGTTTTTGAAAGTTCTAAGATTTTATCATATTGTGGTTCATTTTCAGGGAATTCTAAATCTAAACCTTCATGGCTTAAGTGCCAAATGTTTTTATCTTTACTGTAGTTTGTTTCACGATTGATTTTTAATGGAATATTTTTAGCTTCTGCATAATCTATTTCATCTTCTCTTGATTTAATATCCCAAATTCTCCAAGGAGCTATTATTGGCATTTCCGGAGCAAATGCTTTAACAGCCATTTCAAATCTTACTTGGTCATTTCCTTTACCTGTACATCCGTGGCAGATTGCATCTGCACCTTCTTTTAGAGCAATTTCAACTAATCTTTTTCCAATTAATGGTCTAGCAAATGAAGTTCCAAGAAGATATTTTCCTTCATATATAGCACCGGCTTGAATAGTAGGGAAGATATAATCATCAACAAATTCTTGAGTTAAATCTTCGATATATAATTTTGATGCTCCTGTTTTTATTGCTTTTTCTTCTAATCCATCTAATTCATCCTTTTGACCTACATTACCGCAAACAGCGATTACTTCGCATCCATAATTTTCTTTAAGCCATGGGATAATAATTGATGTATCTAAGCCTCCTGAATAAGCTAAAACTACTTTGTTATATTTTGTCATTTTAAAAGCCCTCCTCAATAATAAGAAAATATATATAAATTTAAATAAATTCCCAACTTAATTCTTGTTTATAATTATACAGTTTAATTACTAAATAATCAAGAAAAAATATAATAATATTCATGAAATTTTTAAAAAATATGCATTTATTAACGAAAAAATGCATAAAAACATGGGTTTTATGCATAGAACCTCATATGTATAAGTATACATATGAGGTGTATATTTATATAATTTATATGTATACTTAAATTTTAAATTTATAATATATAGAAACTTATAGTTAAAAAGTTAATTAAATAATGTTGGTTAAACTTGGTATTTGCAATTTTTTTAAGTGTTCAGTGTTATACTTTAATAAATGTAATGAGGCATCAGCTTCTGTTTTATCATCGTGAATTAGATATGTAGATAATTTTACAGCTTCATTTATTAAATTATCGAATTCTTGATGACTAAGGTAAATAGAGGTTATGATATTTTTTTCTTGAATAGTATTTAGTAATTGAAGAGATTTATAATATGCTTCCTCATTTTGTCCTGCGGTAATTTCCAGCTCTATATCCTCAGATTGCATTTTGATATTATCACATAATGCAAGCACAGAATTGTTTAAAATATCTACACAAACCATAGTGAATAAAAATATAAGTATTGATAATATTGCATTCTTCATTTCATATACTCCTTTTCATATTTATCAAAAAGCTGATATTTAAATTTGCCTTCTGTATCATATAAAGCTATAAGGACATGTTTTATTGATGAAATATTATGTCTTTCAAGTAAACTAAATATCCATTTTTCATCTTTGTTTATGGAAGTCAAAGAACTTTTATTTATCTTACCATCAGAAATTAATATCTTAGGTAATTGTGCCTCAATATTTTGTGAATTATTTTCAGAATTTGAATTGGATTTTTTTGTAGAATTATAATTCATGGGTAATACAGATACCTGCCCATCATTTTCTAAAATTGCATATTGAATTTCATCAAGATTAAAATAATTTGCAAGTCGTAGTTCTTCTAGCAATTCATCTATGTGTAACTGTTGTTTTTTTAAAGTTGAATAGTTAATCTTTCCTTTATTAATTAATATGCATGGTTCTCCATCAACAAGTTTTCTCGTAGATTGAAACTTTAATACTATTTGAGTCAAAATTGTTTTTAAAAACAACAAGGTTATTATTGGGATTATTCCTAATAACAATGGTAATCTTGTGTCTTGCATTGGTAATGAGGCTAAGTCTGAAATCATAATTGTTATTACAAATTCATATGGTTGAAGTTCACCAATTTGTCTCTTTCCCATTAATCTCATTGTTAATACAACCAGTAAATATAAAATTCCGGTTCTAATTGATATTACAAACATAAAAAAACCACCTCAAAAATAATATCTACAAAAATAAAATTAATATGCAAAAAAATATATTTATCATTTTATATAAGAAGTGTATATAATATAGTTGTGATTGTTTACATTATGAAAAAGAAAAACAATTAAGTTAAAACGAAATGCAAATTATACATAATTTTTAAGGAATAATGAATAAGGCTATTGCATTTTATTAATTGAAAGGAAAGGTTTAGACTATATGATGAATGCTGAAAATAATCTGAAAAATGAAACTATCAAAGCTAAAAAAGGACTAACGTTTTATGAATTAATTATTGATAATGGTAAGGAAAAAGTTAAAGATGTTTCTATATGCAAACTTAATGGAAAATATTACGAACTAACCGAAGTAATAGAAGATGATGGGGAAGTAGAACTTATTGGCTTTGATACAGAGCTCGGAATAAAAATTTATACTAGAACATTGCAGTTTATTTTCATAAAAGTAGCTTTAGATTTATTTCCAAAATCAAAGATAACAATACAACATGCTATAAGTAATGCAGTTTATGGAGAAGTAAATAAAGAAATTCCATTAGGTAAAGAGGATATTAATAAAATTAAATTAAAAATGCAAGAAATTATAAGTAGGGATGTACCCATAAAGAGTATTAGAACTTCAAAAGAAGAAGCCATTAGGATTTTTAAAGAATATAATATGGAAGACAAAGTGAAACTTTTAACACATTATGATATAAAATATGTTCATCTTTATGATCTTGAAGGTAGGTGTGATTATTTTTATGGGCCTATGGGATACTCTACTGGCATAATAAAAAAATTTGATGTTTTTATGTATGAATCAGGATTTATACTTCAAAGGCCTCAAAGAAAAAATTTAAATGAGCTCGCTGAATTCAAAGAGCAAAAGAGCTTAACGAAAATCTTTATAGAAACTGAAAGATGGTTGAGTATATTAGGGGTAGAGGATGTTGGAAGCTTAAATGAAAGAGTGCTTAATAATGAACTAAGGAATATAATTATGGTCTCAGAGGGCCTTCATGAAAAAAAGATTGCTAATATTGCTGATGAAATTTTAAATAGAAAAGATGTAAAGATTATACTTATAGCAGGGCCATCATCTTCAGGAAAGACTACTTTTGCTAATAGATTAAGTATACAACTGAGGGTAAATGGGTTAATTCCTATACCATTGTCTTTAGATAATTATTTTGTAAATCGCATAGATAATCCTAAGGATGAAAATGGTGAGTATGATTTTGAGTCAATCAATGCTTTAGATTTAAATCTATTAAATAAAGATTTAGAGAGTTTAATGAGAGGAGAGGAAGTTAATCTTCCGATTTATAATTTTAAAACTGGTGAAAAGGAATGGAAAGATTATAAAGTTAAACTTCCTAAAGGAGGAGTTTTAATACTTGAAGGAATTCATGGATTAAATCCGAAATTAATTTCAAAGACTTTAAATAGCAATGTATTTAAAATATATATATCAGCATTAACACAATTAAATATAGATAATCATAATAGAATTTCAACAACTGATGTAAGAAAAGTAAGAAGAATAGTTAGGGATTCGTTATCAAGAGGATATGAGGCAGAATCAACCTTGAAAATGTGGCCATCTATAAAGGCAGGAGAAAAAAAGAATATATTTGTTTATCAAGAAGAAGCTGATGTTGCATTTAATTCTACATTAGTCTATGAACTTGGAGTTTTGAAACCATATGCATTAAAGGAATTGGAGAAAATAACAGAGGAAAGTCCAGTTTATTCAGAAACAATAAGATTAAAATCTTTTTTAAGCTTTTTTAAGGAAATTAATATAGAAGAGGTACCTAAGAATTCTATTTTAAGAGAGTTTATTGGTGGATCTATTTTTTATGAATACTAAAATGAGTATGCTTTATGGGAAGAAAAGGAACTAATTATTGCATAATATTTAGTTCCTGAGCATTGTTATAATATTAACTAAGCTTGACAATGGAAAATATATATGTGATACTGGAAATGTAAAGAAAACAATTACATGATGATACCAAAAGCCAAAGGAAATTTTGGCCATGTAGGCTATAGAGAATTAGAGAATTCAGCCACATAAAACCAAATTTATTTAGGAAAGTTTTAGTACTAAGTAAATTTAAGGCTTATATTTTTAAGGAATATTATATTATTGCTTAAAATATAGGATGGTTTTATGTGGCTATACTTATGAGTAAAGTTACGAAGATACGTATTAAGTTAAGCGTTTTTCATAAGGATAGCTCTTGAAGCCATAAATAGGTATAATGCATTGTTTTCAGTCATATTAAGTAAGATTAGGAATTTAGAGAGAGGGTGTACATGGATCTAAAGTACAAAATGCATTTGGACTAAAGAAAAAATAATTTAAGAACAATACCATTAGGTAAATATCAGAAGATATTAGGGATAAGTCAAAATAATTTAAGGCTTGAAATAGTCACTGATAAAATGAATAAATGTTGCAAGATTAGGAAGGAGATAATGTTATGACAATTTTTTTTGCAGAACTAGTAGGTACTTTATTACTTATTCTATTAGGTGATGGTGTTGTTGCCAACGTTGTACTAAAGAATTCAAAGGGAAATGGAGCAGGTTGGATGGTAATCACAGCTGGGTGGGCTTTTGCGGTTGCAATTCCAGCACTAATTTTTGGAAGTTATAGTGGAGCACATTTTAATCCAGCATTAACTATTGCCCTTGCAGTTATAGGGAAAGTGGCATGGAGTAAAGTTCCAATATATATAGCTGGACAATTTTTAGGTGCCTTTTTAGGTGCAGTTTTAGTATTTATATTTAATTATGATCAATTTAAATGTACTGATAACAAAGGAGACAAGCTTGCAGTATTTTGTACAGGTCCAGCAATAAGAAATAACGCAATTAACTTTATTTGTGAAGTTATAGGAACATTTGTATTAGTTTTTGGAATTTTAGGAATGGGAGCTCAAAATTTAACTAATGGAATGGGTACATTATTTGTAGGATTATTAATTTGGGCAATTGGTTTAAGTTTAGGTGGAACAACAGGATATGCAATTAATCCGGCTAGAGATTTAGCGCCAAGAATTGCACATGCAGTATTGCCTATACCAAACAAGGGAGATTCAGATTGGGGATATGCATGGATTCCAGTGATTGCACCAATAATAGGAGCTGTTTTAGGAGCAGTATTTTTTGCAATATTTTTATAATAAATAAACTAGCGTTTGAAAACTTATTAATTAGTATGTAAAGTATTTTATTAGATATGTTTCATTAGTTTAGAAATTAAATTTGACACTATATAATAAATATGTAATACTTATACTAAAAAAGAAAACAATTACATGGGAGTATGCATGAATATTAAGGAATTATTAGAAGAAAATCCAATTATAGCAGCGGTAAAAAATGAAGAACAATTAAATCTAGCCATAAATTCAGATGCTCAAATTATATTTGTTTTATTTGGAGATGTAATGAATATTAAAGAACTAGGTGATATTATAGTATCTAAAAATAAGATGGGAATAATTCACATAGATTTAGTTGAGGGATTCACTAATAAGGAAGTTGTTATAAGATACATCAAAGAAGAAACAAAATTTAATGGAATAATTAGTACAAAACCACAAGTTGTGAAACTTGCTAAGAAATATGATTTGTTAGGAGTTCAAAGAGTTTTTATTTTTGATACACTTTCATTAAACAATGTTAAAAATCACATGATTTCTGAATGTGATGCGGTAGAAGTATTACCTGGAATAATTCCAAAGGTACTTGGAATTATTGCAAAATATTCTAATAAACCAGTTGTTGCTGGGGGGTTAATTGAAACCAAAGAAGAGGTGATGCAGGCATTGAATTCAGGGGCAACATGCGTATCTACAACTAAAAAAGAAATTTGGGACATGTAGGCTATAGAGAATTAGAGAATAGAGCCACATAAAACTAAATTTACTTAGGAAAATATTTATTTTGATTAAGTAGATTTTAAATTTATACAAGGCAATAGAAGTTATATATTATTGCCAGTGTATAAGTGAATGTTTTATGTGGCTATAATTATGAGTAAAATTTCTGGTATAGCTAATAGTTAGATTTATAAGAAAAGCCATTTTTATAAATTGTTAAAAATGGAAGTACTAAAATTATGATTTTTCAGTAAAACATTATAATATATAAATATTAGAAAGCAGGTGCATTTTATGAAAAAATATATAATAGCATTAGATCAAGGAACTACAAGTTCAAGGGCAATAGTTTTTGATAAGGAGCAAAATATATTTGGAGTGAGCCAAAAAGAATTTACTCAAATTTATCCTAATCAAGGATGGGTTGAACATAATCCTTTAGAAATATGGGCAAGCCAATATGGGGTATTACAGGAAGTAATAGCAAAGACTAATATAACTCAAGATGAAGTAGCTGCTATAGGAATTACAAATCAAAGAGAAACAACAATAGTTTGGGATAAAAATACTGGAGAACCTGTATATAATGCAATAGTATGGCAATGTAGAAGAACAGCTGCTATAATAGAAGAACTTAAAGAAGATAAAGAATTTGGAGAATATGTAAAGGAGAATACAGGATTATTACTAGATGCATATTTTTCAGCAACTAAGATAAAATGGATTTTAGATAATGTAGAGGGTGCACGTGAAAGAGCAGAGAAGGGTGAATTATTATTTGGTACAGTTGATACATGGTTAGTATGGAAACTTACTAATGGTAAAGTTCATGTAACTGATTACACTAATGCATCTAGAACAATGCTTTATAATATAAAAGAATTAAAGTGGGATGAAAGAATTTTAGAAAAACTTAACATTCCGAAATCAATGTTACCTGAGGTTAAAAATTCATCAGAAGTTTATGGACATACAAATCTTGGAGGTACAGGAGGCGTTAGAGTTCCAATAGCAGGTATGGCAGGAGATCAACAATGTGCTTTATTTGGACAAACTTGTTTTGAAGCAGGTAATGTTAAAAATACTTATGGAACAGGCTGTTTCTTACTTATGAATACTGGAGAAAAGATGATCCAGAGTAAAAACGGGTTAGTAACTACTATTGCAGTAGGAATAGACAACAAAATCCAATATGCATTGGAAGGATCAGTATTTGTTGGTGGAGCTGTTATTCAATGGATTAGAGATGAACTTAAATTAGTTAATGACGCTGCAGATACAGAGTATTTTGCTAAAAAGGTAGAAGATAATGGTGGTGTATATGTTGTTCCAGCATTTGTTGGACTTGGTGCTCCATACTGGGATATGTATGCGAGAGGAGCAATTTTTGGTTTGACTAGAGGTGCTAATAGGAATCATATAATTAGAGCGGCTCTTGAATCTATTGCATATCAGTCAAAAGATCTTATTGATGCAATGCAAGAAGATTCAGGATGCAAACTTACAAGACTTAAAGTTGATGGTGGAGCTAGTAGAAATAATTTATTAATGCAATTCCAAGCAGATATTACAGGTGCAGAAGTTGTAAGACCTATAATTACAGAAACAACAGCACTTGGAGCAGCATATTTAGCTGGACTTGCAGTAGGGTTCTGGGAATCAAAAGAAGAAATTGCAAAGAAATGGGCCGTAAGTCAAGCTTATACTCCAAATTTAGATGAGGATAAGAAGGAAAAGTTATATAAAGGATGGAAGAAAGCAGTTAAACGAGCAGAGGGTTGGGAAGAAGAATAAATATAATTAATGTTAATGCACAAAAAGCAGTATTTTATTATATTGCCTTTTGTGCATTCTGTATTATTTTCTGTTATTACTAAGATGTATCTAATTCGTTACATCAATGGGTGCAACATGACTTTCCAAAAGAGTTATCGTTTATAAAAAAGTACTGGACAAGTATACCTTTACAATGTATAATGTAAGCATAAATTAAAAATAAATGCTGAGAGAATTTAGAGTCAAGCATAAAAAACAGAGGTGATGTTGCACCTGTTTTTAGCTTGGCTTTTTTTGTGCGAAGAAAATAAAATTAAAGATATTCCGCAGGAATATCATCCAAAACTGTTAACTGAAAACTCTAAACTGTTAACTGATTAAGAGGGGGATGTAATATGTATGATGTAGCAATAATTGGAGCCGGTGTTATTGGAAGTTCTATATTTAGAGAACTAACAAAATATGATTTAAAGGTAGTTGTTTTAGAAAAAGAAAAGGATGTTTCAATGGGAACCAGTAAGGCAAATTCAGCAATAGTTCATGCTGGATATGATCCTGAAGAAGGTACATTAATGGCAAAGTACAATGTAGCAGGAAATGAAATGTTTGAAGATTTATGCAAAGAATTAAGCGTTCCATTCAAAAGAAATGGATCACTAATTCTAGCCTTTGATGAAGAAGATTTGAATACAGTAAAAAATCTTTATGAAAATGGATGTAAAATAGGTGTGAAAGATTTAAGCATATTAAATAAAGATGAGGTTTTAGAAAAGGAACCAAATCTTAGGGAAGAGATTAAAGGGGCATTATATGCACCAACTGGTGGCATAGTGGGACCGTTTGAATATACAATTGCATTAGCTGAAAACGCAGTTCAAAATGGTGGAGAACTTAAACTAAAAAAAGAAGTTATTTCAATAGAAAAAGACGATGTATTCAGGATTGCAACTAATGATGGGGAAGTTGTAGAAGCTAAATTTGTTATAAACGCTGCTGGACTTTATGCGGATAAGATTCACAACTTAATTTGTAAGGAAAGCTTTAAAATAGTTCCAAGAAGTGGTGAATACTTTATAATGGATAAAAGTCAAGGAAATATAGTTAGTCACACAATATTTCAATGTCCATCAAAACTTGGAAAAGGTGTTTTAGTAACGCCAACTGTTCATGGTAACTTATTAGTTGGTCCTGATGCTAGAGATATTGAAGATAAAGAAGATTTAGGAACAGCTGCAGAAGGACTAGAAGGAATAAGAGAAGCTTCAATGCGATCAACTAAAAAGGTTAATTTTAGAGAAAGTATAAGAAATTTTGCTGGTCTTAGAGCTAATCCAGATACAGGAGACTTTATAGTGGAAGAAAATGATGAGGTTAAGGGCTTCATTGATGTAGCAGGAATGAAATCGCCAGGTTTATCCTCAGCACCAGCTATCGCTTTAGGAGTAGTTGATATATTAGAAAAAGCAGGATGCAAGTTAGAAAAGAAAAACAATTTCATAAGTAAAAGGGAACAAATCCACTTTATGGATTTAGCCCCGAAAGAAAAAGCTGAATTAATAAAAGAGAACCCACAGTACGGAAGAATAGTGTGTCGATGTGAAAGTATAACAGAAGGTGAAATTGTAGATGCAATAAAGAGAAGTTTTGGAGTACTTTCAGTAGATGGAATAAAAAGAAGATGCAGACCAGGAATGGGAAGATGTCAAGGTGGCTTCTGCGGACCAAAGGTTCAAGAAATAATAGCAAGGGAATACAATGTTCCATTGGAAAGTGTTGTTTTAGAAAAAGATAATTCTTATATACTAGTAGGAAAAACTAAGTAGAAGGGCGAGGTAGAGTTATGAGTTATGAATTAATTGTAGTAGGTGGAGGACCAGCAGGCCTTGCAGCAGCATATGAGGCATACAATAATGGAATAAAAAAGATATTAATTTTAGAAAGGGATAAAGAATTAGGTGGAATATTAAATCAATGCATTCATAATGGTTTTGGTTTACATACATTTAAAGAAGAACTTACAGGTCCAGAATATGCAAGTAGATTTATTGAAATGGTTAAGGAAACAGATATAGAGGTTAAACTTAATACCATGGTATTAGAAATAACCAAAGACAAAAAAGTTTATGCAATAAATTCAGAAGAAGGATACATGGAACTTGAAGCTCAAGCTATAATTCTTTCAATGGGATGTAGAGAAAGAACTAGAGGAGCTATTAATATACCAGGAGATAGACCAGCAGGTGTATTTAGTGCAGGTGCAGCTCAAAGATATATTAATGTAGAAGGATATATGCCGGGGAAGGAAGTTGTTATTTTAGGATCAGGGGATATTGGTCTTATAATGGCAAGAAGAATGACTCTTGAAGGAGCAAAGGTTAAAGCTGTAGTTGAATTATGTCCATATTCAAATGGGTTAAATAGAAATATAGTTCAATGTTTAAATGATTATGATATTCCATTGTACCTATCACATACAGTTGTAGATATTGTGGGAAATGAAAGACTTGAAAAAGTAGTAATAGCTAAGGTAGGTGAAGATAGAAAGCCTATAAAAGGAACTGAAATAGAATTTGATGTAGATACATTATTATTATCAGTTGGTCTGATTCCAGAAAATGAATTATCTATTAATGCAGGAATTGAACCTGATAGAAGGACAAATGGTTTAAGAGTTACAGAAAGTATGGAAACATCTGTAGATGGAATATTTGCATGTGGTAATGTAGTTCATGTTCATGATTTAGTTGATTTTGTAACAGAAGAATCAAAGCGTACAGGTATTTCAGTCTTTAGATATATTAAGAATGAACTTAGGAAAGATAAATATGTAAATATAATTAATGGACAAAATATAAACTATACAGTTCCACAAAGATTAAATATAGATGATATTCAAGATAAATTAACTATATTTATGAGAGTAAATAATATATATCACGATAAAGCTTTAGTAGTTAGAAGTGGTGATGAGGTTATAGCTAAATTTAAGAGAGCTCATTTAGCACCATCAGAAATGGAAAAAGTAATTTTAGGTAAAGTACTATTAGATAGAATAAAAGGTGATATAACAATATCATTAGAGGATGGTGAATAAAATGGAAAGAGAATTAATATGCATAAGCTGCCCTAAGGGGTGTCATTTAAAAGTTGATGAAGCGAGTTTAAGTGTAAGTGGAAATAGTTGTCCTAAAGGAGCAGAATATGGAGTTAATGAAGTTACAAATCCAGTTAGAATAGTGACCTCAACAGTTAAGGTTAGTGGAGGAGAAGTGCCAGTAGTTCCAGTAAAAACTGAAAAAGCAATACCAAAAGGGCTTATTGTGAAATGTATGGAGGAAATTAATAAGGTTACTATAGAGGCACCTGTTAAAATTGGTGATATTGTAATTAAGAATATCTTTGAAACTGGTGTTGATGTTGTAGTAACAAAAAATGTATTTAAATAATAAAATATATTAATTTGTAAATTTAATCTCTAATTGTTTGAGAGAATTTAGAATAGTCTGTGTAGCTTCATTAAGGTGATAAAATAAACTAATTTAATGAAGACACAGACTATATTTTTATATATAAGTAGATTAGTTATATTGTTATAATTCACCAGTTAAATGTAACATTATACACAAGTGCTGTCGCAATATTGCAAATTGTATAATTTTTCCTCTTTTTTATTAGAAAAATAGGATTTATAATAGGATTATGTTATAATTAACACGTATACATAAGTTAAACTTTTTATGAAAAATATTATAATTGTAATAAATTAATGAGAAGAGGGAAGGGCTGAACAATGAATCTATTAAAAAACATAAAAGTTAAAATTAAATTAATTGGGGCGTTTGTAATTGTAGCACTTTTGATTGGTATTGTAGGTGTAATTGGAATTGTTTCTCTTAAAAATGCAGATGTAAATTCAAATAATATGTATACAGATAACCTTCGAAGTGTTTATATATTAACGGATATGAAGCAGAATTTAACTGAAATAAAAAGCAGTATGCTGGAATTAATATATATTAAGGATTTGTCCAAAAAAGATAATTTAAACAAGATAATTGAAGATAATAAAAATGAAAATGACGATTACATAAGTGAATATGAGAATCTACCTATGACAGGTGAGGAAAAAAGTGAATATGATAAATTTTGTAATTATGTAAAACAATATACGCCTTTAAGAGAAGATATTATTAAATCTGTATCTGAAGGTAATTATAGTGAGGCAGATATTAAATATAAAGAAATACAATCAGTTAATGATTCGATGTTTAATAGTCTGGATAAATTGATAGAAGTAAATTTAAATGATGCCAAGTTATCAAATGGTAATACTAATTCAATATATAAAGAATCTAATATGATCATGGTTGCGTTAAGTATTATTGGACTTGCATTAGCAGTTATAATAGGATTAGTTTTAGCAAATGATATTAACAAGCCCCTTCAATTAATAAAATTATTTGGTGAAAAGCTTGCAAATTATGATTTATCTCAAGATTTTAAACTTACAAGAGGGGATGAATTTGGACAAGTAGGATCAGCATTATTTAAGGCGCAAGATAATATTAAGGAACTTGTTAAAACTATTATTGAAAACTCTCAAAATATGAGTGCTTCATCAGAGGAACTTTCAGCAACTGTAGAAGAATTATCATCAAAAGCTTTAAGTGTCGATGAAGCTGTAAATAATATTGCTAGTAATATGCAAGAAGCTAGTGCTGGAACAGAGGAAATAAGTGCATCTATTCAAGAGGTAGATTCAAGTATAAATATGCTTTCCAAAAAGGCTTCAGATGGAAGCAGCAATGCCAATATTGCTAAAGAGAGAGCTAACGAAGTCAAAAATAATAGTCAAAAAGCTTTAAAGGAATCTAAAAATATATCTTATGAAAAGCAACAAAGAATGAGTAAAGTTATTGAAGATGGTAAGGTAGTAGACAATATTAAAGTAATGGCAGATACTATAGCTGATATAGCAGAGCAAACTAACCTGCTGGCATTAAATGCAGCAATTGAGGCAGCACGGGCAGGGGAAATGGGGAAAGGTTTTGCAGTTGTAGCTGAAGAAGTTAGAACACTTGCAGAACAGTCAGCAGATGCAGTAAAAAACATCCAAGAAACTATAATTAAGGTACAAGAAGCATTTAAAAATAGTATTGATACTGGAAGCGATATATTAGAATTTATTAATAAGGATGTAAATGAACAATTTGAGGCATACGAAAAAACTGGAAGTCAATATTATGATGATTCTGAGTTTGTAAGTAATATGTCTGAAGAAATTGCCGCTATGTCAGAAGAGGTTACTGCAACAGTTGGACAAGTGAATGAAGCAATTCAAAATATGGCGGAAGCAGCTCAAAAATCTAGTGAACATTCAGAAGTAATAAAAGAAAGCATGAATGAAACTACGCAAGGTTTGGAACAAGTGGCATTAACAGCTCAAAGCCAAGCAGAGCTTGCTCAAAGGCTTAATGAAATAGTTCAAAAGTTTAAGATTTAGGCACAGGAAAGAAAATAATAGACAAGCATTCTGATTTATCATTTTTTTGATTGTAACTCAATATAAGGTATGTAAATATAATATATTTTTTGATATTATAAAAAGGTTTTATGTTAAGGACGTTTTAAAATGGAGAATTAATCTGCAAAAGCTGATTCTGTTTAGACAGGAATCAGCTTTTTGTAGATTAAATTTTTAAAATTGATTTTATTTTCCGGGTAATACTTTGATAATCTCCGTATAAGTCAGGGATGGTAATACCTCCATACATAAGTTCATCTCCACCAAATATTCCTTGAATTCCTTCAACTGAATAGTTTTTATTTGGATCTAAGCCTCTTAAGTATAATCTTCTTATTGGTTCATTTGGAATAGCAAGAACTCTAAAATAGCTCAAAAAAGCTTCAGTTTTATCTTCTGATACAACTATAAAAGAGGCTTCATTGCCATTAAATGGATTAAGCAGTCTATACATATCGCCAAATTGAATAAGTTCCCTTAATTGTTTATAAGATTCTACTTGTTTCTTTACAGTCTCTTTTTCTTCATCACTAAACTTAGTAAGATCAAGTTCATATCCAAAGTTGCCGAGCATTGCAACATCACCTCTCATTTTAAGAGAAGTTTTTCTGTGAACTTGATGATTTGGTACAGCAGATACATGGGCTCCCATAGTACTAATTGGGTAAACTATACTTGTCCCATATTGAATTTTTAATCTTTCTATAGCATCAGTATCATCACTAGTCCAAATTTGAGGCATATAATATAGAATACCTGCATCAAATCTGCCACCGCCTCCAGAACAGCCTTCAAATAGTATATTTGGAAAAGCAGTTGTAAGTTTTTCGTATACTTTATATAAACCTAGCATATATCTATGAGCTGTTTCTCTTTGTCTTTCTGGAGGAAGTAGAGCAGAACCTATTTCAGTCATATTTCTATTCATATCCCATTTAACATAGCTAATATTAACAGAACTTAAAATCGCAGATAAAGATTCTACAATATAGTCACATACATCTTCTCTAGAAAGGTCTAGTACTAGTTGATTTCTTCCTTGTGTACGAGATCTTTCAGCTACATGCAGGCACCAATCAGGATGTTTCCTATATAAATCACTATCAGGGGATACCATTTCAGGTTCAAACCATAAACCAAATTGTAAGCCTAAATTATTTATACGATTAGCTAAATCATCTAAGCCATTAGGAAGTTTGTTTTTGTCAACAACCCAGTCTCCGAGTGAAGAATTATCACTATCTCTTTTTCCAAACCAGCCATCATCGAGAACAAAAAGTTCAATTCCTAGTTCTTTCGCAGCTTTACCAATACTTTCGATTTTTTCAGCATTAAAATCAAAATAAGTTGCTTCCCAGTTGTTCACGAGAATAGGTCTAGTCTTATCTCTATAAACGCCCCTGCATAATCTTTTTCTATATAGTTTATGATATGTTCTTGACATTTCTCCAAGCCCGTTTGAAGAATAAACCATTACTACTTCAGGTGTTTGAAAACTTTCATTCGGTTTTAGTAACCAAGAAAAATCAAAAGGATTAATACCCATTGATACCCTTGTATTTTTATATTGATCAACTTCTGCTTGAGCAAGAAAACTACCACTATATACTAAACTAAATCCATATACATCTCCATGCTCTTCATTAGCATCCTTGCTAAGTAATGCAAGGAAAGGATTTTGGTTATGGCTGCTTGAACCACGTCTGCTTTCGATTGATTGAGTACCTATTAGTAAAGGGGTTCTCTCAATATGTCGTTCTCTTGCCCATGAACCATGAAGATGTAGAAAATCATAATTAGAACTGTTAAAATCTATGTTCATGCTTAAAGCTCTTAATAATTTTAAATCTTCATTACCGCAATTTAAAAACTTTACATTTCTTGTTATAGCATCATAGTTTTCATAAGCTGTATAAGATAAAATTACCCTAAGTCCAATTAATGAATCAACCATTGTAATATTTAAAGTTTGAGCTTCGTCATCACTTTCAACATAAGTTGCTGGAAGATCTTCTAATTTAGGCTTTCCATCTATAATTGTATGAGATTCATATCTAAGATCAGTTATAGTTGATCCAGTTTCAAGTTGAATTGAATAAGCTGGTGCACGGAAATCACTAGTTCCATATGAAGGATATTCCTGAGGAAGAGTGTCAAGTGAAAGTGTATAATTATTAGGGTTTGGATTTGGAGAAAAAGAACATCTTTCTTTAATAGCTAATAGATTATTAGAATTAAAATTTCGAAGCTTTTTTCCAAAGTAAACATGTGATAAATATCTATCCTCATGAATTTGTAATATATAGCTAGTATTTTTAGCAGTTAAATGAAAAGATTTTGAATTGTTATCATATATAATACCCATATTAATTCCTCCAAATAATTAAAAATATAATGATTAAGAATAGTTTCATTTAAATATAAGTATAAAGCAATTAAACCAAAATGAAATGGATTAATATAAGATTATTATGGTATAATCTAAGAAAGTAATTTTAGATATCTTTGAAATTGAGGAATGAAAAATGAATGAAGATATGGAAATGACATGTTTACCAACAGTAAATAAAGAGGGATTTGATATTGTTGTATATCAATATGGCATGGAAAAATGTAAGAAGATGCATTCGTATGGACCAGCGATTAGGGATCACTATTTAATACATTTTGTACTTAAAGGTAGTGGTGTATTTTACGTAAACGGAAAATCATATAAGATAAAAGAAAATCAAGGCTTCTTAATTTGTCCTAACATTGTTACCTATTATGAAGCTGATAATGAAGAGCCTTGGGTATATACCTGGGTTGGGTTTAAAGGAATAAAAGCTGAAAATTATTTGAAATTAGCAAATCTTGATCAAGAGAATCCTGTTTTTGAATGTGCAGAAGTAGATTTTGTACAGAAGTGTTTTGAAGATATGAGAAAGGCTACAGAATTAAGATATGGGAGAGAATTAAGATTACAAGGACTACTTATAATGTTTTTATCAGAGCTTATTGAGGAAGTAGGGAAAAATGTCATCATAAATAGTAATTATAAAGAATTATATATAAAAAAGAGTATGCTGTTTGTTGAAACCAATTACTCCAGTAAGTTAAGTATTTCTGAAATGGCTAAAAGTGTAGGTCTCAATAAAAATTATTTTAGTACATTTTTTAAAGAAAATATGGGGGTTACACCTCAACAATATATAATAGAATATAGAATAAATAAAGCATGTGAACTTATGAGTAATCAAGGATTAACCATAGGTGATATTTCCCGCTCGGTAGGATATGATGATACCCTTGGTTTTTCTAAAATATTTAAAAAGGAAAAGGGAATGTCTCCTAAAAAATATAGAGAAAATATACTAATTGATGTGTAAAATTGACTTAAGCGATATAGATATCAAAATGTTAACTTAGACTTATGTGGTGACTTGCCGAAATCATAAATATTTTTATTTCGAAGGACTATGAAAATATCGCTGAAGGTTCTAGGTTGCAAGTTGTACCCAATTTAGCATGCTCCCGCTTTCAGCGTGACAAGCTAAATTGGAACAACTTACAACTAAGAGCCTTTAACATCTCATTTTCAAATACCTTCTGCATAAAAATATTTATGATTTCTGGTGTAGATGTGCATTCAAAGTTTAGTAAATATGAACCAATATTCCAGTGATAAGTATATACTGAGTTATCTATATAGAAATAGATTTATACTTGGAAATATACTACACTAGAAAGGCAGTTAAATCCACATAATGTATATTCAACCAACCTTTAGTTGAAATTTATATATCAGCAACTGGAACAAAGCCATCTAACCATGTTAATTCGCTATCAAGCATGAATTGTATATTCCAAGGCTTATTTCCATCGTTCCAATCAGTAAAATTTATTATTGAGTCATACAATATATTTGCATTAGTTTCATTTTTATCTTCAATAAGATTATTCATTAGATTAATCAGGTTTTCTGGTTTATTTGGACATTGTTCTAATACTTTAAAGAACCACTTGTGATAGGGATATAAAGTTTCATTATAAGTTAAGATTAATCTTCCGGCAAACAATACCATATTAGTAGCGGCAATATTAATTAGATATAGATTATTTCTTTTTAGACCCTCATTATAATACCAATGCCAACCTTTAAATTGAGAAATAAATCTTTCTAGGTTTATTTCTTTATTTTTTATAGGATAGGAAGAGGCGTTTTCTACAAGTTCTTTTAAGCCTTCTACTTTAGAATAAGTAACAAATGCGTCTTTAAATGCAAATTTAGCTGGTTCACTTCCTTGAGTACAGACTTTTTTTATAAAATCTAAAGAAATGTATTTGCCGTCTACATATCCACCATCCCGAGGACAAATCTCCTCTTCATAATAGCCTATATTTTTTTCCTTTAAGTGTTTTTGAAAATCTTCATCAGATAAAACAATCATTATATCTATATCAGATTTCTCATTCGCAAATCCATGAGCTACAGATCCACCTATAATTATACCTAATATTTCTTCATTGGTTTTAAGTTTATTAGTTATATCTTCAATTGCTTTTTTATGATGATTGTACATAAAAATAAAACTCCTTTTATATTTATTAAATTTAAGTATATATCTATAGTAGAAATACATAACATATTGTGTGCAGTGTTTCAGAGAAACCGGAACACAATATGTTATGTATTACGGTGGCATTATAGGTTAGAAATTGTAAAACTGTATTCTAAATCCTTACTTGAATCGATGCAGAATTCAGATAGTACTGGTGCACCCCAGCTGTCATCGCCACCAACGCCCATTTGCTTTCCTATGATATTTACATTTGTAAAGTTAATAGGAGGTAAATCTTCTTGATGAAGAGCATTTTCTAATTCCATATTGTTATAAGGTAAAACGGTAAATTCAAATGGGCATTTGCCATAAGTGAATTTAATTCCTTCACCTTTTTCATTTTTAACAGTTAACCACCTAGTGCCAGTTCTGTTACCACATTCTTGAGGAACTAAGTATTTAGATAAGTTTTTAAGTGGAGTACTAGTATAAATGCCTAATCTTGCTCCTTCTGCGCGGTCAATGTAATTTTCATCTGGTCCCATTCCATACCAGGAGAATGAATTAAATTCTGATAAAAGTCTAAAGTTCATTCCTAGAACTGGTAGTATAGGTAAGCCTTCTACACCTTTATAAGCTACATTAACTTTAATTGAATTATCAGCTGTAACTTCGTAATTTACCTTAACGTTAGTAGCAGGTATTGTTGGAAGTTCATAAGTATAGTGTAATGTAACCTTATCAGCTTCTTCTTCCATAGAAAAATCAACATATTTTTGGCAAATAGAAGCACTTAACCATTGAGCGCACTTAAACTCATGTTTATTTCCTCTATCATTATCAGTTGTTGCTCTCCAATAATATGTTTTTGGAGTTCTTGTAATAAATTCTTTTCCGCTATATCGGAGAGAAACAATTCCGCCTTCTTGTTTTGAGAAAATCACTTTAAAGTCTTTACCATGAACACCTATGTTCACATCGCCATGAACTACCTTTAAAGTAGAAATACAATTAGGTTTAGCAGCTTCTTTTTTCTCATAAACTTTTTGTCCAAAAGCTACTTCATGTCCTTTAGCTGCCCAAAGAGTATCTTCTGATAACACTAATGAAACAGTAAATACAAGTTCTTCTGAGCAATTATAATCTCCAAAAGGCAATTCAAAATATTTTTCTTCACCAGCCGCAACAGAAACTTTTGTTATACCATCTTTTATAAGGATGCCTTCTTTTTCAACTTTATAATATAAATCAAATTCATCAGTATTTATAAATAAACTCTTATTTTTAATATTAACTCCATTTTTATCAGGGAATAATTTTATATTTTGATATAAATATTTTACTTCTTGAGCTTTAGGTGATGCTTCTCTATTAGCATAAATTAAACCATTTCCTGAGAAGTTATAATCTGATGGTCTATCAGTAAAATCTCCACCATAAGATAAAGTTTCTTTTCCATTTGGCAATTTTCTATAAAGAGCTTGATCGCCGTAGTCCCAAATGAAGCCACCTTGGTACATTACATATTTATCTTCAAGCTCTGTATATTTCATCATTCCACCAGTAGAGTTACCCATAGAATGCATATACTCACAGCTTATATATGGTTTTTGTGGATCATTATCAAGATATTCCTTAATATCTACTGCCTTAGCATACATTCTGCTTTCCATATCACTTGTTTTTTCAAATTCTCTATTCCAAAATACACCTTCATAATGAACTAAACGAGATGGATCTGTTTTCCTAAAGTACTCTGACATTTGAAAAATATCTTCACCTGCATAAGATTCATTACCACATGACCAAATAAGAACGGAAGGGTGATTTTTATCTCGTTCTAGCATTGAAGCAGCGCGATCTAAAACGGCATCTTGCCATTCTGGAAGACAACCTGGAACATTCCATGATGGCTCACATTGTCCTAATTTTTGCCATGAACCATGACTTTCTAAATTTGTTTCATCTATTAGATAAATACCATATTCATCACATAGTCTATACCATAAACTTTGATTTGGATAATGAGAGGTTCTAACAGCATTAATATTATGTTGTTTCATAAATTTGATATCCCAAAGCATGTCTTCTTTTGTAATAGAACGTCCACGTCTTGCACTGAATTCATGACGATTAACACCTTTAAATACTATTCGTTTTCCATTAAGATACATAACTTTATTTTTCATTTCAAAGCGTCTAAAGCCAACTTTTTGCTTAACTACTTCAACTAAAGTGTTATTTTCATCTTGAACTAGGATGAAAAATTCATATAAATTTGGTTCCTCAGCACTCCATAACTTAACATTTTCAACGTCAAGAGATAATGTTAGTTCATTTTCAAAATGAATGTCCTTAATTTCAGCAATTCTATTTCCAACAATATCTTGTAGGTATGCTTCAATTTTTGTATTTTCTTTTCCGATCATTTTAAGAGTTGCATTAAGTTTAGCATTAGCAGAGTCTTCTGATAAATCTGTTTTTACAAAAAGGTCATTTATATGAGTTTCTGGAATTGCATATAAATAAACATCTCTAAAGATTCCTGAAAATCTCCAAAAATCTTGATCTTCAATCCAGCTTGCACTACTTCTCTTATAAACTTCTACTGCAAGTTTATTTTGTCCATCTTTTAAATAACTTGTTATATCAAATTCTGATGGAGTAAATGTGTCTTCACTGTACCCAGCAAATTCGCCATTAACCCATACATAAAAAGCTACTTCGACACCTTGGAAGGATATAAAAGTTTGTTTATTTTTAAGCTCTTCTTTTACATTGAAGAAGGTTACATAGCTTCCAACAGGATTATAAGTTTTTGAAATATGAGGTGGTCTTAATTCATCATGACCTTCCCAAGGATACATAGTGTTGATGTATTGGCATTTATCATAACCTTGAAGCTGAATATGCCCTGGAACTTCGATATAATCAAAGACATTAACATCAAAATCCTCTTTATAGAAATCTTTTTGCCTTAATGAAGGATTTTCACTATATGAAAATCTCCAACTTCCATTTAAATTTTGCTTAAGAGGCATTTCATCATCTAATTTTAGATCTTCAATTTTTTCATAAAACCAATGATCTGAATGTGCATCTATTCTGTTTACTCTAAAGATTTGTGGATCTTCTAGCCACTCTAAAGTTGGTTCAGTATACTTCATATAAGTACCTCGCTTTCTAATTTTATACTAGCAGTAATAATAATTATCCGCTTAAATAATATATTTTTATATGATTAATATTTTTTAAAGAGTTTGTTTCAAAAACATTTAATTAATATTATAATCGTTTTCAATTTTTATTTTATAAAGTCTTTAGTAAAAAGTCAATTTATTTTAGTAAAAGTTTAGTAAAAATCGGTAGAGTTAAATCATAAAAGACATTTGAACTATAAAAGTGTATAGTTTAGAAGCTTTATATTACTAAACTTTGTAGTCAGTATTATCATATTTATATAATGCAGCAGTGTATATGTCTTAGATTTTCTACAAAGATTATTTATGGCATTACTAGTATAGCTGTATTAGGATCAATAAGAAGGGATAGGGGGGAGAAGTTATGAAAAAAGATTGTATAAAAAAGTTTTTTAAGTGGTTTGGAATTAGTGTTGCTATTATTGTAATTATAGGGGGAATCTCCATAGGCATGATATGGAGAAAAGAAATTATTACATTTAATTCATTACAACAAGTTAATGCTGGTAATAATAAATATCCATTCTTTTCAATGACATATAACGGTGATTATGGCTTTGATGATTATTTAAAATCAGGGGCTGAAAATACTAGGGAATATATAAAAATTACATTAAATGAAACAGCTCATGGATTAGGAGAATTCTTTATTAAAGAATCACAAAACTGTTCTAGTTTTACAGCTATTGCACCTAATGGAGATAGACTTTTTGCAAGAAATCTTGATACAGGACAAGCTATACCATTATGCTTAAAAACAAGTCCTAATAATGGATATAAATCTATGAGTATGGTTAATTTATACAATTTGAATTATGATAAAAATAATATGCCTAAAGTGTTTTCTAAAAGGTTCGTCAATATTTTTGGTGCACCATATTTTCCTTTAGAAGGTATGAATGAGCATGGTTTATCAATGTCAGTGCTGACTGCTAAAATTGGTAGCAAAGCTATGGAAAATGAAAATAAAGTTACACTAAATGATTTTAGTATAATACGAATGGTTTTGGATAAAGCAAGCACGGTAGAGGAAGCAGTTGAGATGATAAAAAACTATAATATGAAGTTTGTTAACGATGAATTTCCAAGTCATTTCATGATTGTAGATGCTACAGGTGCAAGCGTAGTTGTGGAATATGTTGATGGTGAAATGCAAACAGTTTATAGCGATAAGCCTTATCAAATTGTTACTAATTTTGTAATGTACAATAATCCAAAGTTGTTTGGATTTGGTGGAGATAGATATGAGGGTATAGAAGAAAAGCTAAAGGAGACAAATGGAATTTTAACAGAAAAGGAAGCGATGAAGCTTCTTTCTGAAAATACGATTAAAGGTCAAGAACAATGGTCTGCTGTTTACAATCTTACACAGAAAAAGGCATATGTATGTGTAGGAAATGACTATGAAACTATGTATGAATTTAAATTTGATTAGTCAACACTTTGCTTAATTTGTATATGTTATATTTTTATCTATTATATTAAGAAATGTATTTCTTTCAGATTCCAGAGAGTAGCAAAAGAAGTCAAGAGAATTTAGGCGTATGAAAGAAAATAACAAGTCCACAATGCTAAGATGGGAAATAGGCTTGGCAGATGGACTTGTTATTTTTTTTGAATGTGCCTTAGATGATATGAATAATTTTAATCTTTAATACTGGATAGTTTTGAAGATTTGAAAAGATGTAAATTATAATATATAATAAAATTAATTATGTAAACTTTATCAATGAGTTTGCATTGGAGGTGAAGAGTAAGTGTACGAGTATTGTAAGATTTTAATTGTTGATGATGAATTTATTATGAGACAAGGAATTAAACATATGATTGACTGGGAACAAGAGGGGTTCCAAGTTATTGGTGAAGCTTCAAACTGTCAAGAAGCTCTTGACATAATTGAGACTAATACTCCTCATATTATAATCTCAGATATTGTAATGCCTCAAATAGATGGTATTGAATTTACTAAAATTATACAAGCTAAATATCCACAAATACAAATTATTATATTAAGTAGTTATAGTGATTTTGAATATGTAAGATCTTCATTTCAAAATGGTGCAGTCGATTATATACTAAAGCCTTCATTAAAGCCATTAGAGTTCCTACAGACATTGAAGCGGATCGCTAAAAAAATATCCAATATAGATCTTTCATCTAAGAGTGAAATAAATATTGGTAATATGCTAAATAGACTTATTCTTGGATTCGATGCTGATATTAATTTTGATTATTTAAATAATTTATTCATCCATCCATGTTTTTGTTTATTCGGAATTAATACCAAGAAAGTGTGTGCAAGTCATGATAAACGCCAACAAATTATTAATAGTTTTATTTCAGAAGTAGATGCGCAAGATTTTCAAGAAGAGGTAACACAAATTACAAATATTGAAAATGATACTGTTGTTTTAGTGATGAATTTTAAGCATGCAAACTATGATACTGTAATAAATAAATTGACTCAAATTTCAGAGAAAGTTGCATCAAATTTTAATGAAGTATTTTTTGTTTTAAGCAAGGAATTTTATTCTATTAAGGATATTAAAGAGGTATATGAAAAAGACTTTTTATTTTTAACACAACAGTATTTTTACAATAAGAATACGCATCTCTTATGTTCTAACAGCTTAAAAAAGTATTCAGCAGTAGATAAATTTAATTTCAAAGTTTTCTCTGAAATGGTTTCAATATTACAAATTTTGAAGGCCTTTGATATGTTAACGGAGTATATACAAAAAGTAATTGCTAATAGATCTCTTACAGAATTTGAATTAAAAACGTTAATACAGAATTGCTTCTATAATGTAATTTCTACTTTAGAGTACTTAAATTGTGATACAATTTCAGCTAATTCATTAAAGCGTGAGTGCTTTGAGAAAATAGATAATGCTAAGTATGCAGAAGATTTAATGATATCATATAAATCGATATTAAGTGCATTTAATGAAATTGTAGATAAACATGAAAGCAATATTAATTCTCATATGATTAATAAAATAATACAATATATTTATGAACATTATGATGAACAACTCACTTTGTCTTACGTATCAAAATTATTTAATTTTAATTATTATTATCTATCATCATATTTTAGTTCACATAATGAAGAAGGATTTAATGAATTTCTTAATAAAATTAGAATAAAAAAAGCTTGTGAGTTTTTAAAGCAAGATATTCCTATTTCTGATATTAGTAATATGGTAGGATATTCCGAGCAAAGTTATTTTTGTAAGGTTTTTAAGAAGTTCACTGGACTTACTCCAAGTAATTTTAGGAAAAACAGCATAACTAAGGGATCTGAAAGAAAATAATGAGTTAAAGATTCTGAGGATATTTTGCGCTAGGCGAAGAACCATAACCTAAAGTAGACCAGAATCTGACTAGTTATTTTTTTGAAGATCCCTAAGAAGGGATTATAGATTATGTCAAGATTTTTAAAGTATATTCACTCCACTAGTTTATTTCCCAGAGTTGCTTCAGTAGTACTTGTAAGTGTGATTTTAGTATCTATTTGTATAAGCACAATTACAATTAAAATTTCAAAAGATATACTTGTTGACACATTTAGTAAATCAAATTACAAGGTATTAACACAAATTAGCAATAATTTTAGTATTTTAAATGATAGAATCATTAATATTATGAATGCAATTAATAATATTCCGGATTATCAGAGATATTGTACAAAAACAGAAGAAGAATTGGGTCCCCAACTTAATTACAAAACTCTTTACAACATGCATAGCAATTTAATAGATAAAACTGTACCTGCAAAAGATTTTGATGACATTTCTGTAGTAGTTATTGGAACTAATGGTAATACTGTTTTTCCAACTACTGATCATCTTATTACAAGTGCTTCTGAAATCTTAAATAGTGATATTACAAAAAATGCATTAGCAAATAAAAATGTAGTGTCATATCAATTTTTACCTAGTGGATTTACAAATTCAACAAGATATTCAAGTGCACTTGTGAGCATAAAGGTTTTATGTGATAATTTTACAAAAGAACCTTATGGATTTGTTTATGTTCTTATCAGTCAAAATACATTAAATAAATATTACGACTATTTTGTAGGCAATGGTAATAATATTGCAATTATATCTAATGATGGCACCATTGTTTCATCTAATATTCTGCCTAAAATAGGAACTAAAAATTTAGATTTATATAATATATCGAATAATATCCTAGAAAGTAATCTTCAATATATTAGTACAAATTTGACTTATTCTGATGTAGTAGTGTTATCGAAACATTTACCTACATACAATTTCAACATAGTTGGAACTATTGATAAAAATATAGTTTTAAATGAAATATACAATTCATCAGGAATAATTGCAGTTAGTATAATGATTGCATTGGTATTTATTATTATTACCTTTTTCATAATACAAAGGACTACGGATCCGATTTCAACTCTTGTTAAAACAATGCCTAAAATAATTGATGGTAATTTCAATTATCATATTCCAGTTAGGGGAAGTTACGAAGTTCGAGAATTATCTGCTACATTTAATTATATGCTAGATGGATTAAATAGTTATGTTAAGGAACAAATAAAAATGCAAAAGGAAAAACGAAAAGTAGAAATTCATGCGCTTCAGATGCAGATTAATCCTCATTTTATTTATAATACCTTATCATCAATTAAGTGGTTAATATGGCAGGGAAATATAGACAAATCAACGGAAACTATTGATGCATTTATTTCTCTGCTGCAAAATACAATAAGTAATAAAAATGAGATAATTACGATAGGGCAGGAAATAGAGAATTTGAAAAATTATGTTCTAATAAACCATATTCGTTACGGAGATAACATAAGTGCAAATTTTTTTGTGATGCCAAACTGTGAAGAGTACTTAGTTCCTAAATTAATATTCCAGCCATTTATAGAAAATGCATTTTTTCATGGATTTACAGATAAGGATACTGGTTCTATACATGTATTTGTAAATGAACAAGATGAAACGCTGATTTGTGAAATTATAGATAATGGAGTTGGAATAGCTAGTAAAGACATTAAAAACTTATTTAGTAAGTCATCTAAAAAACATGAACATTTTACTAGTATTGGTATAAATAATGTTAATGATAGAATCAAACTTTTATATGGAGAAGAGTTCGGGGTAATAATTACTAGTGAATTAAACAAAGGAACTACTGTAAAAATAACGATTCCTGCTCAAAAGGAATTTAAAGAATTTTAATTAAAAGTCATATAATATCTAGTAGTAAATAATTTATGTTTATATAGGGGGAATTAAGGAATTGAAATATAATGAATTTCATTTATTTCAATTCCTTTAATAAGGCACAATCAAAAAAATAACAAGTCCATCTGCCAAGTCTATTTTCCATCATGGCATTTTGTACTTGTTATTTTCTTTCATGTCCCTTAAAAAAATACAAAAACATAAAAAAGTAACAATTAAGATTTTTTAATGTATAAAATTATAACAAAATGCTATCAATTTAATCATAACGTTTACAAATATATAGATGTTATAATGTAAACATACACAAGGAAACAACTTATGAATAACAAAAAATTTTCAAGGGGGAAAAATTTATGAAACTTAAAAAGATTATGGCTGCAGTTGTAACTGGTATGATGGCATTTAGTTTAATGGCATGTGGATCATCAACATCACAAGGCGGCAATTCAGCATCATCAAGTAAAGGAAAAGATGATAAAACAATTACTATTTGGGCTTGGGATGATACATTCAATATCAAAGCTGCAAATATGGCTAAAGAAAAATATTTAAAAAATCATCCAGATGTAACTATTAATGTAGTAAGTATGGCTCAAGATGACGTAGTACAAAAATTAAATACAAGCCTTTCATCAGGAACATATGATGGACTTCCAAACGTTGTATTAATAGAAGATTATAGAATTCAAAATTATTTACAATCTTACCCAGGGGAAATAAAGGATTTAAGTAGTAAAGTAGATAAAACTAAATTTGCAGATTATAAATTAAATGTTATGTCAGATGGAAATAAATTCTATGGTGTACCATTTGATAGTGGTGTAGCAGCATTATTTTATAGAACAGATTTAATCGAACAAGCTGGATATAAACCAGAAGATATGAAAGACCTTACTTGGGAGAAATATATTGAAATCGGTAAAGCAGTAAAAGCTAAAACTGGAAAAGCAATGCTTACAATTGATCCAAGTGATTTAAATCAACTTAGAATTATGATGCAGTCAGCAGGATCATGGTATGTAAAACCAGATGGTAAAACTGTTAATATTGATGGGAATGAAGCTTTAAAGCAAGCTATTACAATATATAAACAAATGGTTGATGCAGGTATTACAAAACAAGTTTCTGGATGGGATTCATTCTTAGCAGCTTTCCAAAAAGGTGATGTTGCAAGTGTACCAAGTGGATGCTGGATTTCTTCTTCAATACAAAAATCAGATGATCAAAGTGGTAAATGGGCAGTTACAGATATTCCAAGATTAGGAGCTAATCCTAAATCAGTAAATGCATCTAATAGTGGTGGTAGCAGTTGGTATGTATTGGATAAGGTGGGAAATTCGGACTTAGCAGCAGATTTCTTAGCAAACACTTTTGCATCAGACACTAGCTTAATGAATGATCTAGTACCAGCAATAGGTTTAGTAAGTACATTAAAAGCAGCAAGCACAAGTGAAAATTATAGCAAACCTATACCATTCTATGGAAACCAAGAAGTATTTAAAGATATGGCAGACTGGACTACAAAAGTTCCAGCTGTAAACTATGGCCTTTACACATATCAATTAGAAAGCGTTATGTCAGAGGGAATGCAAAAAATTGTTGGTGGAGCAGATATAGATGCTACACTTAAGGATACACAAAAGCAAGCAGAAGCTGCTGTGAATAAATAACAGTGAAATATCTATAATAAAAATATAAAAATTTATAAAGACTATTTGTTAAATTTTTAAATAGAGATTTTTCAAATAGTCTTTATAAATCCTAAAGGAGTTGAAAAGAATGAAGCGCAAAAACGGGGCAGGTATTAACAGCAAGGAAAACTTTTGGGGATGGATTTTTGTTTCATTAGGCACTTTTCTAATTGGATTATTTGTATTTTATCCAATGATACAATCATTAATAATGTCACTACAATCAGGTAAAGGAAATAATTTAAAGTTTAGTGGTTTTGAAAATTACATAAGAATGTTTTCAGATGAAACTTTGATTAAGGCAGTTGGAAATACTTTTATTTTTTTAATAGTTCAAGTTCCAATAATGATTATTTTAGCACTTATTATTTCTTCAGTTCTTAATGATAAAAGATTAAAATTCAGTGGATTTTTCAGAACAGCCATTTTCTTACCATGTGTAGCATCTCTAGTTGGATACTCAGTTATCATAAAGAGCATATTTGCTTCAGATGGTTTAGTAAATAAATTACTTATGGGAATTCATCTTGTCTCAGCACCAATCGAGTGGCTTACACATCCAATTTGGGCTAAAGTATTAATAATAATTGCAATTACTTGGAGATGGACAGGTTATAACATGATATTTTATTTATCAGGTTTACAAAACATTGATCATTCAATTTATGAAGCAGCTGATATTGATGGAGCATCTCCTTTTAAGAAATTTACAAGCATAACAATACCATTATTAAAACCTATAATATTGTTTACAACAATTACTTCAACAATCGGTACATTACAGTTATTTGATGAACCTATGAACATTACAAAAGGTGGTCCAGCAAATGCAACAACTACAATTTCGAAATATATTTATGATTTATGCTTCACATATACACCGGACTTTGGATATGCAACAGCAGTAGCTTACCTTGTTGTTGTTATAGTAGTAATATTAGCTATAATCCAATTTAAAATAGGAGGCGATAAGAATGACTAGTAAATTTAACAGAATATTAAAGTATGTGTTTTTAAGCGTAGCATCCTTTGTGTCTATATTCCCATTTTTTTGGATGGTTATCAGCGCTACTAATAAGTCAGTTGATGTAACAAAGGGGAAAATGCTTCCAGGAAGTAGTTTTATGGAAAACTTCAAAAATCTTATGAGCCCCGATTTAGGATTTACAGCTTCATTAATTAATTCAGCAGAAATTGCAATTATAACTACTGTATTGGCGCTACTTGTATCGTCTATAACTGGTTATGGATTTGAAATATTCAGAACAAAAGCTAGAGACAGAGTATTTAATATTTTACTATTATCTATGATGGTTCCATTTTCGGCGATAATGATTCCATTGTTTAAATTCTTTTCAGGCTTGAAAAATTCACCATTAAGTTTTTTCGGATTAAATACATTATGGGCTGTATTGTTACCTAGCGTTTGTACTGCATTTTTGATTTTCTTCTTTAGACAAAATACAAAATCTTTTCCTAAAGAAATTTTAGAAGCGGCAAGAATTGATGGTTTAGGGGAAATGGGAATTTTCTTTAAAATATATTTCCCAACTATGAAAACAACATATGCAGCAGCAGCAATTATTACATTCATGGGGGCGTGGAATGCTTATCTATGGCCATTAATTGCATTGCAATCACCAGAAAAGAAAACTGTGCTACTTATAATTTCAAAATTAGCATCAAGTTATACACCTGATTATGGATTAATTATGATGGCTATAGTAATTACAACTTTACCAACTGCATTCGTATTCTTTGTAATGCAAAAACACTTTGTTGCAGGAATGACTGGTTCAATAAAATAATTAACTCAGTTAAGAGTTAAGAGTTAAGAGTTAAGAGTTAAGAGTTGAGGATGAAAAGCCCTTAATTCAGTTAACAGTTTACAGTTAACAATTTACAGTTAAATAATGAAAAGCCTACGGGCTTTTCTAAAAATAAATTTAAAGATATTCCTACGGAATATCTTCCTTAATTATTCATCATTCATTATTAATTTATATGTAGCATTAAATATTGGAGGCAGGGCGATGAACAAACAATTCCAAGTAATTAATAAGGTAAAAGGTCTTTTGCATGGTGGTGATTATAATCCAGATCAGTGGTTAAATTATCCTGAAATTTTAAAAGAAGATGTTCGTTTAATGAAGCTTGCACATTGTAATTGTGTTTCTATAAATATATTTGGCTGGAGCGCAATAGAGCCTGAAGAAGGTAAGTATACCTTTGAGTGGTTAGATAAAATTATGGATGATATGGCGGCAAATAATATTCATGTGATTTTAGCCACACCAAGTGGTGCAAGACCTGCATGGATGTCTGAAAAATATCCAGAAGTTTTAAGAGTAAATGCAGATAGAAGTAAAAATCTTCATGGACAAAGACATAATCATTGTTTCACTTCCCCCGTATACAGAAACAAAACTTATGAAATTAATGAGATTTTAGCTAAAAGATATAAAGACCATCCAGCTTTAATAATGTGGCACATTTCCAATGAATATGGAGGAGAATGTCATTGTGAACTTTGCCAAGAAGCTTTTAGAACTTGGCTTAAGAAAAAATATGATAATGATTTAGAAAAATTAAATGATGCATGGTGGACAGGTTTTTGGAGTCATAAATTTACTAGCTGGTCGCAAATAGAGAGTCCATCTGAAAAAGGTGAAATATATGTCCATGGACATAATTTAGATTGGAAGAGATTTGTTACAGATCAAACGATAGATTTTTAC
>JARLHR010000117.1 GCA_031292145.1 Clostridium sp. | reverse complement strand
ACTCATTCATGGATGAATCGCTTTAGAAAATTGCTTGTCCGATTTGAAAAAACAGATGCTTCCTATTTGGGGCTTATTAAGCTTGCATGTGCTTTTATTGCTTTTAGAAAAATAGAAATTATTTAGGGATAAGCTCTTAATATGCCTATTATAATATACATTCCATTAGGTACAAATATGGGTTCTCATACTGGACAGTCTTTGATCGAAAGATATGCAGAGGAAATTTCTGATAATACTGGAGTTGCAGTAGTTGCGCCAACTGGTAATCAAGGAAATACTGCAACTCATACTTCAGGAACAATAAAAAGTGCAGGAGATATTAGTATTATAGAACTTAAAATAGGAGAAAAGCAGAAGGATATACGCATTGAAATATGGATTTCAAAGCCAGATAAAGTAGCTCTATCAATAACATCTCCTACAGGTGAGGTTGTTAAAAAGATAATTCCAAAGCTTGAAGAAATTACAGATATTACTTTCGTATATGAAGAAACTTCTATGAAAATAGAATATTTAATATCAGATCCAATAAGTGGAGACCAAGAAATAGTTATTACGGCAAGAGATATTAGAGAAGGTATATGGGAATTTAAGCTTATAGGACAATTAATTATAGTAGGAAAGTATGATGCATGGATATTGCAGAGAGAACTCATAGCACCGGATACAAGATTTCTTAGACCTAACCCATATACAACATTGATGGTTCCTGCAACATCTAGTAGTGTTATATCTGCAGCATACTATAATCAAAATAATAATTCAATTGTACCAGAATCAGGAAGGGGGTTTACAAGAGATGGTATGATTAAGCCAGACATTGCAGCTGGAGGCGTTAATGCTAAGACCACTTCAGTAGGTGGAGCAACTGCAATTATCAGTGGTTCAAGTGTGGCAGGTGCTATTACAGCAGGAGCATGTGCATTACTATTTCAATGGGGAATTATTGATGGTAATGATACTACAATGAATGCTGAAAAATTAAAAACCTATTTGATAAGAGGTGCAAAGCAAAGAGCAGGAGACGTATATCCTAATCCACAGTGGGGATATGGAATGATCAGTTTAAAAGGGATTTTTGATAATATTAGATTGGGAGAAAACAATAAGGATACTAATTACAATAATGAAATGGGAAAATATACAAATGAATTTTATGTAGGAAATTTATTTATAAGGTTACCTAAAAATTATAATATAGATTATCTATAAGCTTAAATTGCTGACGTGAGCAGTGAACCCAAATCTATGATTTGGTGTGAATCGCTTACTCAGCGAGCGTGTGCGAGTCGAGCTTCCTCTATGGTGCAAAATAGGCAAGTATATTGGTCTATTATTTTTTTTTATTGTGCATAAATATCAATGTATTCAATAAGTGAAATATAATAATTGGTAATGTAATAATTAAATAGGAGATAAGATATGTATTTATCAATACCAAAAACTTTTTTGGTACCAATTCGTTATGTGGAAGATATTCTATATTTAGAAAAGGTATCAATATTAAATGAAGTCAATTCTTATAGTGATTTTATAAATGAAACTACAAAGAGAAAGCAACCAGTAATAGGTATATCTTTACCTAATCAAAAAGATCCAATATGGACTAACTATAAAGAGGCTATGGAAAAGTATGCTAAATCCAAAGGGGTTATCGTAAAAGAAGAAGTTGATAGTGATGATATGAACAAGCAAATTTCACAAGTAGAAAATCTAATATCACAGGGTATAGATATATTAGTTGTTGCACCTGTAGAGTCAGCAGCTGCAGCAACTATAGTTGAAAAGGCTCACAAAGCAGGGATTAAGGTAATAGCTTTTGACAGGTTAATAGAAAATAGCGATTTAGATATGTATATTTCTGTTAATGGAATGAGAATTGGGGAATTTCAAGGTCGTTATATTACTCAAAAAGTTCCAAGAGGAAATTATATTATTCTGTCAGGAGCCCCTAAAGATGCTAATTCCAAATTATTAAGAGATGGAGCTATGAAATATATAAAACCCCTGGTTGATAAAGGTGATATAAAAATAGTTACAGATACAGAGGTGAATAACTGGGATCCAAAGAATGCTTTTAAGATAGTAGAAGACTCTTTAATTGCTAATAACAATAAAATTAATGCTATATTAGCGCCAAATGATGGTACAGCAGGTGGTGCGATTGAAGCATTACAAGCACAAAATTTAGCAGGTAAGGCTGCAGTAACAGGAGAAGATGCAGACTTACCTGCTGTTCAAAGAATAGTTGAAGGAACTCAATTAATGACAGTATTTAAAGATCCTAGAAAGTTGAGTAGTGCTACTATAGATACTGCAATAAAATTAATTAATGGAGAAATTATAGATGTAAATGGTATGATAAACAACGGTAAAATGTATGTACCTGCAGTTTTTGTTGAACCGATAGCTATAGATAAAAATAATATAGATAGTGAGCTTATAAACAGTGGATATTATACGAAGGAACAAGTTTATAAGATGAAATCCTAAATTATTGATTATAAATCAAAAAATATGCATAGCATGGCTGAGCATCTAAATTTTATATGAATATCAACTTTCACTTAGAAAGTGATAAAAAATATAGAAAAAGGGACTTTTTCTATATTTTTTATAGTTAATTTGTAAAGAAATGCTGTCAATTATTTTTGAAAATATTCTAAAATAGTTTTAACATTAGCACTAATTTTAACGTAAGTGTCAAAAATTTGACGTATGGAATTTCTAAATATTAGATGCTACAATAAACCCAGTAAATATGCAATAAAATTGTCATTTTTGCTCATAGTCGATAACTCTGTTTCTGAAAGTTGTTAATGTATTTATTGACGCAGGCTGTTTTTCATAACCAGTTGTACAAAGAGCATACTGGTCTATTATTTTTTTTGATTGTGCCTTATTATAAGAAAACCTATAACAACATTTAAAACAAAAAAACTGTAAAAAATCTTTTAAATTAGCAATTTTTTCAGTATTATAATAGTATGATTGATAAGTAGGAGGAAGAAACATTTTTATGGAAGGATTAAATCGGAAGGAAGAAGTTCTAAAATGTCTAAATGAGATTGAAAATAGAAAAAAAAGAGGAATAACAGCAGCTGAATTAAGTTCATATATTGGATTAGAACGTGCTAATACAAGTAGGTATTTAAATGAATTATACAAGGAGAATAGGATAAATAGAAAAGAAGGAAGACCAGTTATATATAGTAGCCTAAAGCGTGAAGAGGGAAATGAAGAATTAATTAAAAATAATTCAGAAAATATAGCTAAAGATCAAGATAGTTTAGAAATGCTTGTAGGTTCTAAGTTATCGCTTAAGCTGCCGATACAGCAGGCAAAAGCTGCAATATTATATCCACCTAGGGGATTACATACTCTTATATTGGGTGAAACTGGTGTAGGAAAATCGTTGTTTGCTGAGGTTATGTATAAGTTTGCTAAAGAATCAAATATGATAGCAAAAGATGCACCTTTTGTTAGATTTAATTGTGCTGACTATGCAGAAAATCCACAATTAGTTGTGGCACAGATATTTGGAGTGAAAAAAGGAGCATTCACTGGTGCGGATAGTGATAAAGAAGGATTATTAAAGAAAGCTGATGGAGGAATATTTTTTTTAGATGAAGTACATAGATTATCACCACAAGGCCAGGAAATGTTATTTACTTTCATTGATAAAGGATATTTTAGACAGTTAGGGGACACAGAGAAAAAAATAAAAGTTGATGTGCAAATTATAGCAGCAACAACCGAGCAACCACAATCATTCTTGTTGAAAACATTTACCAGAAGGATTCCTATGACAATAGTTCTTCCATCGATAAAGGAAAGAAAACTAGATGAAAGATATCACCTTTTAAATGACTTTATAATAGCAGAGTCATTAAGATTAGGAAAGAGTATATATGTAAGTAAAAATGCAATTATATCATTTTTACTATATGATTGCCCTAATAATATAGGTCAACTAAAAAGTGATGTTCAGCTTTCTTGTGCTAAAGCGTTTTTAAATTATAAAATAAACAATAATAATTATATTTTGGTTGATCAAGGTGATTTGCAACCTAGAGTTCAAAAAGGAATAATGAAGATTCAAGAATATAGAAAAGAATTAGATTACTTATCTAAAAATATGACCGATATTTTAAGGTTTTCAAGTGAAGAGAATGTTTTAAGAAATTTAGAATTTGAAGTTAACCAAAAAGAAGATTCTGAAAATAAAAGTTTTTACTCAATTATAGAAAAGAAAATGGAAGAATTGAAGAACCAAGGAATAGATGAGGTTAAGATTAATGATATTTTAAATATTGACTTTGAAAAGTACTTTAAAAAATATATTAGTGCCATAAATACAAACTTTAAAACAGATGAAATTGCCAAAGTTGTAGATTTAAGGGTAATAAGGGTAGCTGAAAAAATGTTAGCAATGGCATCTGAAAAATTACAAAGAGATTTTGATCAAAAAGTTTATTTTGGGTTATCGCTTCATCTACAAGGTAGCATTGAAAGAATTGCTTTAGGGAAAAAGATATATCATCCAAAACTTAATGTTGTCAGAATTCAATATAGAGAAGAATTTATTGTAGCTATGGAAATTGTGAAAATTATTGAAAAGGAATTTAATTTAGATGTTCCATTAGATGAAATAGGATATATAACGATGTTTTTATCCAATTATAATGAAGAAAGTAATGAACAATCGGAAGAAAAAGTTGGAGTATTAGTTATGATGCATGGAAGAAGTACAGCAAGTAGCATGGCAGAGGTAGCTAATTCATTAATAGGGGAAGAATATATACAAGCATTAGATATGCCACTGACAATGAAAGCAGAAGCTATGTTTGATATGACTAAGGATAAAATTGGAAAAATGTGCAATGAAAAGGGTGTATTACTATTAGTGGATATGGGATCGCTAATTAACTTTGGAAACATTATTAGCAATGAATTAGGAATTAATATTAAGACAATAGATATGGTAACAACACTAACAGTTATTGAAGCAGGAAGAAAGGCGCTAAATGGCAGAAGTCTGGATTCTATATATCAATCATGTCAAGAGATAGGAAGGGCATCTATACAAATGCCTAAAGACGATTATAAAGATGATAAAGAAATTGTTATAATTACTACTTGTTTTACTGGAGAAGGTGCAGCAGAAAGAATAAAAACAAGAATAAGTAGCAATTTGAAAAATATAGAAAGAGCAAGCATAATACCTCTTGATATCATAGATAAAGAAGATTTTTTAAAAAAGGTAAGCGAGTTAAAAGAAAAATATACAATATTAGCAGTTGTAGGAACGGTAAATATATTCATTGAAGGGGTACCGTTTATAGCAGCCCAAGATATTTTCGTTGAGCAAGGTATAAAATATTTGGAGCATTTACTTGATATTGAATATAATTTTTTAAAAGTAAAGAAAGCATTAACAAGTCAGATAAATGGATTAGATTGTGCAAAATTAGTTACTGATATTAGGAATATGATAACGCAAATAGAAGAAAGTTTAGAAGTAATAATTCAAAATGATGCACAAATTGGAATTCTAATTCATGTTAGTTTCCTTGTAGATAAGCTTAGACAGAATAAAAATGAAATCATATTCAAAGATTTGGAAAGTTATAGGTACGAGCATAATAAAGAATTTATATTAGTTAAAAAAAGTGTGAGAGCGTTAGAGGAAACCTATGATATAAATATTGGAGATAACGAATTAGCATATATAGTTCGTATGGTTAAGGAAAACATAATTACTGTGTAAATTAAAAAATAGTGTGTAAGTATTGATTACACACTATTTTTTAATTATGCATACTGAATAGGTTATTATAAGGCAATGATAGAGCCATTTTATTCTTTTATTAATAGATTAAAAGTTGGCATACTAATTGCTATATATAATGGTGTAAGAAAAATAAATTGAAAGTTTAGAGGAGGATTTAATAAATGAAGAAAATATTATTAGTTTGTTGTGCAGGAATGTCTACAAGTTTATTGGTTTCCAAAATGCAGGCAGCAGCAGATGCAAAAGGGATTGAATGCAGCATAAAGGCTACAGGAGAAGCAGAAGTTAAAGAATTTATAGATGATACAGATATTTTATTATTAGGACCACAAGTTAGGTTTTTATTATCAAAATTTCAAAAAAGCTTAGCAGGAACAAACATACCAGTAGAAGTAGTAAATACACTTCATTATGGAACAATGGATGGAGAAAAAGTCTTAGAAAGAGCATTAGAACTTATAGCAAATAAATAAATTAAAGGAGCAGAAATATATATGGAAGATATAATAATGAACCTTATAGTACACAGTGGAGAAGTTAGAAGTTATTCAATGGAAGCAATTCAATGTGCTAAAAAGGGAAATATAAAGGCAGCAAAAGAATTAATAGAAAACGCGGAAAAAGAACTATCACAGGCACACAATGTTCAAACCGCTTTGATTCAAAAGGAAGCTAGTGGCGAAAAAACAGAAGTTTCATTACTCATGGTACATGCACAAGATCATTTAATGACAAGCATGACATTAAAATCTCTTGCGGTGGAGATAATTGACATACATGAAGTATTACATAAAAAATAGATTTAAATTTATTTCGTGTGTAATAGATATTCTAAAAATAAATTAAATGACGTTTTTAAATTGTTATCATTTTATGAAGATAAAACGAAGAATGGTGGTGATGATATGAAGTATGTTATAGGTGTTGATGGTGGAGGAACAAAAACAGAGAGTATTGCTTATGATTCAGATGGAAAAGTATTGATGACTTCAATAAAAGGTTTTGCAAATTTATTAAATAATAAGGAAATCGCTTTAGATAATATAGTGAGTTCAATAAAAGAAATAATAGATAAATTTGGGATTAACGAGCTTGACGGCGTATATTTAGGGATTGCCGGATCAGAAGTTGGTGAAAATGTAAAACTAATATCGAATAAAATAAAAAAAGAGTTAAAGATTGATTCTGTGGTAATGAATGATGCAGAAATAGCATTAAAGGCTATGTTAAAAGGAAAAGATGGAATATTGGCTATAGCAGGTACAGGATCAGTAGCCTTTGGAATTAACAATAATCAAACCGCAAGATGTGGAGGTTGGGGAAATCTATTAGGTGATGAAGGCAGTGGATATAAAATAGCGATAGATGCTATAAGAAGAATGATATTTGAAGAAGAACATTCATTGCAGAGATCAGAATTGACTAAGAGAATTATGAATAAGTTAAAAATTAACTCTGTTGATGAGATAACAGGGTTTGTATATTCATCAACGAAAGATGATATAGCCTCACTAGCACTAATAGTTGCTGGATTGAGTGAAGCTGGTGATGAAATAGCAAATGAGATATTAATTCATGAAGGAATTGAACTTGCTAAGACTGTTGAAAATTTATACAAAAAACTAAAGTTTAAAAGTTGTTCCATAGCACTAGTTGGCAGTGTTATTAGAAAAGCAAAATTGCTAAGAACTGCTTTTGAAGAATATTTAAGAGAAAATATACAGATAGAAGATATTGTAGATGAAGAAATTTCTCCTACAATAGGAGCTTATTTTATTAACAAAATTAAAGAAGAAAGTGTGGTAAAAGTATGAGTAAATTGGGAATTTCGGTTTATCCAAGTCATACTGATATAAATGATATTGTCAGCTATATACATTTGGCAGGAAAGTATGGATTTAAAAGAATATTTACATGTTTAATTTCAGCAGCTGATAAAAATTTAGAAGATATATTAAATGACTTTAAGATTGTTACGTCAGCAGCACAAGAAGAAAATATGGAGGTTATTGCAGACTTAGATCCAACAATATTTAAGAAATTAGAAGCATCTATATATGATTTGAAAGTATTTAAGGACATGGGATTAGATGGGATAAGACTAGACATGGGATTTAGCGGACAGGAAGAAGCTATTATGAGCTTTAATGAGCATGGATTGAAAATAGAATTAAATATGAGCAATGGAACTAGGTATATTGATAACGTATTGTCATATAAAGCTAATCTTAATAATTTATATGGATGCCATAATTTTTACCCTCATCAATATACAGGGTTATCATTTAAACATTTTATGAAATGTTCAAGACAATTTAAAGATCTTGAGTTAAATACTGCGGCATTTATAAATTCATCAAGTGCAGAATATGGTCCTTGGCCGGTTTCAGAAGGTTTATGTACTCTAGAAATGCATAGAAGTCTGCCAATAGATGTACAAGCTAAGCACTTATTAGCAACAGGATTAATTGATGATGTAATAATAGCTAATCAATTTGCATCAGAAAATGAACTTAAATCGTTAAGTGAATTAAATAAAGAAAAAATAACATTTAAAATAGAGTTTGCTGAAAGTGCAACTGAATTAGATAAGAAAATTGTTCTTGAAGAGTTTCATTATAATAGGGGAGATGTTTCGGAATACATGATAAGGTCTACACAAAGTAGAGTTAAATATGAAGGTAAAAGCTTTCCAGCAGTTAATACTCCAGACATTAAAAGAGGAGATATATTAATAGATTCAGATTTATACACTAGGTATGCAGGTGAGCTTCAAATTGCTTTAAAAGACATGAAGAATACTGGAAAAACTAACGTAGTAGGCAAGATCGTAGATAATGAAATATTTCTGCTAGACTATATAGAATCTTGGAGGAGTTTTGGCTTTGAATTAAATAAATAATTGTATTATTTATTTCAAGTGTGTTCTTATATTTTTGTTATTATTAATGTTTCAAAATACTTGTGGAAAATATAAATGTTTAATTAAAAGGTTAGGAAAATTAATTAATGGGGAGGAAAAGTTATGAAGAAATTTTTTGAATGGATGGAAGAAAAGTTTGTTCCAGTTGCAGGGAAAATTGGGGCTCAAAGACACTTGGTAGCTATTAGAGATGGATTTGCTACAATTACACCTATAATTATGGCAGGAGCATTTGCAGTGCTATTTAATAACTTAGGATTTGAATGGTATCAAAACTTATTAAATTACTTATTACCAGCCGGATGGAAAGCATGGGGAGGCAATGTTTGGAGTGGTTCATTTGCCATAATGTCTGTATTAATTGTATTTACAGTATCATATCATTTGGCAAGATCATATGAAAAGGATGGTTTAGCTGCTGGAGTAGTCGGAGTAGCAGCGTCTATGATTCTATATGCAGCGACTCCTGATGGTTCAGCGCTACCATTTACATTTTTAGGAGCACAGGGATTATTTATTGCATTAATAGCAGCGCTAGTATCTACAGAATTATTTGTTAAATTAATTGGTAATCCAAGGTTAGTGATAAAAATGCCTAATGGAGTACCACCAGCTGTTACTAAATCATTTGCGGCATTAATCCCGTCAATTATAATCTTAGCAATAGCAGCAGGAATTAAGCAAATATTCGTAACTCTTAGCATAACAGATATGCATCAAGCGTTATTCTTTACAATTCAAAAGCCATTACAAGGGCTTGTAGGAAGTCTAGGTGGAGTGCTTGTAATAATATTAGTATCACAAATATTATGGTTTTTTGGATTACATGGTTCAAATATATGCGCACCACTTATAAATGCATTATTACTTCCACTACTTTTAGCTAATACAGAGGCAATTAAAAATGGATTACAACCAGAAAATATATTGAATAGTCAATTTTTAGATTCGTATGTAAATATGGGAGGGTCAGGAACTACAATAGGTTTAATAATTGCTATATATATATTAGGTAAAAAAGCAGGAGCTCAACAAAGAACAATTGCAAATTTAGGGGTGGCACCAGGATGTTTCAATATAAATGAACCGGTAATATTTGGTATGCCGATAGTATTAAATCCAATGTACTTTATTCCATTTATATTAGCACCAATGGTTTCAGCTATCATAGCGTACGTGTTAACTTATATCGGATTTGTACCAAAAGTATCAATAATGGCAGCTTGGACAACACCACCAATTTTAGGAGCATTAATTTCTACTAATTCAATTATGGGTGCAGTTACAGCTCTTATATGTCTAGTTGTAAGTGTATTAATATATCTTCCTTTTGTATACCTTGTAGGCAGGCAATCAACAGGAAATTAAGAGTAGAAGCATTGTAGTCAGTATTATAATGATGAAGCTACAAAGTCACAATATCAAGTTTAGAATTCTTTCTGTTAATCACACTAGAAAAAAATATTTATACTATTTTAGATGAAGGGGATAAATATGAAAAATAAAAAAATAAAAATAGTTACTATTGGCGGAGGATCAAGCTATACGCCAGAATTAATTGAAGGATTTATAAAACGTAGCAATGAATTGCCTATTAAGGAAATATGGCTTGTAGATATTGAAGAAGGCAAAGAAAAATTAGAAATTGTAGGGGCTATGGCTCAAAGAATGGTTAAGGCAGCAGGACTGGATTGGGAAGTGAATTTAACATTAGATAGAAGAAAAGCATTAAAGGATGCAGATTTTGTATCAACTCAGTTTAGGGTAGGTCTTTTAGAAGCGAGAATAAAGGATGAAAAAATTCCCTTAAGCCATGGGTTAATTGGGCAAGAGACTAATGGCGTCGGTGGGATTTTTAAAGCATTTAGAACAATTCCAGTAATTTTAGATATAATAGAAGATATGAAAGAATTATGCCCTAATGCATGGCTTGTAAATTTTACAAATCCAGCAGGGATGATAACAGAAGCTGCAATTAAACATGGTGGATGGATTAGAACAGTTGGGTTATGTAATGTGCCAATTAATTTAATGAAGCAAGCAAGTAAGGCATTAGAAATTTCAGAAGAAGATTTGTTTTTTAAATTTGCAGGATTAAATCATTTTCAGTGGCATAGAGTGTGGGATAATGAAGGAAATGAGAGAACAGCAGAATTGATAGAATTATTATATAATCCAAAGAATTCGAATTCAAGCAATGAGGCTGTGGTGGCAAATATTAAAGAGTCACACTTCATATATGAGCAAATAAAAGGTTTAGGGGTATTGCCTTGTCCTTATCATAATTACTATTATGCTACAGATGATATGTTAAAATCTGAACTAGAAGAACTTTCAAAAGGGGAAACCAGAGCAGAAGTTGTAAAAAGAACTGAAACGGAATTATTTGAATTGTACAAAGATCCTAAATTAAATTATAAACCAGAACAATTAACTAAACGCGGAGGATCTTATTACAGTGATGCTGCATGTGAAGTTATATCATCAATTTATAATGATAAGAAGATAATAATGGTGGTTTGTACGCTTAATAATGGTTCGGTTCTAGACATTCCGCATGATTCAGTTGTAGAAGTTTCAAGTATAATAACAGCGCATGGACCAGAACCAATAAGTTTTGGAAAATTAAATGTTGCAGCAAAAGGAATGCTTCAACTAATGAAGTCTATGGAGGAGAAGACAATTTCAGCTGCAATCAATGGAAGTTACGATGATGCAATTCAAGCATTTACAATAAATCCTCTAATTTCAAGTGGAAAGGTTGCTAAAGAAGTGCTGGATAAATTATTAGTAGCACATAAAAAACATTTACCTAAATTTGCTGATACAATTAATAAATTAAATCAATAAGCATTAATATAGATACCCAACACGAAATCTAGACTTATGCGGTAACTAAACGAAATCAGAAATGTTTTTGTTTCGTAGGACTATGAAAATGTCGCTGAAGGTTCTAAGTTGCAGGTTGTGCCCACTTTAGCTTGCTCCCACTTAAAGTAGTGACAAGCTAAAGTGGAACAACCATAGAGGAAACTCGACTCACTTCGTTCGCTGAGTAAGCGATTCACACCAAATCATAGATTTGGGTTCACTGCTTAAGAACCTTGGACAGCTCATTTTCAAATGCCTGCTACACAAAAATATTTCTGATTTCTGGTGCAGATGTATATTAAAAGTCTAGTAAATATATGAATATATTACACTAATAAATCTAGTTCTGAAATTGAAAATCTATATATGTAATTAGGAAAGTGATCCGCATTTGTATAAGGAAGTTACTTATGCAAATGTGGATTGTTTAGAATATAGCAAAAAACTTAAATAAACGCATTCAAGTGTATCATTAATAGGATATTGTAGTATTTTGCACAAATAATAAGAAAAATAGGTATAAAAGCTGTATAAGATGGAAATAGTAATATATAAGTTCAAGAATTAATGTTAAGATAAAACACGTCGCTGAGATACGTAGACAACTTGAAGCAAGTCAATAAAAGGTTCTAAGAAATAACCTAAAAGATTTTAAAAAAAGTTGTTGACAGCGTTTAAATCAAGTGATATACTGAGTAAGTCGCTTGAGGGCGATAAACAAAGTATTACAGCGAAAGTTGTAAGAAAGAAAATGGTCTTTGAAAATTGAACAGAATAAGATAAATACATTTAAGTAAACCAGCAATTTTTATTTGAGTAAGCTAAGATTAAACTTTT
>JARLHR010000116.1 GCA_031292145.1 Clostridium sp. | reverse complement strand
GGTATCTTATAATGCAAGTATCAATGTTAATGTAATTAAAGATGAACATAATTTATTTATAGAAATTATAGATACAGGAATTGGAATGAATAATGAGGAACTAAATTTAATTAGAGACAAATTAAAGAATGTGCAAATGGAAACTATTGGTAAAAGCAAGAGCATCGGCATTCTTAATACGTATATGCGTTTAAATATGTATTGCAATGATAATATGAAATTTGAAATTGATAGTAAATTAAGGGAGGGAACAGAAGTTATAATACAGATTTATCTTAAGGGATTACTATGAAATAAGGGAAATAAAGTTTTTAATGGGGGATTGTATTATGATTAAAATCCTAATAGTAGATGATGAACCATTTATAAGACAAGGATTAAAGATTCTGATTAATTGGGAGCAATATGGTTATGAAATTGCTGGAGAGGCAGCAAATGGTATTGAAGCAATAAAAGAATTAGAAAAGAAAGAAATTGATTTAATAATTGCAGATATAAAGATGCCAGAAATGAATGGTCTTGAATTAGTAGAATATGTGCATAATAATATATCTACTAAAGCAAAATTTATAATACTAAGTGGTTTTTATGAATTTGAATATGCAAAGAAAGCAATAAAATATAACGTGACAGATTATATTTTGAAACCAATTCAAAAAGATGAACTGATTAAGGTATTACAATCTTTTAAAGAAGACTATATTAAACAGGAACAGCAATATACTTTAGAAAAAATAAAAGACAAAGTAGTTTATGATAGATATTTAAATGAAATTATACACGGCAAATGTGATACTACTAATTTACAATATATTAAAAGGTATAATAATTTTTCTTGTGATTTACGATATTTAATAATTGAAATTAATTTTTGTGATGATCAAGATATCAAGATTTCAGAAGAGGAAAAAAGAGAAGAGCAGCAAATATTCTATCAAAATATGATTGGGCTGCTAGGTGAAAATTATTATAACGTGATTATTGATATGGATAAATATAAAGACTGCTATGAAATTGGATTTATTTATACCAAGAGAGTAGCCAAAGAAAAAGGAATGAATGAAAAAGAATATATCTTGAACTTAAAAACAAACTTAAAAAAAATTCAGAAATATGATTTTTATATTTATATAGGGCAAGAAGTAAATTGTCTTGAGGAATTATCAGTATCATATAAATCTGCAACGGTTGCAAAATTATTTTCTGATTTTTCAAATGAAAATAATATTGCATACTATGATGAAATGGCGAAGAAAAAAGAGCTTAGTTATAATATAGAAAAACAATACATGGATTATTTAATTCATGAGATTGAGGAAAATAATGAAGATGGAATTATAGAATGTGTTGATAAAATTTACAATAGCTTTAAGGAATATAAGATTAATTTAGAAATCATAAAGATAAATATTAATTATTTATTATGTAATCTTATTAATATTGCAAAAGAGTTGGATTCAGAAGTTGATCAAGAAGAGGTAATGCAATATATTAGTTCAGTTTCTTTTGAACAAATGATAAGCAGGGGAAGTGCAAAGCATTTGAAAAATTTTTCTTTAGAATTCGGAAAATATTTAAGTCAATTAAGACAAAATTTATCCCAAGGTATTTTAAATCGAATTGATAAAGAAATTTCAGAACATTATATGGAGAAATTAAGTTTAAAGTATTTTAGTGAAAAATATTATATTAACAGTGCATATTTAGGACAAATATTTAAGAAACAATATAATGTGTCATTTAAGGATTATCTAAATGCATATAGAATTGAAAAAGCTTCAGAGTTATTAAAGCGAAATGATGACAAAATTTATAAAATTGCGGAGATGGTTGGTTATAATAATACTGATTATTTTATAAATAAATTCGTTCAATTAAAAGGAAAAACACCATTACAATATAGAAAACAGTTTTTTGGCTAGATGATTTTAAAAGCTAAATTAGGATGTTTGCTTCAGGATACTTTATGAAGTGAACATCTTTTTTATTTAAGATTAAAAAATAATTCAGTATATAAATTACAAAATAAGTTTGAAATGGATAAAAATCTAGGAATGTGTTAGTATTTAATTATGAAAAATTAAATATATGAGATAAAGGCATAAATTAGAGTGTTACAGTAAGATACGGACAAAAGGAGGTAATAAATTTATGAAGAGAATTGAATTAATTCTTATGAAACTCAAAGAGAAAAAGAATTTCGATTCAAAGGGAATTTCAGCATCAGAGATTGCAGATGAGTTAAACCTTAACAGGGCAAATGTAAGTAATGATTTAAATAAATTAGTAAGTGAAGGAAAGGCTGTTAAGTCAAAAGGAAAACCAACATTATTTATGGCTGTAGATGAAGAAAACGTTTCCTTGAATATATCAGTCATAAATAAATTTTCCGAAGCTAATCCTAGTTTATATGCAGCAGTGGAACAAGCTAAAGCAGCCATATTATATCCACCAAATGGAATGAATATTTTATTGCTAGGGGAAACTGGTGTTGGTAAATCAACTTTTGCAGGTTTAATATATAGATATGCAATTGAAATGAAAGTAAAACCGGAGAATAGTCCATTTATAACATTTAACTGCGCAGATTATGCCAATAATCCTCAGCTATTACTTGGGCAATTATTTGGAGTAAAAAAAGGAGCCTATACAGGTGCAGAGTGTGATAAATCAGGGCTTATTGAAAAAGCTGATGGGGGAATTTTATTTTTAGATGAAGTTCATAGATTACCAGCAGAAGGTCAAGAAATGTTCTTTACATTTATGGATAGAGGTGTATATAGAAGACTTGGCGAAACTGATAGCGAAAGAAGTGCCAATGTACTTATAATAACTGCAACTACGGAAGATCCAAACACTACGTTGCTTAAAACTTTTACCAGAAGAATCCCAATGGTCATAACAATACCATCTTTAAAAAATAGAGGAATGGAGGAAAGATTTAATCTTATAAAACAGTTCCTACTTGAGGAGTCTGGAAGACTTGGAAAAAGTATTACAGTCTCAATAAATTCTATAAAAGCATTTTTATCTTATAATTGTGAAAATAACATAGGACAATTAAAGTCTGATATACAACTTGCTTGTGCCAAAGCATATGCTGATTTTCTTTCTAATAGAAAAGATGCCATAAAAATAAATAGTTTAGATTTGCCTGCATATATAAGAGAAGGTTTATACAAAGAAATAGAGCACAGACAATTGTGGAATAAATTAATTGACATAAACAAAAGGTATTTTATATTTGATAAAAATGAAGATAGAGAAATATTTGAAGAAAGTACAAGCGATGATAACATTTATGAAATGTTGGACTTAAGAACAAATGAGCTTAAAGCAAAAGGAATAAAAGGCATAAAACTTGAAGAGGAAATTGAAAGAGATATAGAGGATTACTTCAAGAAATATATTAGTAAAGTTGATATGACTAATATAAAAAATATTATAGAGAAAGATGTTATAAATGTAATAGAAGAGGTTATTGCATTTTGTGAAGAAGAATTAGAGATTAAGTTAGATAAAAAAATTAATTATGGTTTAGCAGTTCATATTAGCAATTCAATAGATAGAATAAGAAGAAATAAAAAAATTATAAATCCTAAATTAACTAGTATAAAAGATGAGCACAGAAAAGAATTTAATGTGGCAGTAGATGCTTTAAAGATAATAGATAGAGCAATTGATGTAAATATGCCAGTTGACGAAGCAGGTTTTATAGCTATGTTTTTAAGCTATAGTTATGGCAGTTTAAAATACAAACAAAATGATGTTATGATAATCGTAATTGCTCATGGGGTAAGCACAGCAACTTCAATGGCAGATGCAGTGAATAGTCTCCTTGGAACTAAAAATATCGTTGGCATTAATGCACCTATAGAAGAAAAGCCAGAAAATATATTAGAAAAAACCATAGAATATATTAGAAAAAATGAAATTAAGTCAGATATACTATTTTTAGTGGACATGGGCTCGCTTACAACGTTTGGGAAGGAAATAGAAAATATATTTGACATAAAAACTAGAACAATACCATTGGTTAGTACTTTACATGCCTTGGAAGCAACTAGAAAGTCTATGATGGGATATTCTTTAGATGAAATATATAGGGAAACATTAGAAGTTAATAGTCTGTATGAAGAGAACATTTTAGATTATGAACCAGAGAAAGAGGAAAGACGGTTTGCAATAGTTACAGTATGTACAACTGGTGAAGGTGGAGCTAAAACTATTAAGAGATTATTAGAACGAAATTTGACTTTTGATAAAAAAATAGTAGAAGTTGTCCCAATAAATTTTATAGGAAAAGAAAATATATATGAAAGAATAGAAAAACTAAAAAGACAATATGCTCTGATTTGTTTTGTAAGTCCATTTGAATTGGAGGTAAGTAGTCCACAATTTATGCTAGATAAAATTATAGAGGGTACATGTATTGAAGATATACAGAAGCTTATTGATATTGAAGAAACTTACTTGAAAATGGAAGAAACCTTAAATCGTGAATTAAAAAATATTGATGGAAGAATCGTATTAAAATATATAAAAAAATTTAACAAAACAGTTGCTGAAGAATTGAATATTAATATAAGTACCAATATTCTTATTGGAATTACATTACATATAGCAGCTATGATAGAAATGTCTGATGAGAAGAAAGGTATAGTGGAATTTGAAGGAAAAGAAGAATATATTAAAGATAATTTGAATTTATATAGAATAGTAAAAAATGCATTTGCATCTATAAATACTAAGTATTCAATTAATATTACAGATGAAGAAATATGCTATTTAATGAATTATTTTAAGGGATCTGAAAGAAAATAACAAATTAAAGATTCTGAGTATATTTTGCAGATTTTATTAACAAGTTCTCAATTATCAGTTTTAGCACATGAAAAAATAATAGATTAAAGATGCGATGAGATGTTCTTATATGCAGAAAAGTTCCGTATTGCAGCATAGCTGCTCTGTTCATAAGTGCATAGCTACTCTTTTTTTATGTGTATATTTTTTTGATTGTGCCTTAGTAATAAAACACATGCATAATGTGTTTTATTATTTTTTTATAAAGTAAAACACATTAAACCTTTACGAAGAGCTTTTCTTTATGAAGAAAACGTTTAAAATACTAAGCTGGATAATAATAATATCATTCTATATGCTATTATTGTTTTGGCATGGTTATTGCTATATAAATAAGCATAAGAGAAATAAAAAAATTAATATTTTCACATATTAAAAAATACGAAGCGAAGTGAGGAGTTAAATATGGAAGAATTAGAAATGGCAATTATGAATATTATAATCAATGCTGGAGATTGCAAGAATCACGCTTATATGGCTCTTAACAATGTAAACGATGGAAACTATGAGGAAGCTGATAAAGAATTGGAATTAGCAAATGATGCATTAGCAAAAGCTCATGATGGCCAAACAATGTTTCTTCATAAAGAAGCAAATGGTGAAAAAATAGATATATCAGTATTATTTGTACATGCACAAGACCATTTAATGACAGCAATAACAGAAAAGAATTTAATAGAACAAATAATTGAATTAAGAAAAGTTATAAACACTTTAATCAAGTGATAGAAATGTAACTTATAGTAGATTTTAAATTTTCGCTAACAATATATATAAATATATATTTAAAATTTATAAAAATTAGTATAGATTTTGAGGAGGAATAAATTATGATAACAATTAGATTATTTTGTGCAGCAGGAATGTCAACAAGCCTTTTAGTTAATAAAATGAAGGATGCAGCTAAAGCTAAGGGTTTGGAAGTAGATATTGAAGCTTTCCCAGAAGGTCAAATGGATAAACATTTGGATAATGTAGATGTTGCATTATTAGGGCCACAAGTTGGTTATACATTATCAAAGGCTAAAAAGACATGTGAACCTAAGGGAATTCCAGTAGATGTAATACCAATGGTTGACTATGGAATGATGAATGGGCAAAAAGTATTAGATTTTGCATTAAAATTAGCTAATAAATAGCAAAAAAAGTTCCATGTGGCTTATTTAAGAGAATAGCAAAACCACATGGAAGAGTTAAGTTAAAAAATAATAATAAATAGCTTACATTTATTATTACTTTATATATTATATCATATTCAATATTATATTTTACATCTATATTAATATTTAAGGGGGAATAATTATGTCATCATTTCAGAAAACTCTAAACGAAAAAGTAATACCAGTAATTATGAAATTCGTTGGGATGAAAGGCGTTACTGCTTTAAAAGATGGTATTTTATTTGCATTACCATTAATTATGGTAGGATCAGTATTCTTATTACTTGCACAAATACCTTCCCCAGCATTTAATGACTGGGTGACTAGCATTTTAGGACCATCATGGACAGAACCATTAATGCAGGCTTATGGTTCTTCATTTCAAATAATTGCATTAATTGCAGTAGTAGGTATAGCATATACATATGCTAAAAATGAAGGACATGAACCTTTATCAGCAGGGATAATAGCACTTGTAGTATTTTTATTAACACAGAACTCTTTTGTTGTAACTAAAGGTGGAGAAGTAGTAAGTGGCGTTATTAATAAAGATCTCGCTGGTGGAAAAGGTATGGTTACAGCTATAATTATAGGTTTAATTGTAGGTGCAATATATTCATGGTTTATGAAGAAGAAAATTACAATTAAAATGCCAGCAGGTGTACCTCAAGGAGTTGCAAATTCATTTGCAGCATTAATACCAGCAGCAGTTATAATTACAGGTGCAACAATACTTTATACTATTTTAAAATATGGAATGAATACAACATTTATTGAATTAATATACAAAGTAATTCAAACGCCATTACAAGGAATGACAGATTCTTTAGGTGGAGTTTTGGTTATGACTTTTATAATCCCATTTTTATGGTGGTTTGGTGTACATGGTTCATCAATTATAAGTGGAGTAATGACAGGAATATTAACATCAAATGCATTAGAAAATCAAGCGATACTTGACAGTGGAAAAGCACTTACAGTAGCAAATGGTGGTCATATAGTAACACAACAATTTTTAGATAATATGGTTGGTATGACAGGCTCAGGAGTAACAATAGGACTTGTAATATGCATGTTATTCTTTGCAAAATCAGCACAAAGTAAAGAATTGGGTAAATTAGCTATACTACCAGGATGTTTCAATATAAATGAACCAGTTACATTTGGAACACCGATTGTAATGAATCCATTTATGGCAATACCATTTATAGCGACTCCAATGGCAACAGGTATAGTTACTTATTTTGCACTTGCTACAGGATTAGTTCCATTATTTACAGGAGTAATGCTTCCATGGACAACTCCACCAATAATCGCTGGATTTATATTAGGTGGGTGGAGAATGGCTTTATTACAAGTTGTAATTATGGCAATGTCATTCTGTATCTACTTCCCATTCTTTAAGAAACAAGATGCTATAAATTTTGTGAATGAACAAGCAGCGCAAAGTGGAGAAGGTATTCAAGCTTAGTTTTAGCTAATTGCCCTTTTATTAACAATTTAAAAATATATCAAAATGGAACTCAATGTTTACGCTGTATAGTGTAAACATTGAGTTTATTAAAAGACATTGAATGGAAAAATAATGATTTGTAGATGATTAATGGGAATATAAGATAATAGCATAAATGTATCTTTTTAGTTACATGAAAATATAGGAGGTAGAAAATGAAAAATAGTATTAAAAAACACGGAAAAATTCTCTTATCATTTGTTATGGCAATTTCTATGCTGATTCCTTGCCGCATTAGCGCTTTTGCTGAAGAAACGAAGACACCGCAAACATCTTATCAAACTGTTACAGAAATATTTGACTGGGGTCCATCAATTACAAAAATAATTGTTGATTTAGACACGACAGTATCAGAAGATTGTATAAATACTGATACTTTTAATGTACATGTAGTAAGGTCTGAAAATAGGGCAAACACTCCAATATTAGGACAATCAGAAGGGGATTGTAAAATAAAAAAAGCATATACTTCTGATAAGGATGGAAACGTTCAAAGTAAAGGAAATTACGTAACTCTTGAATTAGAAATTGGACCTGACGTATCTTTAACTTCACCAATAAATTTTAATTTAACTACTAATCTTAATGGATGGGTTAATTGTGAATTTACAGTTACTCAGCAAAAAGATATTCTAACTAATGATGGAAAAATTTCTGGATTAGTTGTAAATACATTTGAAGGAGAAATTAAAAAGCTTGTTGATGATTTTAAAGTTGGAAGTGGAACTTATGATAATGTCACATTAAAATATGCAAGCTTTACACCAGAAAGGGATTATACTAAAAAGCCACTAATTATTTGGTTACATGGAATAGGTGAGGGTGGAACAGATGGACTGCTTCCAATAGCAGGTAATAAAGCTGTAAACTTTGCATCAAAAGATATGCAATCATATTTTAATGGAGCATATGTTTTAGCACCTCAAGCACCAACTTATTGGATGGATGGGTTTACAGGTTTTGGAGATGGAACTTCAAAATATGAAAAAGCTCTTATGTCACTAATAAAGGATTATGTTTCTAAAAATAGTGATATTGATACAAATAGAATTTATATAGGGGGAGATTCTAACGGTGGCTATATGACAATGCTTATGGCGAGAGATTATACTGATTATTTTGCCGCTGCATTTCCAACATGTGAAGCTCTAAGTGATAAATTAATTACAAATCAAGATATACAAAAAATGAAGAATATTCCTATATGGTTTACTGCTGCAAAGACAGATACAGTAGTACCTCCTGATAATTATGTAGTTCCAACTTATAATCGTTTGGTACAAGCTGGAGCAACAAATGCTCATTTTTCATTTTTTGATAACGTAATTGATATTACAGGATTATATAAAAAGGCAGATGGTACACCATATGAATATATGGGACATTGGTCCTGGATATATGTGTACAATAATCAATGTGCAGCAATAATTAATGGAAAAGTAACAACAATCATGGAATGGTTAGCTAATCAAGAATTAAATAATTCAGGTAAATTACAAAGTAATATTACACCAATAACTGTAACTCAAACTATGACTGTATCTTCAAAATAATGATTAATAATATTGAATAAAAGGTATATGCTAAAGATATTGACAATTTAAATAGAAAAAAGCTATTATTAAGTTATTGAAGGCTGGCAAATAATTAAATTCATTATATGATCGTTATCAAAAACCATTATTTATTGTTGAAAATGGATTAGGAGCTGTTGATACTCCAGGTGAAAATGGATATGTTGAAGATGATTATCGTATTGATTATTTAAGGGAACATATTAAAGCAATGAGAGATGCTGTTAATGAAGATGGTGTTGAACTTATTGGATATACACCTTGGGGATGTATAGATTTAGTAAGTGCATCTACAGGAGAAATGAAAAAGCGTTACGGATTTATCTATGTTGATAAGGATAATGAAGGTAATGGTACATTAAAACGTAGTAAGAAGAAGAGCTTTGATTGGTAAAAAAGTTATAGAGAGTAATGGGGAAGAACTTTAAGTAAATATCGACTTAAGAGATAGCCAACCGAAAGGGCGGGTACTCAATTGTTTCGGTTACGAATGTAACACTGCACAATTGAGTACCCGCTCTTTCTAGTATGTTGTATCTTTCAAAGTATAAATCTATATTAGGATCGCTCCCAATATAGATACACTGTATTTAATGTACATGAAAGAAAATAATTTCAACTGATATATGCTTTATGAAGGGTATAAAACGACTTGTTTTATAAAAAAACAAATAACTAAAAAGTTATACGTGTCACTAATTCTGTAAAAATGAAGTAATTATATTTTTTTTATGATATGTTTTAGGTAAGGGATTACTTAAAAATAGTTCTCAAAACTATACCTTCATAAGGGACATTCAATTTGGCTTGTTATTTTCTTTCACGTCCCTAAGTAATCTTATAACTCTTTAAGTAAAATTATTTTTTAGTTTTACAAATATGAGCATATTAAAAAAATTTATTTAAGATAAAAATAAGGGAGGAAATAAGAGCTATGGAAAAGAAAGAAATCAAAATAGTTACTATTGGTGGAGGATCAAGTTATACTCCTGAATTAATTGAAGGTTTTATAAAAAGAAAAGATGAATTACCAATTAAAGAAATATGGCTTGTTGATATTGAAGATGGAAAAGAAAAATTAGAGATAGTTGGAGCTATGGCTCAAAGAATGGTTAAGGCGGCAGGACTTGATTGGAAAGTAAACCTAACTTTAGATAGAAGAAAAGCACTTAAGGACGCAGATTTTGTATCAACTCAATTTAGAGTTGGGCTTTTAGATGCTAGGATAAAAGATGAAAGAATTCCTTTAAGTCATGGAATAATTGGACAAGAGACCAATGGTGCTGGAGGTATGTTTAAAGCTTTTAGAACAATTCCAGTAATATTAGATATAATCGATGATATGAGGGATTTATGCCCAAATGCATGGTTAGTTAACTTCACAAATCCATCAGGAATGGTGACAGAGGCAGCAATTAAATACGGTGGATGGGATAAAACAGTTGGTTTATGTAATGTTCCAATTAATTGTATACATAGATGTAGTGAAGCTTTAGGAATTCCAGCAGATGAATTGACATTTAAATTTGCAGGATTAAATCATTTCCATTGGCATAGAGTATGGGATAAAGAAGGTAATGAAAGAACTGAAGAATTAATAGGCAAGCTTTATGATCCGGCACAAAAGAAAGAAGAGAAAAAAGATTCTGGTGTTGCGAATATTAAAGATATTAAGTTTGTTTATGAACAAATTCAAGATTTAGGAATATTACCTTGTCCATATCACCGATATTACTACATTACAGATGATATGTTAAGAGATGAAATTGAAGAATATAGAAAAGATGAAACTAGAGCACAAGTTGTAAAGAAAACAGAAGCAGAATTGTTTGAGTTATATAAAGATCCTAAATTAGATTACAAACCAGAACAATTAACTAAAAGAGGTGGAACCCATTATAGTGACGCTGCTTGTGAATTAATTGCTTCAATATATAATGATAAGAAAACTAATATGGTAGTCAGTACAAAGAATAATGGAGCTATAAGCGATTTGCCATATGATTGCATTGTAGAAGTTTCAAGTATTATAACATCAAATGGACCACAACCATTAAATTGGGGAAAATTTGATCCAGCACCAAGAGGAATGGTTCAAATAATGAAGGGAATGGAAGAAACAACAATTTCAGCTGCAGTTACAGGAAATTATAATAAGGCCCTTCATGCATTTACAATAAATCCATTAGTTCCAAGTGGAACAATTGCAAAAGACTTATTAGATGAAATGCTAATAGCACATAAGAAACATTTACCACAATTTGAGGATAAGATAGAAGAATTAGAAAGAGATTAATGATGAATGATTAATTATTCATTAATATGAAAGGATGGAATGAACATGTTAAATGATAAAGTCAAAGGTTTACCAAAGGATTTTCTATGGGGAGGAGCAACTGCTGCAAACCAATTTGAAGGTGGATATAGAGAAGGCAAAAAGGGGCTTAGTACTTCTGACGTTATGACAGGTGGTACTCATACGACACCAAGAAGAATAACACCAGAATTAGAAGAAGGAACGTATTACCCAAGCCATGAAGCAATAGATTTTTATCATCATTATAAAGAGGATATAAAATTATTTGGAGAAATGGGATTTAAGACTTTTAGAATGTCTATAAACTGGAGTAGAATTTTCCCAAATGGTGATGATGCGACTCCAAATGAAGAAGGATTAAAATTTTATGATGATGTTTTTGCAGAATTAAAGAAATATAATATTGAGCCATTAGTTACAATTTCTCATTATGAAACACCATTTGGATTAACAAAAAAATATAATGGATGGGCTAGTAGAGAAGTTATTGATTGTTATGTAAGATATTGCGAAACTATATTTAAAAGATATAAAGATGTAGTAAAATATTGGCTTACATTTAATGAAATAAATATTTTAACAACACCATTTGGTGCATTTATGGGTGGAGGAATTTTATTAAATGGCGGTGGTGAACTTTCATTTGATAAAGAAGCTGGAGATAGCAAACAAATAAGATTTCAAGCCCTTCATCATCAATTTATAGCAAGTGCAAAGGCTGTTAAATTAGGTCATGAGATTAATAAGGATTTTAAAATAGGATGTATGATTGCATATATGACAGCATATCCTTACACATGTAATCCGGAAGATGTATTTTTAGCTCAAGAAAGAGATAATTTAAATAATTTCTTATGTTCTGATGTTCAAGTAAGAGGAGCATATCCGGGCTTTGCGAAGAGATTTTTTAGAGATAATAATATAGAAATCACAATGGAAGAAAATGATGAACAAATTCTGAAAGAAGGTTGCGTGGATTTCTATACCTTTAGTTATTATATGTCAAACTGCGCAAGCTCAGATCCAGAATTAGAAAGAACTTCTGGAAATATACTTGGAGGCGTAAAAAATCCATATCTTAAAGCAAGTGATTGGGGCTGGCAAATTGATCCTAAGGGATTAAGATGGACATTAAATAATATCCACAACAGATATCAAATTCCGCTAATGGTTGTGGAAAATGGTTTGGGTGCTGTGGATAAAGTTGAAGAAGATGGTTCAATTAATGATGATTATAGAATTGACTATCTAAGAGCACATATAGAAGAAATGAAGGAAGCTATAAATGATGGTGTTGAATTAATAGGATATACTCCTTGGGGATGCATAGACTTAGTAAGTGCATCAACAGGGGAAATGAAAAAGAGGTATGGTTTCATTTATGTCAACAAAGATAATGACGGAAATGGTGATTTAAGTAGATCAAGAAAGAAGAGCTTCTATTGGTATAAGAAAGTTATAGAAAGTAATGGAGAAAACCTTTAAATTAGGCACAATCAAAAAAATAACAAGTCCATCTGCCAGAAAAGTTCCGTATTGCAGCATAGCTGCTCTTTTCTAATGTGCCTATTTTCCATCATCCTGCGTTAGCAAAATGCCATAATAGGCCCGCTATGATGGCACTTTACTTCCTTGCCTGATGAAAAATAATCATGGCAGCTTTGGACTTGTTATTTATTTTCATGTGCCTTATATATCAAATTAATGAAGTAAAATATATTTAATTATAATTTATCTAAGGACTAGAAAGTGGTAACTCTCTAGTCCTGTTTTTGTAAGTATATAATTTTTATAAATCATATTTCCAAAATAATGTATACTAAAAATATAGAAATTAATAATACTACCTTAGATTAACAGTTTGCCATATTGTTTTAAAGTAAATTAAGTAGTCATTCTTTCTATCAAATTTATAGGTAAAATATTTTCTATATTTACTTGCTTTTTTTCCATTTGTTTTATTAAAATTTCAATAGCTAATTTCCCCATATATTCAATAGGCTGCTTTATTGTAGTAAGAGAAGGAACTACTAGTGAAGCAGTACTAATGTCATCATAGCCTACTATTTTTAAGTCTTCTGTTATTTTTTTACCAAGATAATGAGCAACGTTAATAATTGAAGCAGCGATTATATCACTGCTGGCAAATATTCCATCTATATCAGGGTGATCCTGAAATAATTTAAAGACTATTTTCTTATATCCTTCAAAGGTATCTAATTTTGCTTCAATAACAATACCTTCAATATTTTTTTCTCTAGTAACATCAATGAAGGCTTGATATCTTTTAGTTACTGGAGTATTTATTTCTAAAGGACCACTTATATGTGCTAATTTTTTGCAGCCTTTATTTATTAACAGGTTTGTGGCTAAAACTCCACCATGGTAATTATCACATGTGATAAATGGAATTTTATCTGATAAGTTTCTATCAATTGCTACAATAGGCAGATCTGTATTAATATATTCTGAAGTTTCTAAAGTATGGCTCCCCATTATGATTCCATCAACTTGATTTCTTTTTAACATTTCTATATAATCTTTTTCTTTGACGCTATCTTGGTAAGAATTGCATAGTAAAATTTTATATCCTTCTTTATAAGCATAATATTCTATATAATTGCTTAATTCAGCAAAAAAAGGATGTGATACATTTGGAATTATAAGACCTATAATATTAGATTTTTTTCTAAACAAAGATCTAGCCAATTCATTTGGCTTATAATCAAGCTCTTCCATAGCATCATGAACCTTTTTTCTTGTAGCATCACTTATATATCCTCTATCATTTAAAACTCTGGATACAGTAGTAACTGTAACTCCAGCTATTTTAGCGACATCTTTAATTGTTGCCATAAAAACACCCTTTACAAATATGAATTTTATCATTTAATATGAAAAATAATAAAGTGCAGTATACTGTACTACATTGTGTATTATTCATTTTATATTTTTCATATCAATTAAATAATACACCAATGAGATTTTTAGTACAATAATAATATAAGTAGCTATTAATCTGGAATAGCTACTTATATTATTAAATATTGTATATTAATATATCCCCATTATGATCTACATATTCAATAACTGATTTGTTTGTCTGAAGACATATGTTTAATGTACAGAATTTTTTATCTTTTTTCCATGAGAGAATTACTTCATCATTTTCAGAATTTATAATATTGAATTCGCCATTAAATGCTGGATATTCATTTCTAAATCTTATGAGCTTAAGAAGTCTTTGAACAACTTCTTTTTGTATTTCTTGTTCAATTTCTTTAACTGTAAAGTTGTGTCTATTTATTTCACGGCCTTCACCAGTCAGGTTTACATTTTCTTCATCATTTTTTCCTGCGAGTAGGCCTACGTAGTATACTTGAGGGATACCAGGGGTAAAAAATTGAATTGCTCTTGCGGCAAGATAAGCATCATCATCACAGTTTAAAACTGAATAATAAGAACATCTTATTTGGTGAACATCAAAGCCATCCTCAGCCTTATGTGCATCAGAGTAAATAAGACTTAAGTTTGAACCTCTTTCTATACAGATATCAACTAAATTTCTAGCGTCTTTAGTATTTATTAAGTCATCTAAGTCAGGCTTAACAGGAATACCATCATGGCAATCTAGCATTGTAAATTGTTTATGAGGACGAACCTTTAAATATTTGTAAAGTTCTGAGCTAGATTTGTGTATTAGCGTATCAAGAATTCTATATGGAAGTATAAAATCATATATCCAGCTTCCATGTTGTGCTAACTTAAATTGAGTTGTGTAATGAGCATGGACTTCAGGAAGCAGTTCAAGTCCTAAAGAAGCAGCTAGTTCTGTAATCCAGTCTATAAATTTATAAATTTCTGGTTCAACGAAGAAACAGCTAGTCCCTAATTTTTTAATTACATAGCCAACAGCATCTAATCTAACTATTTTAACATTTTGTTTGCTGAAGTTTGTAAGAAAATCCTTTAATAAATCTTTAACTTTTTGGGAATTAATATCAAAATCTATTTGTTCAGATGGATTTTCTTTTCCAAAGGTAGTCCAAACAGTTTCCTCTTCACCAGTTTCACTTATAGTAAAAGTTGAGTAAGGCTGTGTTCTACGTAAGAACATCTTAGAAATATCTTCTTGAGCAGGCTTTCCGTCACTCCAAATTTTATCTAAGGTAAGGAAAAGATCAGCATATTCTGATTTTCGTCCATATTTTAAAAAATCCTGAAAAAATTCGGATTTTTTAGAAATATGGTTTACCATTAAGTCTAAGAGGACATCAAAATTTTCACCAATGCGTCTGATATCTTCCCAAGTACCGAATTTTGGCTCAATTTCAAAGTAAGTTAAAGGTGCAAATCCTCTGTCTCCTGAAGAAGGGAATGGAGGAAGTATATGAACGCCACCTTTAAATATATCAGAAAAATGTTTTAAAAGTATATCATTAAGAGTCTTTAAATCTCCACCAAGAGAATCAGGATAAGTAATAAGTTGTACTTGATTTTTAATTGCCATTTTAAAATCCTCCTCTATGTTTATATATTATAAATAGTTTTAACTTCTTCAATAGTTGGTAACTTCGCAACAGCACCTACATATTTTAGTTTAAAGGCACTTACTCCAAAGCCAAGATTTAAAGCATCTTTTAGAGTATAGCCTTTAATTATTCCAGTATAAAATCCTGACCAAAATGCATCTCCAGCACCAGTAGTATCAACTATTTCTGTTGCAAGAGTTTCAAAGGTAATAGTTTCCATGCCATTGGTAACTATTGCACCATCTTTGCCAAGAGTCATTATTACAAGTTTTGCACCTAAATCTATAAATTTCTTGACTTGGTTTTCAGGTGTATCTGGTCCAAATATTCTTTCAGCATCAACTTCAGAAGGTTTAATGATATCAATCTTGCTTACAAGATTTTTGATGTATTCTATTCCATCGTGACCACGTTCCCAAATCATATCATGATAATTAGGATCAAATCCGATGAGAACATTATTTTTTCTAGCTTTTTCAAGTACTTTTTCAATGGTATTTCTTGAATTCTTTTGAGAGATAGGCCAGCATGAAAAATGAACTATTTTAGAATTTTTTAATGCTAAATTAATGCTTGTATTATATTCTAAGTTGTAATCTGCACCACGATAAAATATTGGTATAGGTGTTGTTTTACTTTTAGTAACAAGTACCATGCTGGTAGAGTAGTCAACTCTACTGATATAACTAGTATCTATAGTATTATCTTTTAAATGTTGGATTAGGAATTCACCAAGGCCATCTTTGCCTACGCATGCTGCAATAGTGGAATTTCCTCCTAATCTTTTGATATTCATAGCAATATTAGCAGGTGAACCGCCAAAGTATTTAGTATAATTATTGCAATTAAAATTATCGCCATAATCAGTAGATATCATATCTATTAACAATTCTCCTATTGTAAATACATCAATAGCGTTATTTTTTAAATTAAAAGTATCGTTAAAGTGAAACATTTTTATTCCTCCTATTTATATATTTAAAGTTAATAATTTCAAAGTGCTTTTTTATATTTTCAGTATAATTAGATTTAATAACTATGTCAACCGATTAACATAGAAAAATAAAATGGTTTTCCAAAATTTATTATATAAATGTATTATAAATAGCTAATCTAGTATATATGAATTATTCTATAGTAAAAAATAATTATAGATTTTCGCAAAATATATAATGATATAAAACCTATAAAAAATTAATTCATATGTATGTCATCCGTTTGACACACGAATGTAATCGGTATATAATGTGTATAAATAGGAATTTGTGAATGAGTTAAGAGGTAAGAGTTAAGGATAAAACTCTTCGAGTTTTTACAAGTATACTTCTTATCTATTAGCTCTTAACTTTTATTTATTCACTAAATTATAATTTGTAGATAATAAGAAAGAAGGAATAGGTAGTGAAAGTAAAAGAAATTATTGATAGAATTATGAACAAGTTTGGTGGTGTTAAATTTGAACAAACTTGTGATCAACTTATAAGTGGTAGTTTTGATACGGAAGTAACAGGTGTTGTAACTACTTTTATGGCCACTGTAGACGTAATCAGACAAGCTATTGATTGTGGAGCAAACTTTATTATTACTCATGAACCAACTTATTACACAGGTGTGGATAAAATGGAATGGATAAAAGATGATCCAATATACTTAGAAAAGAAAAAAATTCTTGATGAACATGGTATTGCAATTTGGCGCTTTCACGATCATATGCATGCTGCACCTTTTGATTTGATTTATGAGGGAATGCTAAAAGAAATTGGATGGAAAGATTATTTGATAAAGGGACTGCAATTTCCACATTGCTATGAGATACCAGAGATGTCTTTAAGAGAGTTAGCAGAGTTTTTTAAAGAAAAATTAGAAATGGAGGTTATCCAAATTGTTGGTTCCCCAGATACTAGATGTAAAAGAGCAGGACTTTTAGTTGGCGGAGGAAGCTTAGGACTTGGTGTAGAAGAAATGCCTATGATTCTAATGAAAGAACAAAATTTAGATGTTATGATATGTGGTGATATTACAGAATGGACTTTATGTCCTTATATTCGTGATGCTGCTGCATTAGGTATGAATAAAGCTATGCTTGTATTAGGACATGAGCGTAGTGAAGAAGCAGGTATGAAATATATGGCTGAATGGCTGGAGCCAATGCTGGAAGGAACATCTGTACATTTTATAGATGCAAAAGAACCATTTATATATTTGTAAACTTAATGCAAAGAAGAGTTTATTGAATAAATAAATATTTTATAGGAGGGAGATTTATGTCTTACGAAGAAAAGGTTTTACCAGAATTATTGCCAATATTGCAAAGTAATGAAAAAATTGATTTAAATAAGGATTTGAAGGAGATGAGGAACTTCACGGTACCACCTATAGAAAAGTCTGTTAATGTACTCACAACCACTCGTAGGATTAAGGGATTAGAATCAGAACTATTGATTAAAATTTATGAACCTAAGGATAGACAAAAGGCAAAATTGCCCGTAGTAGTTTGGATTCATGGTGGTGGCTATATACTTGGTAATCCTGATGGAGATGATGGTTTATGTGAGTGTTTTGTTGAGGAAGTCAATTGTGTTGTAGTGTCAATTGATTATAGGCTGGCACCAGAGCATCCATATCCGGCGGCAATAGAAGATTGTTATGCGGGACTTAAATGGACAGTTGATAATGCAGAAGAACTAAAAATAGATACTTCAAGAATTGCAATTGCAGGAGCCAGTGCTGGAGGTGGCTTGACAGCAGCACTGGCCTTGATGGCTCGTGATAGAGGTGAAATAAAAATTGCATTTCAGATGCCTTTGTATCCAATGCTAGACGATCGAAATGTAACCCCTTCAAGTTATGAAATCAACGAAGAAAACTTACCGAAAGCGTGGAATAGAGAAGCTAATAAGATTGCATGGAAAATGTATTTAGGTAATAACACTTCAGATCAAATTCCTTACTATGCTGCTCCGAGCAGAGCTAAGGATTTGAAAGGGCTTCCGCCCGCATATACATTTATAGGACAACTGGATCCTTTCAGGGATGAAACCTTAGAGTATGTTGCACGATTAGCTCAGGCAGGTGTTCCTGTTGAATTTCATTTATACCCAGGATGTTTTCATGGCTTTGATTCAAATTTTAATAATGCAAAGATCAGCAGGCGAGCTAGAAGTGAGTGTATAAATGCACTGTCGGAGGCGTTAAATATTAAGGCACAATCAAAAAAATAATGAGGAGGATAAAAAAATGGCATTTTTACAAATAAATTTTTATTCAAAGACATTAAAAAAACTTGTTAATTTTAATGCTCTTTTACCAATAGATACTATTGAGATACCAGGAATGAGTGAAGCTCCGAAAGGACCTATGAAGGCTATTTATCTTTTACATGGTTACTCTGGAAATCATCATGATTGGGTTTGTGGAAGTAAGATTCAGGAGTTGTCTCTAAAGCATAATGTTGCAGTGTTTATGCCTTCAGGTGAAAATAGCTTCTATCTAGATGATACTGATAGAGGAGAGTTATTTGGAGAATTTGTTGGAAATGAGTTAGTTGAGTTCACACGAAAGATGTTCCATTTATCAGATAAAAGAGAAGATACATTTATAGGCGGATATTCCATGGGAGGGTATGGAGCAATAAGGAATGGATTAAAATATTCTCACAATTTCAGCTGCATTATTGCATTATCTTCAGCTCTTATAATTCGTAATATTGCAGGAATTCCAGTTGATCATAAGGATATGATGGCTGATTATAAATATTACAATAGGGTTTTCGGAGATTTGAATCAATTATTAGGAAGCGATAAAGATCCAGAGGCGCTTATTCTTAAATCAAAAAAAGAAAATAAATATATTCCTAAAATATATATGGCTTGCGGAACAGAGGATTTCCTGATCAAAGAAAATCAAAGCTATCATGATTTCCTAGTTTCAGAGGGAATAGAGCATACTTATACAGAAGGACCAGGTATTCACAATTGGGATTTCTGGAATGAATATATAGAAAAAGCAATACTTTGGACTAACGAATAAAATGTGGAGGTGTGAATATGTCTAGAATAACTAAACTTTTTCCAGAGGGAAAAAGAAAAGCATTTACTTTAAGCTATGATGATGGTGTTATTCAGGATAAAAAACTAGTTGAAATCTTTAATAGATATGATCTAAAAGCTACCTTTAACCTAAATTCAGGACTTCAAGGAGAAGATGGGACTTGTGTAATAAAGGATTTAGTTATAGAAAGAATAAACAACAATGAGGTGGCTGATTTATATAAAGGACATGAGGTTGCTATTCATGGATTAAAACACCTTTCACTAACAGATATACCTAAGGAACTTATGATTGAGGAAATTCTGCAAGATAGAAAAAATCATGAGAAGATGCTGGGGTATCCTGTAAGGGGAATGGCTTATGCATTCGGCACTTATAATAAAACAGTTTTTCAGGTATTAGAAGCTCTTGGAGTGGTTTATTCAAGAACAGTAAACAATCATGGGAATTTCACTTTACCTTCAAACTATTTGGAATGGAATCCTACAGCTCATCATAATGATCCACATTTGATGGAGATAGCGGAAAAGTTTATTGAAGGAGAATTTCATGGTTTAGGGCTTTTCTATTTATGGGGACATAGCTATGAATTTGATTTAGATAATAATTGGCGTAGCATAGAGAAGTTTTGCGAATATATAGGCAATAGGAATGATGTCTGGTATGCAACAAATATTCAAATAGTAGATTATCTTGATGCTCTAGACAGATTACAGCTCTCTACCGATTTTTCGCTTGTGCATAATCCATCTGCAATTTCAACTTGGATAGAATTCAATGGAATACCAGTTGAGATAAAATCAAGGAAAACTATAAAAATATGTTAACAGAGGAGCAGATAACAGTGTTTGGAAATACAGAATTAAATCAGATAAAAAAAATATTAAAAAATCACATAGACAATAATTTTACAGCGGGCGCAAATTTAATGATAATAAAAGATGGAGAAGAAATTTTATATCACGAAGACGGCTTAGCAGATAGGAAAAGTGGAGCTCCAATCAAAAGAGATTCTATTTTTAGATTATATTCCATGACTAAACCTATTACAGCAACTGCAGTGATGATTCTGCTTGAACGTGGAGAAATTGATTTATATGAGCCAGTAAGCAAGTATCTTCCAGGATTTAAAGATCAGATGGTTGACGCAGGTGATTGCTTGATTCCGGTCGAAAGGGAAGTAACCCTTAAAGATTTACTTTCTATGACATCTGGTTTAGTTTATGGTGGAGAACATAGAGCTGGGAAGGATACTGAAGCTTTATTTCAGGAGATAGATAGTAGGTTGCTAGGTGATAAACCAATGAATACTATAGAAGCTATGAATAAGTTAGGAAGATGTGCTCTAGCCTTTCAACCAGGGACTTCTTGGACTTACGGTACCTCAGCTGATGTATTAGGGGCTATTGTTGAAATAGTTAGTGGCAAAAGGTTTGGAGAATTTTTAAAAGAAGAGTTATTTGAACCCCTAGGCATGAAAGATACTGGATTTTGGCTGTCAGATGAAAAAAGAGATCGCCTTGTAAAAACTTATGCTGACAATAGTAAGGGAGATTTAGAACTTTACACTGGAAATCACCTAGGCATAGTTCATAAGATGGATAGGAATCCAGAATTTGAATCTGGCGGAGCAGGTTTAGTTTCTACTGTAGATGATTATGCGAGATTTGCTAAGATGCTTATGAATAATGGAAGTTTAGAGGGGGTTCAAATTTTGCGACCTCACACAGTGAAATATCTAATATCAGGAACTTTAAATGTCGTGCAGCAGAAGGGTTTTGATAATTGGGGGACACTATGTGGGCATAGTTATGGAAACCTAATGCGTGTAATGACAGAGTGCAGTATGGCTGGAGATATAGGAAGTCTTGGAGAATATGGATGGGATGGCTGGCTTGGTCCATACTTCTGCAATTGTCCAAAGGATGATTTAACATTTTTATTCATGATTCAAAAGACTGATGCAGGAACTACTACACTTACTAGAAAGTTAAGAAATATTATTTTAAGTTCATGTTGTAAATAAGGCACATGAAAGAAAATAATAGACCAAAGATGCTATAGATATCCAAACATGGACTTAGACTTATGTGGTAGTCTACCGAAATTCCATACATTTTTGTTCCACAGGACTATGAAATTTTCATTGGAAGGTTCTAAGCACAAGGTTGTGCCCATTTCTGCATGCTCCAAATATAAATTGCTCCATGGAGAAAGTTCGAGTAGCCAAATATAAAATTTGGACTCTCACTTTTTGACAAGCAGTAAATGGTACAACCTTGTACTAAGAACCTTCACAGCTCAATTTCAAATGCCTGTTTCACAAAGATGTATGGAATTTCTAGTATGGAAACATATTCTAATTATAAGTATAAGTCTTAAATTGGATATCTATAGTCTATTTTGCATCATACTTCGTCGTTAAGTCTCACTATTAACTCTTAACTAATTAAATACATTATCCTTAATAAAAAATTACTACAATTGGATAAGTAAGTTTCATATTTTTAAGATATTTATTAATATATAAAAATATGAAAACGCTCTGTGTAACCGGTTGACATATTTGAAAAAAGAGTATACAATATAAATATGTAACCGGTTGACACAAAATGTATACAAAAAGAAATCGTTTTAATTAAATTATCTTTTACTAAATTTATAAGGGGGAATTTATAAATGTCAGATTCAAATGTTAAACTATCGCTAAAAGAAAAATTAAGTTACGGTGTATCAGATTCGGGATATAATATTATTTTTACTGCTATTGCTTCTTTCTTAATGTTTTATTACACAGATGTAATTGGAATGGATGTAGCAACAGTTGGAACACTTTTCTTAATTGTTCGTATTTTGGATGGTGTTTCAGGGCCAGTTATTGGTGTATTAATTGATAAAACTAATACAAGATGGGGAAAGTGTAGACCTTGGTTTTTATGGTTTGCTGGACCATATGCTGTAATTGCTGTAATGACAGTTGCTGTACCAGAGTTAAATAATATGGGGAAGATAGCATACATGTACTTTACTTATATTGTATTTAATTTTTTAGCTTTAGCTGTTGGTTCTCCTATAACAGCAATGTTGCCAAGTTTAACAACTAATTCTGAAGAAAGATTTAAAGCTAACTCTTTTAGAACTATTGCAGGGCAAGTAGCAGTTATAATAGCAGGAGCACTTACATTACCACTAGTAAGTATTTTAGGACAAGGAAATCCTAGAAGAGGATTTATGTTGACTATGGTAGTATTTGCAATAATTTCTTTTGCTCTATTAATGACTACATTTAAAAATACAAGAGAAAGAGTAGTGTTAGAAAAGGCACAGGAACCACATTTAAAAGAAAGCTTAAAATCATTGGTGCGTAATTTCCCATGTTGGATATTAACTATTATGAATTTGGTTATATTTATTGGAATAGTTGTAAAAATGCAAGCAACTGTGTATTTCTTTAAATACAATATTGGTAATGTAAATATTGCATCAGCAGCAAATGCATTATATTCTGTGTCTATGATAGTTGCCATAGCATTTATTCCTATGCTTGCAAAAAGGATGAAAAATAGAAACATAGCTATATTAGGATTTGTAATAAGTATAATTGGTCAAGGAATTTTATACTTAGCTACTACCAATCAATCTTTGGTATTAACATTTGTAGGTATTGCAGTTGCGGCAGCTGGATTAGGTGGAGGACAAAGTGTTGTCTTTGTAATGTTTGCAGATGTAGTTGATTATGGTGAATGGAAGACTGGTGTTCGCGCACAAGGATTGCTTACAACATTTGGAACAATGGGGGTTAATTGTGGTGCAGGAATTGCAGCAGTAGTAATGTCATTAATTTTATCAATTGGCGGTTTCGTACCTAATGTGGAACAAACAGCACGTTCATTGAGTGCAATTTCATTTTGTTATGTAGGGCTGCCAATAATTACTTTAGTTATTAGTATTGGATTAATGTTGCTTTATAGAATTGATAATATGAAAGATAAGATGCTTGCAGATTTAGCTGAGAGACATAAATAATTGCTAATAACAGAATATGTTATTAGAATCTATTAAAAAATAATTAGTCAAGGGATATTATGTAAAATAGACTAGTATACTGACTTGTTATTTTTTGATAGTGTCTTAAAACAAATAAAATGTTAACAGGGGGAATAACTATGTTAAAAAGAGTTACAAAGATTACAAGTTTATTAGCAGCAACTGCTTCTATTGTATCATTGGTTCCAGCTATGGCAGTTGATTTAAAAGAGGCCAATACCGTGGAAGGTACTATTTATAGTGCTACAGCCGAGGGAAATAATAGATACATTATTGATGCAGAGCTAAGTAACCAAGATGAAGCTTTTTATTTTTTAGCAGATGGTAAATATACTAAATTAGATATTGATGCAAATTATACATTAAGTGGTTTTTATGAAAATAAGTATGCAGGATTTAAAGATAGTAATGGAAATTATTATTACGTCAATGTGTCAACTGGTAAACAGACGGAGGAATATGATTGCCAAACTCAACTAGACAATATGGATAGAAAGGTAAGGAATAATATTAAAGAAGATAATGATGGAAGATTTAAGGAATCAGATTATACTAATAATACTATTAAAGCTGATGCTATGGGTAGTGATCCTTTAAATGTATATATAGCAGGTGCAACGGGAATATGGAGTAAATTCACATATAACTTAAAGACAGCTAATACAAATGGAGAGACAACATCTACAATTCTTTCTGATATCAATGGAAACTATATAGATGCAGATTATAATTTAGGAAAGGTTCCTGTATACACAACTTCTGGTTCGAGCGTTACTTTCACAAATACAAGGGATACTAGTGAAATAGAGGAGAATGGAAAGGAATATGAGTTAAAATCACAAATTAAAAATGACAATGCATTTGATGAGGAACCTGATGCTATATATAGAACAGCAGTACTTACAATATGGAGAAAAGAAAAAGGTGCTTCTGATGATACGTATGAGAATATAACAGATAAAGTAGAATTTGGAGGAAAAAATAATCATCATAGTCAAATTTCTTATGGTGATGGGGTAAGAGTCATGCAAAAAATTTCGAAAGCTCAAGCTTCAGATACCATAGATGGAATAAAGTATGCTAAAGATGTAATGACTTGTTTTATTACGGATTCCGATGGCAATGAAGCACATGTATTTGGATTGGGAGATGTTTCTGACTTAGGTACTTCCGTAGACTGGGCTGGAGGAGATGTGGCTTTGATTACAGGCAGTATGACCGGTATTGCCAGCCATTTTTATGATAATAGTGAGAAAAAGTATTATGCTCAAGATGTTGAGTTGAAATTAGATAAAGGCTACTATTATACAGACATAGGTAAATATGATGAAACTGATGCTGATGCTTGGACTATCGGAGGAGGAAATCTTTATTGCTTAGGAGATGGATACGTAAAAAAATGGATTAATAAGGATAATAAATTTGAAGACATATATAGAGTGGATAGCGGCATGTCAGCTTTATCTGCTAGTAATGATGACAATGCAATTGTGTGGGATGAAGATAAGGAGATTTATTCAATTTTATATAACAAGGCTTCTGATGCAGGGCAAAAGGATATAGTAGTAACTACAGGAGGAGTAGCTGCTACAACAACAGGAGCTGCAATCACAACAATAGTTGGTTGGGCAAAAGCAACTGACGGAAGTTGGACTTATAGTAAAACTGATGGAACTAAAGCTACTGGATGGTTAAAAGATGGAGGCTATTGGTATTACTTTAAAGATGGTGGAACCATGGCTACAGGATGGCAAAATATTAGAGACAGCTGGTACTATTTAAATTCATCAGGAGCGATGCAAACTGGTTGGATTAATGACGGAGGAACTTGGTACTACTGTGATGAGTTTGGGGTAATGCTTGCTAATACAACTGTTGATGGATATGTTTTAAGTGATAATGGAGCTTGGATTTAATAACAATAAATATTAGATGTTTATGGAAGGTGAAGTTAAAAAACTAATTTACTGATGCTTTAGTTGTCAGAAGTAAGTTTTCATAAGGCACATTCAAAAAAATGTGAAATTAAATTAAGATGCAACAGTACAAAGATGGTTTCTACAATAATAAATAGAAATCATCTTTTATTTTTATATAGGTGAATTTAAGAATAGATAAAAAAAACATTGGAGAATAACTATGAAAATATTTTATTTTACAGCAACTTTCGGAACAGGTATTGGCCATTATGTATTATAATTAAAAAAATAGAATAAGATGAGGTGATATATGCTAGTATGGCAATATATTATTGGCCTGATTTAGCTAAGGCTGATGGCAAACCATACATTCTTAAAGATGGTCAGATAAATCCAGAAAAAAATGATGATGATAAATAGGATGCATCCAGGCTTGCAAAAATGATTAATGCTGTAAATGCATTAAGTTCAGCTTACTTTTTAACGGGCAAGGAAGATTATGCTAAGAAATCAGCAGAATTATTACGTGTATGGTTTCTTAATCCAGATACAAAAATAAATCCTAACCTAGATTATGGACAAGGTATACCAGGTAAGTCTAAAGGAAGTGCTGGTGGTATAATTGATACAGTACAACTTATACCAATGATTGATTCAGTTCGAATGATTGAAAAATCGCAATCCTGGACTTAAGAAAATAGCACAGGGCTAAAAAAATGGTTTTCTGATTATGTGGATTGGCTTGAACAAAGTACTTTGGGGCAAAAGGAAGCTAAAGCTTCAAATAATCAGAAAGTATGGTATGAAGCTCAAATTGCTTCTTTTTCCTATTATGCTGGAAGAAACAGTATAATAAATAATTCATCCGCATATTTAGATATGACAACGGATTTGTTGAATATTAAAAGGGGAGGTCGCATCACTTTTTAGCGCGACCTCCCCTTTTTAACTTTTGTTTGTTTTAAGGTTACAATAGATGCACTAAAAAAATGTATTTATGGTAGATTTACCTTTCATGAAAGAATCAAACCATGATTTTAACTGATCTTTACCAAATCCATATTGAACATCTCTATCAATTAATTCACCATTTTGAAAATCAATTGTTCTATTCATATCATTTACTTTATCAACTCCATAAGTTAATAACTTCTTTAAATCTGATACAAAGGATTTTGTTGATTGTAACCCAATAGGGCCTGACCCACTTATAAGTTTTTGAAATTCTTCATTCCCTCCAGTGATTTCGCCATTCTTATCCAGCTTTAAATCATTTATGTTTACTCCAGTTCTTTTTTTTACTTCATTGTAAAGAACATATTTTTCTTCTTCTAATGGATCTTCAAGTCCATTAAATCTTTTTGCACCATTTACTTGATCCAATAACGCCCAAGCATATTTTCTGCCTGAAACACTGTGGTTATTTAAAGTATCTTCAATTGATTTCTCTTTTTCACTATCATTAAGTCCTGAAACTGATATGTTTAAATCCTTATCTATACTTATAGATATTTTTTCATTAGGAGAAAGTTCTATATGATTGTCTTTTAATACATTGTTTAACCTATCATTTTCATAATTTCTCCATTTATATACATGATAAGCCTCATCTTGTAGCCCATTACTCCATGAATATCCACCTTCAGAAGTTATACAGGGCTTATCACCATAACCAACGTTATAATTTGTATTTCCAGCATCATGTTCTGCTTTTGTCTGCATTTCTTGTAGCTCTATCATATCTTTTTTTGAAAAACCTTCGCCGCTAGCTCTTTTAGAATCTACAACATCCTTGGGATGATGATTAAAAAGATTATTAAATGTTTGAACATTTTTGTAGGTTTGTGCTCTTAAAATGCTAAATGAAACAGACATTGTTTTCCATCCTTTTCTGTATATTTTAGATTGTAACAAAATTTAATTTTTATATTTAATATTAGTTAAGTAGATTATAGATTATCTGTTGAATCATATTCATAAGTAACTTCTAATTTTAATTGACTTATATTAGATGATGAATACGCCATAGTTGTATATCTTGCATTCCAAATAGATTTTAATGGCATTTTTTTAGCGATAGTTATTTCTTTAAAATACGAATTTACAGAAGTAGTAGCTATTTTACTTGAATACCATGTCCCTTCACTAGAGTTTTGCAATTCTATTGAAGTATTACCAAGACTCTTTGACATAGAACCTGTTACTTTAACACTTTTTACTGTTGCAGTATTTGGAACTGATGAATTATTTTGTAAGTTCAGAGTAGCTGTTGAAGAATATGCACCTTTCCCTGAACATGAAATTGAACTTGGTATGAAGTTAAAACTTGAAGTAGTTGTTTTATATCTATCAATAAAATTAATAGTATAAGTATTTGTACCACTAGGTAAAGTTCCAGAACTAAAACTTACTTTTACATAATAAACACCACTATTAACCATATTATATCGAATAACTCTATTCGAATTATGGCCTATTGTAGATGTGTATATTTTTACATGATATTGATCATATAATTCCAAGTTATAGTCACAAGTAGATGGAATATCTTTAAGTTCTATTGCTAACCTATCACCTGAGTATGCATTAAAACTGTAATAATCAGTATCTGATTCAGAACTCATAATACCAATCGCACTCTTGTAATTCCAAGTGCCAATATTATATGCTGTTTCAAATGAATGATGAGTTTCAGCATAATCTGGATCACCTGTTGTTCCTGCAAAAGCTAATATAGACGAATTAGCTATTAAAAAAATCATAGTTAAAAAGCTTATTAATATTTTCTTTAAATTCATAATTATCCTTACCTCTTTCAAATAGTTTTTAATTATATCTATAGACGAGTGAAGATGCAACCAAGTATTTCCAATTAGGGGCTAAAGAGATACCGATGCAGCCTTAAAAAGCTCGTCTATAGAAAGTAAAGTTATATAATTTGTAACTATCCAGATACTTACGAAATATATATTCTCATGATACCTAAATAAAAGTAAACCATTTTTCTTCTAAACGTATAAAATTGAGCATTAAACGCAAATTTTCCTTTTATTTTAGTATTTTTTTAAGAATATTCTTTTAATGCACAAAAATATACGTTTTATGCTAATTGTATTGACTTTTCGAAGAATATAGTATCCATTCAACTCGAAATTAAAATTTATCAAGTAGAATGAAGGGTGATATAATGAAAACAAAATTTATTTTAATTGTATCAGTTCTTCTATTGGTAGTCGCAATCATATTTTTATGGAAAGGTAATAACAATGAAATTGGAATTGCTTTATTGATGATTGTAATGCTGTTAAATATTATTAGATGAATTGTAAATTTATGGAGTGAATAAAAATTAAAATAGGTCGTTTTATTATAATTAATATGAAGGATGGTGGGTAAAAGTGATAAAACTAAATTGTCTAAGGAAATTCATGAGAAAAAGTAATTTAATAATAATATTTTTTATTATTATCTTTTTGGTAGGGATATTTATACTAATGAATAGTGTAAGTTTAGGTGACAAGGAAGTATCAAGAATAATGCATGATTACGGTGGTAGTATGGACACAAATAGTTATGTAATTTATTTAGAACAGTCTATTACAAAGTATAAATCTATTGGTTCTATCCTATCCATATTAGGTGGATTGGGTGCAATAAAAAATATAAAAAACGAATGATAATAAATATGTTTCTAAGATATCGTCTTATTCTTAAATGATAGACAACTAAAAAAGCATATAAACATAATAAAGAGTAACATACATAAGGGGAATATGAATGTTACTCTTTATTATGTTTATATTTATAGGGGTAAATATTTATGAAAAAAAGTTTTATCAATGTTATGAGTTTATTATAGCTTGCTATTATGTCAAAATCGTGGCAAATTTAAATTTTAATTACTAAGGCACAATCAAAAGATTATATAAATATATTATAGTTTAATTTTCTTTTCATGCCTTAAGATGTACGTTTTATGAAAGTTGTATTGACTTTTGGTAAAAAATAGTGTTTATTTTTATAAACTCATAGATGTATAAAAATGAAGTAGGGGAGATTTAAAGATGCAAAAATTAACTAAAATTATAACAAGTTCATTAGTAGTAACTTTAATACTGGCATTGAATCCAATAGGGACCAATGCTGAATGGAAACAGAATTCTAACGGTTGGTGGAATACAGAAGGGAATTCATGGTCAGTGGGATGGCGTGAGATTGATGGAGACTGGTACTATTTTGATAGCAATGGATACATGAAAACAGGCTGGATGCAGGATGAAGGCAAATGGTACTACTTAGGAGAATCAGGATCAATGAAGAAAGGGTGGGTAAAAGATAAAGATAGATGGTACCACCTATATAATAGTGGTGATATGGCCATAAATACTACTATTAATGGTTATACATTAGATTACAATGGTGTATGGATTCAAGCTACAGAAGATAATTCATCAAATTTAGAAGATTGTGAAAAACAAGCAGAAGATTCTATTAATGATTATGGATATAAGATTATTAAGAGTCTGGGCTTAATAAGTAAAATTACATTAGATAAAAGTATGTTTGAAGATGGAAAAACTACAAATAAACTATATACACAAATATGGGCAGTACAGGGAATTGATAAAGAAAATTATTATGGTAAAGAAATTACAACATATGGTTTTACAGTTAAGAATCATCCTTTAGAAAAGAAGTATAATGTTGATACTAACGTTTATTTTATGTTCTGCGATGGAATAGAAATTGGTGGATATTCAGTTCCAAATAATGACTCAACTAAAGAAATCTATTCAGCTCAGGGAGAAACTGCAAAAGAAGTAGAAGAAATGTCTAAGATATGTGTAGCCAAGCCTGTTATATATCTTTATCCAAAACAAAAAACTGATATTAGTGTAAATTTAGATTATAAAGGTGAGATAACGTGTTTGTATCCTAAATATTATAAAGATAATACTTGGGAAGTAACTGCATATCCTGATGGTAAAATAATAAACAAATCTGATAATAGAGAATACTCATATTTATATTGGGAAGGAACGTCTGATAAAAAATTTGATCTATCAAAAGGCTTTGTAGTAAAAGGGGAAGACGCAGCAGAATTTTTACAAGAAAAATTAGAATACCTAGGATTAAATGCTAGAGAAAGTGATGATTTCATAACATATTGGTTACCAAGAATGAATCAAAATAAATATAATTTAATAAGCTTTCAAAAAGAAGAATATACTGATTTGGCGAAATTAAATATATCTCCATCTCCTGATAGTATATTGAGAGTATTTATGGTGTTTAAACCACTAGATAATCCGGTAGAAGTTCAAAAACAGGAGTTAGAAACTTTTAATAGAAAAGGTTTTGCAGCTGTGGAATGGGGAGGAGCGGAAACTAATTAATTTTATTTTCTTGTTTGGATTCATTTTGGTAATTTATATGAATAAAATTAAACTAATGTTTTTCTTTACGTTCTTAATATTTTTTGTAGTAATAAAACCTAATTACAAAATAGAATTAATGTTAAGGCTTATAATTCTAACAATTTACAATATCCATATACTAGTAAAAGGGGATTTAAAAAAAATCATTGCAAAGAGGTATAATGGCTAAGCAGTTACTGATTTAATAATAAGAAATATATAAATTACTTGACTAAACTAATTGTATTAGTTAATACACTAATATGATTAGTTTATTTTTAAAGTTGTATTATTAATTAGGAGATGAATATTATGAGAGTAATTCATGAAAAAACAATATATCAATTAACTTTTTTACCAACACTTTTTCCTGTTAACTGCTATCTAGTTGAAGAAAGTGATAGCTTAACTTTAATTGATGCCGCATTATCATATAGTTATAAGAAGATTATTAAGATGGCTGATAAAATTGGAAAGCCAATAACCCGTATTGTTCTTACACATGTTCATGATGATCACGTAGGTGCACTAGATGCTTTGAAAGAATTACTTCCTAATGTTATTGTTTATGTTTCTAAAAGAGATTCTAGGTTAATGTCTGGAGATGTTTCATTAGATAAAGGAGAACCTGACATGCCTATAAAAGGAAGCATACCAAAAAAGTTAAAGACAAGAGCTGATGTACTTGTTAATGATGGGGATAAAATAGGTTCTTTAATTGCCATATCTACACCGGGACATACCCCTGGCTCCTTTTGCTACCTTGATACACGCAATAAGGCTGTTATTGTTGGTGATACAATGCAGACAAGAGGTGGAACAGCTGTTGGTGGTCAAGTAAGACCAACATTCCCATTCCCTGCTATGGCTACATGGAATAAGGAAATGACACTTAAAAGTGTGAAAAAATTAATGGAGTACGAACCAACTCTTCTAGCTGCAGGACATGGAAATATGATAAAAGAACCAAAGGAAGCAATGAATCGTGCTATTATTGAATGTGAACATAAGTTAAAACATGCTTAAAAGAGAAAGGAATGAGCAAAATGGCTCGAAGAGCTAGAGTAACATTGGAAATTATAATAGAAGCAGCGGCAGAAATTGCGGATACAAATGGACTAAATGAAGTAACTCTTGCTGCATTGGCTGATAAATTAAATATTGCTAGTCCGTCTTTATATAATCACATTAACCGATTGCAGCAATTACGGAAAGAACTTGCGATTTACAGCATGGAAAAGCTATACAATGATTTAGTTTATTCAACAGCAGGGCAAGCTGGAGATGATGCAGTTCGTGCATTGGGTAAAGCTTATATAACATTTGTTCGCAACCATCCAGGTCTATATGATTCAACTTTTCTTTCTTCAGATGCAAATGATATTGAGGTTCAGAAAGCAGCAAGAAAAGTAGTAGAACTTTCCATTAGAATATTAAGTGCCTATGGCTTAGAAGAATAAGCAGCACTTCATGTAACTAGAGGATTACGAAGTATTTTTCATGGATTTTCTTTGTTAGAGCAAAAAGGTGGATTTGGAGTCCAACTTGATATAAATTTAAGTTATCAGCTGCTTATTGATACATACCTTGCAGGATTACGTAATTTGAAATAGACTGAATTTATTATGTTTCTAAACAATTATGGGGAAAGACAACTACAATAGTTGTCTTTTTTTAAAAGAGTTGTGCGGTTATATTTATTTAGATTTAAGTATTAAAGAACAAAATAAGTTATAAGAAAATAATCAAATTTATAGTAAAAGGAAGTGGATTAACATAGAAAAAAAGACAGGGACATTAAGATATAACTACAATAACAAAAAAATGGGAATAATGTACAAGATGGATTTATGGATAGATAATGGATTAAACTCTGGAAAATCCATTGAAGTATTCATTGATAATAAATGGATTAATGACGTTATAGAATTGAGCAGGGAAGGATGGTATTTAGTATATAGTAAGCTTCAAGGTGCTGATTTAGAGGGGTTAAAGGTAAGATTTATATATGATAATGGGGAATTGATTTAATATACATCGCATCTTGGACTTGTTATTTTCTTTCATATGCCTTACATATTTTTTATAATCATATCACAAAAATAATGTATACTAACATTATAGGAAAGTGATTGCATTTTAAATAAACTAAATAAATATGGAGGAAATTAATAATGATAAAACTTATTGCATCAGATATGGATGGAACATTACTTAATAGTGAACATAAAATATCAGAAGAAAATTTAGAGGCTATTAAAAAAGCACAAAAATTGGGAGTACATTTTGCTATTGCAACAGGAAGGATATATAGTGATGTTGAACCATTTTTGAAAGAAATGGGAATAGAGTGTGAATGTATAGTGATGAATGGAGCAGAATATCGAAGTAAGGATGGAAATGTATTAGAAAGTGTATACATTGATAAAAATAAAGCAGCTGAAATATTTAATATGATAAAACAAAATGAAATTTCATCAGAAATATATACAAATAATGGTTTATATACTATTGATACAAAAGAAAAAGTATTAATACAAATTGCATATAGAGTTCAAGCATTTAATCCAGGAGTAAGTTTTGAAGAAGCTTTGGTATTGGCTAAAGAGCATAATCATTTCACAAATTTAAATTATATAACTGATATAAATGAGTTTTTAAATAGTGATATTGAAATAGGAAAATTTGTAGCATTCTATAATGATGAAGAGACTACTGTAAAAGTAAAAAGAAAATTAGAAGCTATAGAAGGACTGGCTATAACTTCAACTTTTACTAAAAATATAGAAATCAATAATAAAGATGCACAAAAGGGGTTTATATTAACTAAAGTTGCACAGAAAATGGGGATAAATAAGGATGAAGTTATGGTTATTGGGGATAGTTTTAATGATTATTCAATGTTTACTGAATTTCCAATATCATTTGCTATGGAAAATGCAGTTTCAAAAATAAAGGAAATAGCAAAATATGTAACTGATACAAATGATAATGCAGGTGTTGCTAAAGCTATTTATAAGGTTTTGAATTTATAAGATGAAATGTTTAAAGATAACTTAATATTAAAAATAATATAGAATCACTTATTTTTCCAGCTGAGAATTGACTTATAACCAAAGTCTGCTGGAAGAAGGTGGTTTTATTTATTGTTAGTCGTTATAATGTTAAATTTTTTTACAAATACTACTTGACATCTCAACATGAAAGCGTTTACATTAAATTGTAAGTTAGTAAACCGGTTAACTAAAACGATAAACTAAAGATGGAATTGTTTTTAACTGATAATTAGGTAGAAATTAAAATGATTATTATGGGGGGACATAAAATGGATAAATCAAGTATTCAATTAACTTCTAAAAGATGGAAAAGACTAATACCAGTAGCATTTATTACTTATAGTTTAGCGTACTTAGATCGTGCGAATTATAGTTTTGGTGTTGCTGGGGGAATGGGTGAGTCTTTACACATTACTGCATCAATAGCTTCACTGTTATCTGCATTATTTTTCTTGGGTTATTTCTTTTTCCAAGTACCAGCAGCATGGTTTGCAGAAAAGAAAAGTGCCAAAAAATTAGTTTTCTCGAGTTTAATTCTTTGGGGCGTGCTTGCAGCGTCAAATGGTTTGGTAGCAAATGTAAAAGTTTTAATGGTCACTAGGTTTATGCTTGGAATTATTGAGAGTGCTGTTATGCCGGCAATGTTAATTTTCTTAAGTAATTGGTTTACCAAAAAAGAACGTTCAAGAGCTAATACGTTTTTAATTTTGGGCAACCCAGCCACTGTTTTATGGATGTCAATCGTATCTGGTTATTTAGTAAACTCTGTTGGATGGCGCTGGATGTTTATACTTGAAGGAATACCACCAATTATATGGGCATTTTTCTGGTTAAAGCTTGCAGATAATAAGCCAAAAGAAGCAAAATGGTTGACAGATAAGGAAAAGAAAGATATTGAGATAGTAATGGAAGAAGAACAAAAGGGAATAAAACCAGTGAAAAATTATAGAGAAGCATTTAAATCGCCTACTGTAATAATTCTATCATTTCAATATTTCTTTTGGAGTATAGGAGTTTATGGATTCGTAATGTGGTTACCATCAATTCTTAAAGCAAGTCCACAAATTGGTATTGTTTTAGCAGGCTGGTTATCTTCATTACCATATGCTTTAGCCATAATATTAATGTTAGCATCATCTTATTATTCTGATCGCACAGGAAATCGTAAGACTGTTGTGTGGGTGTATTTATTAATAGGTACTGTAGCGTTTTTTGGTTCTTATCTAATTGGAAGTTCAAACTTCTGGTTATCATATATTTTACTCGTAATAGCAGGTGGAGTAATGTATGCACCTTATGGTCCATTCTTTGCAATAATTACAGAAATATTACCTAAAAATGTATCGGGAGGAGCAAGTGCTTTAATTAATAGTATGGGAGCATTAGGTTCATTTGTAGGTGCATATATTGTAGGCTATTTGAATGGTATAACAGGCTCAGTAAATGCATCTTATATATTTATGTCAGGTTCATTACTATTATCAGTATTCCTTATGGCTGCTGTAAAAACTTCTAAATCTTCAAATAAAGCAAAAAATATAGTAGATACAGAGGTTTTATAGTTAATGCCAGATCTTTTATTTAACTAAAAAGTATACACAAACAAATTGAGAATGGGGATAGCCTTTTAATAAAATTAATGTAAAGGATATCTAGAATGAAATTCTTAAAATATTTGTAAGGCATTTAATTTTATAAAGAAGTGCTTTTAGATAAATTAATCTTGAGAACTAAGGCTTGACATTTTTTAGTGAAAGTCTTAACATTAAATTGTCACTTTAGAAACCGGTTAACTAAAACGATAAACTAATATAAATATAACACTATTAGAGTCAATTTAGTTTTATTAGATTAATTTATAAATATGTTAAGGAAAAATAGAGAATAATAGCATAAATTATTGAATCTTTAACATTTAAGATTGATAATAAAAGTATTGAATGGAGGAATAAGTTATGCTAAAAAATTCTACAGATAAACAAAAAAATGTCACAATTGCAGATGTTGCTGCTTATGTAGGAGTCTCTAAAACAACAATATCTAGATATTTAAATAAAAATTTTGAATTTATGTCACAGGAAACCCAAGAAAAAATAGATGAGGCAATTAAAGTACTAAAATATAGACCAAATCGTATAGCACAAACACTAAAAGCTAAAAATTCTAATATAATTGGTGTAACAATTGCAGATATAGGAAATCCCTTTTCTTCATTACTTATCAAAGGCATAAACGATGTATGTCGAACAAATAATTATCAATTACTTGTTACAAATGCAGATAATATGGCTGCACTGGAAAAAGAAAATATAGAATCTTTATTAGATAGTCAAGTAGATGGACTACTAGTTAATACTACAGGTAACAACTATGAATATTTAGAGGAATTTAAAAGCAGAGATAATTTTAAACCAATAGTGCTGCTAGATAGATTTGTGACCCCATTAATTTATGATTCAGTGACTATAAATAATGCAGATGTAACAAGAAATATATTAAATGAACTGCTAAAAAACGACTATGATTACTATGTATATTTTACAGAAGATATAAATGGTATAAGTTCTAGATTAGACAGAAAAAAGACAATGGAAGAATTTTTATCTCAAAATTCATTTGTATCAGGAGAAACTGCTATTATTAAAAAAAATGAGGTAGGAGAGATACAAGAGAAAATAAAAGCTATCTTAAATAAAAATAAGGATAAAAATATTTGCTTTTTTGCAAACAATGATGAAATATTAAAAGTTCTTGTAGAGTGCATATATGATTTAGAAATAAGAATTGGAATAGATATAGGCATATTTGGTTTTGCTGATGAAAAATGGGCGCGTTTAATTGGCCCAGGTATTACATCAATAGATGAAAATCCATATGAAATGGGAGAAAAAGCTGCTAAGTTGCTATTTGAAAGGATAGAAGGCGGTAGAACAGAAGAGTTTATTTTAGAAGAAATTCCAGTTCAAATTCATTTAAACTACTCAACAAAAAGTATAAAAAAGTAAGTGGTGATAATTATGAATCAGCTAGGTATAAATTTATTAGTTTTTAAAAATGACTTAGATAACGGAAGAGAGCAAGAAAAAATATTAAGTGATATAGGAAAATTAGGAGTTTCTATTGCTGAAATAAGAAGAGAATATTTAAAAAGCTCTAATGAAGAATTAAAAGAAATAAATAAATTAGCTAAAGAACTCAACATAGAAATTTACTATTCAGTCCCTGAAAAAATAGCCTTTGAAAAAAGAATAAATTCTAATATAAAAATTTATTTTGAAGAAGCAAAGCAAATGGGTTCAACTCATATTAAATTTAACATAGGTGACTTAGAAAATTTAGATGTAGATGAAAGAAAAAAATTAGAAGATATTATTAGTTATTTCAATATAAAAGTCACAATAGAAAATGACCAAACACTTGAAAATGGAAATTTAAAATGTGTAACAAACGCTATTGATTTTATAAATACTAATTCATTGTCAATTGGCTACACATTTGATTTAGGTAATTGGTACTGGCAAAATGAAAATCCTAAAAATGCGTTTGATATATTAAATTCTAATATTACTGTATTCCATTTGAAAAATGTAAATTTTTTAGACAGTAATCCAAGTACTACATTACTTTCAGAAGGAAAAATTGACTGGAAGCTAATGTTAAATAAGTTATTCAAGGATGTACCAGTAATTATCGAATATCCAATCAAAAAGAAAGATATGTTGGAAGAAATAGCGCAAATAAAAGAAGTTTTAGCACATTAACACGGGGAAGGGTGAAAAAAATGAGTGAGATAATAACAATTGGAGAGCCAATGGTAATGTTTTTAGCAGATACAAAGGAACATCTTAGTAGTGTGGAACACTTTACAAGGTTTATAGCTGGAGCAGAACTTAATGTGGCTATGGGGCTTAGGAGACTTGGGCATACTGTAACATATATAAGCCAAGTTGGAGATGATCCATTTGGGCAATACGTAAAAAACTATTTAGAAAATGAAAATATAGATGCAACATTTGTAAAGACATATAAAAAGGCACCAACAGGATTTCAATTTAAAAATAGAACTGATGAGGGAGATCCAGAGGTACTGTATTTTAGAAAAGGAGCAGCAGCGTCAAAGATAACTAAAGATATTTTAGATAAGATAAGTTTTTCAGATGCAAAGGTTCTTCATATTACAGGAATCTTTCCAGCATTAAGTGAAACTACCTTAGAAACAATATTTAAAGCTATAGAAAAAGCTCATGAACAAGGAATGCTTGTTACCTTTGATCCTAATCCAAGACCGGTATTATGGGAAAGCCAAGAAAACATGATTAGAGTGACTAATGAATTGGCTATTAAATCAGATATTGTATTGCCAGGTTTCAGAGAAGGAAAATTATTTACAGGAAAAGATACAAAAGAGGAAATTGCAGACTTCTATTTAAAGCAAGGAGTGAAAAAAGTAATTATAAAAATGGGTACTACAGGTTCATATTCTAGAGAAAAACTAGAAAACGGACAAGTAAAGGAATTTGAGTGTCCAAGCTTTGAAGTTCCCGTTGTAGATACAGTAGGAGCAGGTGATGGGTTTGCAGCAGGTGTTATTAGTGCTATTTTAGAAAATCTTGATGGTATTAAAATTTTAGAAAGAGGAAATGCTATTGGCGGTATTCAAGTGATGAATTTAAGTGATAATGAAGGGCTGCCAACAGTTGGAGAATTAGATAATTTCCTTAAAAATTATAAGAGGAAAGTTTCATAGTGATTAAGGAGGATAAAATGAAGTTACAAGTTGCTATAGATAGGGTTCCTTTCGAGAAAGCAGAAAACTTAGTTAAAATATTTGATGGATTAGCAGATGTTATTGAAATTGGAACATCGTTAATAAAAGATTATGGACTTTTTAAACTAAAAGAGTTAAGTAGTAAAAAAAAGACATCAAAATTATTGGGGGACATTAAGACTAGTGACGAAGGCGCTTATGAGTTTAAACAAGGGTTTAAACAAGGCTTTGATATTTTAACTGTAATGGGAAGTGCATCATTGGAAACTATAGAAAAATGCTATGAGGTTTCTGAACAAAGTAATGGGACAATGATGATAGATTTATTGGAATGTTCAGATGAAAAGATTAAAGAAATATCACATTTTAAAAATGCTATTTACTGTATACATGCGTCTATTGATAGAGAGAAATTATTAAATCCAGGTAAAACAGTGGAAGAATTTAAAGAAAGATATCCCCAAGTTAATAGAATTGCAGTTGCGGGTGGGATTACTTTAGATTGCATCTCAGAGTTAAATAAACATAATATAGAATTAGTTATAGTAGGTTCTGCAATTACTGGTGCAGAAAATCCAGTAGAAAAAGCAAAACAATTTAAGGGGGTAATAGGAAAATGAGAACAATAGATCAAATATTAGAGGAAATTAAGGATGTAATAGCAAAAGTAGATGAAGAGGAAATAAAAAAAATAGTAAGCATTTTTAAAAAGGAAATGAGAATTTTTGTTGATGGAGAAGGGCGCAGCGGATTTCAAGCAAAAGGATTTGCAATGCGTTTAATGCATATTGGTTATAACTCGTATGTAATGGGCGAAACAATTACACCTGCTCTAAAAAAAGGTGATATATATGTTGCAATATCAGGTTCTGGAAAAACCAAAAATACATTAAGTAATGCAAAAGCGGCAAAAGATTTAGGACTAACTATAATTGGAGTTACAAGTAAAAAGGATTCTCCTCTTGCAGAAGTATCGGATCTAGTACTTGAGGTTCCAGGAAAAACAAAAAATGATAATGGTGTCGCATCAATTCAGCTCTTAAGTTCATTATTTGATCAATCTGTCCATATAGTATTAGATGATTTATGCTTATTAATAAGTAAAAAAGATAATTTATCAGATAGTGAAGCCGCAAAAAATCATATTAACGTAGAATAATAGGCCTTGAAATAATTGTAAATAAAGGGGAGAGTGCAATGAGATTTTTTTTAGACACAGCAAATGTAGAACATATTAAAGAAGCAAATGAAATGGGAGTAATATGTGGTGTAACGACTAATCCATCATTAATAGCTAAAGAAGGAAGAGATTTTAACGAAGTAATAAAAGAAATAACGGAAATAGTTGATGGACCAATAAGCGGTGAAGTTGTAAGTGAAGATGCAGCAGGAATGATTAAAGAAGGAAGAGAAATTGCAGCAATTCATAAAAATATGATTGTAAAAATTCCAATGACAGCTGAAGGATTAAAAGCAACTAAGGTTTTAGCAAGCGAAGGAATTAAAACAAATGTGACTTTAATATTTTCAGCAACACAAGCATTACTTGCAGCAAATGCAGGAGCAACATATGTAAGCCCATTCTTAGGAAGAGTAGATGATATATCAATGGTAGGAATGGATTTAGTAAGAGATATAGCAGAAATATTTGAAATACATGGACTAGAAACAGAAATAATAGCAGCTAGTGTAAGAAATCCAATTCATGTTATTGAAGCAGCTAAAGCAGGAGCGCACATAGCAACAGTTCCTCACAGTTTAGTATTACAAATGGTAAAACACCCATTAACTGATCAAGGTCTTGAAAAATTCAAAGCAGACTGGGCAGTAGCTTTCGGTAAATAATTAAAGAATATATATTCTTAAGAATATTACAATAAAAGAATATAAAAATATAAAAATTTAAGAATTTAAAAAGATATCAATAAAAACATAAAACAATTTAAAAAGGAATAAATAAAAAAGATAACAATATAAAAATATATAGTAATAATGGGGCTTTAAGCCATAATATTAGAAATCTATTGAGTGAAGTGAGGAGAAAAATGAGTAGAGAATTAGATAAACTATCTATTAATGCAATTAGAGTGCTTTCAGGAGATGCTATTCAAAAATCAAATTCAGGACACCCAGGTCTGCCATTAGGGGCAGCTACAATGGCATTTACGCTATGGTCAAAAATGAATCACAATGGAAAAAATCCTGAATGGGATAATAGAGACAGATTTATATTATCAGCAGGACATGGCTCAATGTTAGAGTATTCATTATTACATTTATTTGGATATGGGCTAACTATAGAAGATATAAAGAATTTTAGACAAGTAGGAAGCTTGACACCAGGACATCCAGAGTATGGTCACACTAAAGGCGTTGAAATAACAACAGGTCCACTCGGACAAGGTATCTGTAATGCAGTAGGTATGGCTATGGCAGAAGCACACCTTGGTGTAAAATTTAACAAACCAGATTATAGTGTAGTTGATCACTATACATATGCTATAGTTGGAGATGGATGCCTTATGGAAGGAATTTCAGGGGAGGCATCATCCATTGCTGGAACTTTAGGTCTTGGAAAATTAATTGTACTATATGATTCAAATAATATTTCAATTGAAGGAAATACAGATATAGCATTTAGAGAAGATGTAGCAAAAAGATATGAAGCATATGGATGGCAAGTGTTAAAGATTGCTGATGGAAATGATATAGATTCAATTGAAAGTGCAATAGAAGAAGCTAAAGCAGAAACTTCAAAACCATCAATTATAATAGTAAAAAATCAAATAGGCTATGGATGTCCAGCAAAACAAGGAAAAGCTTCAGCTCATGGTGAGCCATTAGGTGCTGATAACGTGATTGCTATGAAAGATAATTTAGGATGGAAGACTGAACCAGCATTTTACGTACCAGACGAAGTGTACACAAATATGAATGAATATATTGAAAAAGGTGCAGCTAAAGAAGCTGCTTGGAAGGAACTATTCAGTGTATATGAAAAAGCTTATCCAGAATCAGCAGCTGAATATACTATGTGGATGAGTGGTGAAATTGATAAAGAAGAATTGTTAAATAATGAAGAATTCTGGAGCTTTGACAAAGAAATAGCGACAAGAGAATCTTCAGGAATAGTAATAAACAGATTAGCTGCACTTATTCCAAACTTTATTGGAGGATCAGCAGACTTAGCTCCTTCAAATAAAACTTACATGGCTGGAAAAGGAGATTTCTCAGCAGAAGATAGAAGTGGACGAAACCTTCACTTTGGTGTTAGAGAACATGCTATGGCAGCTATAGCCAATGGAATGTATGCCCATGGAGGACTAAAAGTATTCTGTGCAACTTTCTTCGTATTCAGTGATTATATGAAGGGAGCAATGAGATTATCATCACTTATGAAACTTCCTGTAACTTATGTATTAACACATGATAGTATTGGAGTTGGGGAAGATGGACCAACTCATGAACCAATAGAACAATTGGCAGCTCTTAGAAGTATGCCAAACATGACAGTATTTAGACCAGCTGATTCAAAGGAAACAGCAGCAGCTTGGTATTATGCAGTAACTAATGGAACTACACCAACTTCATTAGTATTAACAAGACAAAAATTACCATTATATGATGGATGTCCAAAGAGAGCATTAAAGGGAGGATATATCTTAAAAAATTCTAAGAAAGAAACTCCAGATGTGTTATTAATGGCATCAGGATCTGAAGTAGAACTAATATATAAAGCAGCAGATGAACTTGCAGCAAAAGGAATAGACGCAAGAGTAATAAGTATGCCAAGTTTTGAATTATTTGATGCTCAAGATGAAGTGTACAAAGAATCAGTAATACCAAATAAAGTTCGTGCAAGAGTAGCAGTTGAAGCATTAACATCATTTGGGTGGCATAAATATGTAGGTCTTGATGGAGAAGTTATTTCTTTAGACACATTTGGAGCATCAGGTAAGGCAGAAATTTTATTTGAGCAATTTGGATTTACTATAGAAAATGTTGTGGATAAAGCGATAAAAGTAGTAAATAAGTAGACAGCTAAGCTGTTGCAAATAGGAAAGATATTTCTATATTTGCAGCAACTTTTTTTATAAAAAACACTATGTTTCTAAAAAAAACAAATACCTAGAAAGTAGCATGTGTTCCTAAATAGTAGAAACAATATAAAGTTAATTAGTAATATGGTATATTGAAAGTATAGAAGAATGTACGCTAAAATGTTGAAATGCATTTATGGCTTAAGGAATTTAGAATACAAAATAATATACATTGGAGGGGTTTATATGTTTCACAAAAAGTTAAAAGATTTTCCGAAGGATTTCTTATGGGGAGCTTCAACATCAGCTTATCAAGTAGAAGGAGCTTATAATGAAGATGGAAAAGGATTATCAGTTCAAGATACTAAAGAACCATTTCCGGGAACTCCGGATTTTAAGGTATCAAGTGACCATTATCATCACTACAGAGAAGATGTAGCATTATTTGCAGAAATGGGCTTTAAGACTTATCGTTTTTCAATTGCATGGACTAGAATAATTCCAAATGGAGTAGGTGAAGTAAATCCTAAGGGAATTGAATTTTATAATAATTTAATTAATGAATTATTATCATATGGGATAGAACCATTAGTAACCATGTATCATTTTGATTTACCAGATGCACTTCAAAAAGAAGGTGGCTGGTCGAATAGAAAAACTGTTGATGCTTTTGTAAATTATGCAAAAGTATTATTTGAGAACTTTGGTGATAAGGTTAAGTATTGGCTTACAATAAATGAACAAAATATGATGATTCTTCATGGAGCCGTAATAGGAACTGTAAATCCAGGTAGTGAAAACATTCAAAAAGAAATATATAAGCAAAATCATCATATGATGCTAGCGCAGGCACGAACAATGAAGTTATGTCATAAAATGTGTCCAAAGAGTAAGATAGGACCAGCACCAAATATAACTACAATATATCCAGAAAGCTCAAAACCAGAAGATATATTGGCAGCTAGCAATCAATCTTCAATAAGAAACTGGTTATACTTAGATATGGCTGTACATGGCAGATATAATCCTATCGCTTGGAGTTACATGGTTGAAAAGGGAATTGAACCAACAATTGAAGAAGGTGATATGGAAATTTTAAAAGGTGCAAATCCTGATTTTATAGCATTTAACTATTATTGTACAGGAACAGCAGCTGAAAGTAAGATTGACGACACGGAAGTTTCTACCCAAGGTGGAGATCAACAGATTTCAAATGGGGATTTAGGTGTTTATAAAGGGACTTCAAATCCAAATCTAGAAAAGACTCAATTTGGATGGGAAATTGACCCTGTAGGTTTCAGAAATACTTTAAGAGAAGTATATGAAAGATACAATTTACCTATTATTATTACTGAAAATGGCTTAGGTGCTTATGATGCTGTTGAAGAAAATGATACTATAAATGATGACTATAGAATTGATTACTTAAGAAAACATATAGAACAAGCTAGACTTGCAATAACAGATGGAGTAGATTTAATTGGATATTGCCCATGGTCAGCAATCGATCTTATAAGCACGCATCAAGGGTTTAAAAAGAGATATGGATTCATCTATGTAAATAGAGATGAATTTGATTTAAAGGATTTAAGAAGAATAAGAAAGAAGAGTTTCTTCTGGTATAAGAAAGTTATTGAAACTAACGGAGAAGAGATTTAATTAGGTTCAAATTAAATAATAAAAATATAATAAGCTCAAAATTTAATATGAATATTAAAAGTATATCAAAATGAAGTAAATTGTTCATTTTGATATATTTTTTTGTAAGTTGTTTATCTATATCCATGGATCTCAAAATTCCAGAGAAATGATTACATAATATGTTACTTATTTCGGTGAACTACCACATAAGTCTAAATTACACGCTGTTTATCTATAAAATATAGAAAATGTTTACGAAATGATATATTATGTATATGTAGTATGATTATTAATTAGCATTCAATAGTGACAATATTAATATTAAAGAAATATATTGATGAAAGATAGAGGTTGATTAATATATGTTTAGTTATGAAATTATCCAAAGCTTGAATGATTTAGAGTTGTCGTTATACAGATATATAATGAAAAATGCTGAAAAGGTTGTTTATATGAGGATTAGGGAGTTAGCAGATGAGGCACATGTATCAACAACTACAATATTAAGATTTTGTAAAAAGGTTAATTGTGAAGGATATTCAGAGTTTAAGATAAAGCTAAAAATGCATATACATGATAATGAAAGTAATAAGATAAATGATGATTCTTCCATAATAGTGGACTTTTTTAAAAAATTAGATAATAGTGAACTAGATAAGAAGCTGAATGTTGTTAGTGATTTAATTAAAGAAGCAAGCAATGTCATATTAATAGGAACGGGAACATCAGGTATATTGTGTAAGTATGCTGCAAGATATTTTTCATCCATAGGTAAATTTGCTATGTACATTGATGATCCATATTTCCCGAGAAATTATAAATTATATGAGGATTCTGTAATAATAGCAATATCGGTTTCAGGAGAAACACCTACTGTTATAGATCATATAAGTAATTTAAAAAGAGAAAACAGTTCAGTTGTAAGCATAACTAATAGCGAAAATTGTACAATAGCAAAGATATCTGATCTTAATATATCTTATTATGTTCAGCAGGAAAGAATAGGCATTAGTGATGTAACAACTCAAATACCAGTATTATATATAATCGAAAGCATCGGGAGAAGATTACATAATAAATTTGTTGAAAATAATGAAAATAACTAACTGAGTTTAATAACTATTAATTCAGTTAGTTATACTTATGAATTTAAACAAGTTCTTCCACAAATGGTACTATTTAATATGGTTCTACACTAGATTCAAAATAGATATTCCAATTTATAGTTTAACTTATACTTAGAATAACATGTACATATATTATACTTATTTCGGTT
>JARLHR010000006.1 GCA_031292145.1 Clostridium sp. | reverse complement strand
GAAACTTTTTCACCATTTATTACAGCCCATTGAATTGGTGCTGAACCTCTATACATTGGTAGTAGAGATCCATGAAGATTCATACACCCATACTTAGGTATATCCAATACTTCTTGAGTTAAAATCTGACCAAAAGCTACTACAATAATGAAATCTGGCTTTAAATCTTTTAGTTTTTGAATTATCTCTTTATCATTTCTTAGTTTTATAGGTTGATATACCGGAATCTCATGTTTTAAAGCTTCTTCTTTTACTGGCGGGTATGCCATTTTTTTGCCCCTGCCTTTTGGTTTATCTGGCTGAGACAATACAGCAATTACATCATACTTTTCAATTAGTTTTTTCAAAGAAGGAACTGCAAAATCAGGAGTGCCCATAAATACTATATTCATTATTTTTTTACCTCCTACAAGGACTATTTTTTTGAAGGTGCTTCATGTACATGAAGGAAAATAATCGACCAAAGATGCGACGTATATTTCTTGTCAAACAAGGAAGCAAATTCTATTCATAGCGGGTCTATTAGTCGAATTTACTGACGTAGTATGACGTAAAATAAACAAGCATACTGGTCTATTATTTTGTCGATTGTACCTTAACTCTATCAATAAATAAAGTCCCATTCAAATGATCATATTCATGCAAAATAGCTCTAGCAAGCAATTCTTCTGCTTCTATCTCAAATTCTTCCCATTTCTCATTTAAAGCTCTTGCTCTAACATAATTAGGTCTCATAACTTCTTTTGTTTCCCCTGGTAAACTAAGGCAACCTTCTTCATCAGTTTGTGATCCACTTGTCTCTATTATTTCTGGATTTATAAATACTAAAGGACCGTCTCCAATATCTACAACAAATACTCTTTTTAATATGCCAACTTGAGGTGCTGCAAGCCCAACCCCATCGGCATCATACATTGTTTCTTTCATATCCCTAATTAGCGTTAATAATCTATCATCTAATTTATCAATTTCTCTGCATTTCTTTCTTAATACGTCGTCTCCATATTCTCTTATATTTCTTAATGCCATTTTGTATTCCCCCTACGTCATATTATTTGGATTAATATCTATACTTATTCTTATTTCATTATATACACTCTTATTTAATATATAAAGTGTATCTTTCACTTTTTCGCTAAACTTATCATCAAAATTTCCTTTTATTATTATCTGCCACCTATAATTTTCCTTTATTTTTGTAATGATACAAGGGACCGGACCTAGCATAACACACTCCTCTAGCACTATTTTTTTCAAGTTATCTGCTAAAATATACATAAAATTTTTTAGTTTTTCTTCTAATTTTGAATAACCATTAATCAATAGTATTTTACCAAAAGGAGGGTTATCCATCAACCTTCTAAGTTTTATCTCTTCCTGGAATAGAGATTCGTAATCTTCTTCTTTAGCGAGTTTCAAACTATAATGATGTGGCGTATAACTTTGAACAATTACTTTCCCCTCATCTTCACCTCTGCCAGCTCTTCCAGCCACCTGAGTTATTATCTGATAAGTTCTCTCAGCTGCCCTATAATCTGGCATATTTAAAGACATATCAGCTGCCAAGACTCCTACCAAAGTTACATTTTCAAAGTCCAATCCTTTTGACACCATTTGTGTCCCTATTAAAATATCTGCTTCACCATTTTTAAATGCATTATAAATAGATTCATGTGAATTTTTGGCTCTAGTAGTATCTACATCCATTCTTAATACATTTGCCTTTGGAAAATACTTTTTCACTTCCAACTCAACTCTTTCTGTTCCTGCACCAAAGAATTTAACATATTTACTGCCACATTTCGGGCATATCTTACTAACCTTCTCAGCTCTTCCACAATAGTGACATATTAAATAACCATTTTTATGGTATGTCATGGACACGTCACATTCAGGGCATTTAAAAACATGCCCACAACTTCTGCATGATATAAATGTAGAATAACCTCTTCTATTTAAAAATAAAATTGCTTGTTTTTTATTTCTCAACGTTTCATCAAGTTCATTTAAAAGTATTTTGCTGAACATAGAAAGATTTTTATTCTTTAGTTCTTCCCTCATATCCACTATTTTTATATGTGGCATTTTTCTTCCGTATACCCGTTTATGCATTTCTATCAATTGATATTCACCATTGATAGCTTTATAATAACTCTCAATACTAGGTGTTGCTGAGCCTAATATTACTTTGCATTTCTTCAGTTCACACATAAATTCACTTACTTCTCTAGTCTGATACTTAGGACTATGCTCTGATTTATATGTATTTTCATGTTCTTCATCAATTATTATAAGTCCAAGATTTTGAAGTGGCAAAAACAAAGCACTTCTTGCACCAATAACCAGCTTAACTTTTCCTTCTTTTATTCTATACCACTCATCAAATCTTTCACCATCACTTAGCCTGCTGTGAAATAATGCTACGTTTTCTCCAAATCTCCCTTTAAATCTCTCAATCATCTGCGGAGTTAGCGAAATTTCTGGTACTAAAACAACGGCACTTTTCCCCTGATTTAGCATTTCTGAAACTAATCTTATGTAGATTTCTGTTTTTCCTGACCCTGTAACACCTTTTATTAGATACTTTAGTTTTGTTCCATTTGAAATCATGCTTAAGCAGTGTTCTTGTTCATTAGTCAATGGCTTATTATTATCACTATCATATTTACGAGTATTATATCTAAAAACTACTTGTTCTTCAATTCTTAGAATATCTTTTTCTATGAGTTTATTTACTGCGTATAAAGAAAATTGTTTATTGCTTATTACTTCTGCCTTAGATAAAACTCCGTTATTCTCAACTATAAAATTATATAAATTTATGTAGTTTTCCTTTTTAAGTTCATCTTGATTTATTTCTTTATTAATGAATATTACTTTTTTCTTTTTCTCCTTGGAACCCTTCATAATTCCTACTGGAATCATGAGACGAATAGCATCAATATACCTACATAGATATTTCTTTCTCATAAACTTGATTATTTCAATATCATCCTCAACTAATATAGCGTCATCGTCGCATAAATTTAAAATCTCTTTTACCTTGTAATTAAATTTAATAGAAGTATCATGTAGTATTGAAAATACAAATCCTTCTATAGGTCTATTTTTTGCTCCAAAAGGAAGCTTAACTCTAAAACCTACTTGTATTTTTTCTTGAAATTCATAAGGTACTTTATATGTAAATAACTTATCTATCTCTACTGCATCACTATTTATAATTATTTCAGCATACATAATTTTTACTTACCACCTTACGTCCAATTTTAGGCACATGAAAGAAAATAACAGGTCCAATATGCCTTAACAAAAAAAGCGCAAATTCTAGCGCTTCTCAAGTATAATATCAAATAAATTACTTGCAATTTTCTCCTTGCTCATCTTATCTAAATGTACTTCTTTACCGTCCTTAGATAAAATTATCACCTTATTATCTTCTGATGCGAATCCAGTATCACTTGCCGTTATATCATTTGCCACAATATAATCTAAGTTCTTTCGTTCAAGCTTAGACATAGCATTATCTTTTAGTTTTTGACTTTCAGCTGCAAATCCAACTAAAATTTGTTTTTGTTTTTTCCTTCCAAGTTCCAGCAAGATATCACTGTCCTTAACAAAGTCTAAAAATAGATTTCCCTCACCTTTTTTAATCTTCTGTTCACTATAAACTTTAGGCTTGTAATCAGCAACTGCTGCTGACTTAATAACTATATCTGATGAATTAAAGATTTTTAATACTTCTTCTTTCATTTCTTCATTAGTAGAAACTTTAATAACATTAATATTTTTAGGCACCTCTAGAGACGTAGGTCCAGTCACTAAGGTGACATTAGCTCCTCTATTCCTTGCTTCTTTAGCTATAGCATACCCCATTTTTCCTGTTGACCTATTTGTAATAAACCTAACCGGATCTATTTGCGCTATAGTTGGACCTGCTGTTACTAAAACATTTTTATTTATTAAATCCTTCTTTTCATTTAACTCCATCAAAACTCTATCAACTATAACTTTAGGATCTTCAAGCTTTCCTGCTCCAGTAGTTCCACAAGCCAATCTACCTTCAACTGGATCTATAAATTCATATCCAAAAGACTTAAGTTTTTTAATGTTATCTTGTACTATAGGATTTCCATACATATTTGTATTCATGGCAGGCGCAAAAATCACCTTGGCCTTAGTTGCCATTATTGTAGTAGAAAGCATATCATCAGCTATTCCATTTGCAACCTTTCCTATTATATTAGCAGTAGCAGGTGCTACTAAAAACACATCTGCTTTTTCTGCTAAACTTATATGCTGTATTTCCCAAGCCTTTGGCTCTGAAAACATATCACTTGTAACCATATTTTGACTTAATGACTGAAAAGAAAGTGGTGTCACAAATTTAGCAGCTGACTCAGTCATAATAACATTAACATTAACGTTACTTTTTACAAGCAAACTTACAATCTCTAAAGCTTTATATACTGCAATCCCTCCACTTACACCAAGCACTAAATTCTTTTTCATTTTATTTATTTCCCTTTTCTATAATTTCAAATTCAACTGCATCTTGATCCACTTCATTAATTGCAATTGTTAAAGGTTTATTTGACCCTATTGAAATTTGAGGAATAGAACCCTCAATTATTTGTCTTGCTCTTTTTGATGTTAAAATTACTAAAGAATATCTATCATGCACTTTTTCTAATAAATCTACCACTGATGGATTAATCATAGAGTTGTTCATGTATTATTCCCTCCTTCGAATCTAATATAGTATCTTTTATTCTATCTACTCTGCATTTTTCAGCAGATATTATAGCTTCCAATTTTTCAACGGCTAATTCCACTTTGTCATTTACTACAGCATAATTATATTTTGATACAAAATTAATTTCCTTATATGCTGATTTGAATCTTTTCATTAACGACTCTTTAGTTTCGCTACCTCTATTTATAATCCTTTGTTTTAATTCTTCCATAGATGGCGGAAGTATAAATATGAAAACTCCCTCTTGAGTATTTTCCTTAACCTTCAATGCACCTTGTATATCTATTTCTAAAATGACATTTTTTCCACTTTCTAATACCTCTTCAACATTAGATTTTGGTGTTCCATAATAGTTATCATATACTTCTGCATATTCTAGAAAATCATTAGCTTCTATTTTTACCTTAAATTCTTCCTTAGACATAAAATAGTAATTTATGCCTTCTATCTCACCATTTCTTGGAGATCGTGTAGTTGCAGATACAGATAATACTACATCTTTATTTCTCTCCAAGAAACTTTTACATATTGTTCCTTTTCCTGCACCCGATGGTCCTGAAATAACTATTAACAGACCTCTCGTCTTACTCATTAATCATCATCCTCTTCAACTGCAACATCATCCTTTGTTGATAATCTATGGGCTACTGTTTCTGGTTGAACTGCTGATAATATAACATGATCACTATCTGTTATCATGACAGCCCTAGTTCTTCTTCCATATGTAGCATCTATTAACATTCCCCTGTCCCTTGCTTCTTGAATAATTCTCTTAATAGGCGCTGATTCAGGGCTAACAATTGCAACTAATCTATTTGCAGAAACTATATTTCCAAAACCTATATTTATTAACTTTATTCCCATCTTTTACCTCCTTATTATTCAATATTCTGAACTTGCTCTCTAATTTTTTCAATTATATTTTTTATCTCTATTACTTTATTAGTCATATTAATCTCTGTTGATTTAGATGCTATAGTGTTAGCTTCCCTATTCATTTCTTGAATTATAAAATCCAACTTTCTTCCTACTGGCTCATTTAAATCTAAAGTACTTATAACTTGACTTAAATGACTTCGAAGCCTAGTTGTTTCTTCATCTATAGCTGCTTTATCAGCTATAATTGCTACTTCCAATGCTACCCTACTTTCATCTATATCCACACCAGATAATAAATCCTCTAATTTCTCTTGAAGCTTTTTCTTATAAGCTTTAGGTATATTATCTGCTACTTTCTCTATCTCTTCGACATAGCATTCTATCATCTTGACTTTTGATAAAATATCAACTTTTAATTTTTCACCCTCTCTAATTCTCATTTCTTCCATTAAATCAAGAGATGATTCAATTAAAGGAGATATTTTATTAAAAATATTATCTAGATCCTCTTTTGGTTCTTCTAACGTAATCACATCTGGAAATTTAGCTATTTTAGTTATAGATATATCATCTATAACATCTAGTTCGCTTTGAATTTGTTTTAAACATTCATAATACTGCTTAGCTAAACTAATATTCAGATTTGTTGTTCCGATACTGTTTCCATAATTCTTATAATTAATAAAAACATCAATTTTCCCTCTATTCAATCTTTTACTAATTATATTTCTTATTTTTTCTTCTAAAGCTAACATATTTCTAGGAATTCTAATATTTATATCTAGATACCTATGATTTACACTTTTCATTTCTATAGAGAAACAAGTATTCATTTCTTCTTCATTTTGTGCTCTTCCAAAGCTAGTCATGCTTTTTATCAATTTCACACCCCCTTTAAATTTTTTTAATTAAGTTTCAATTAGTTTATAATAAAGATTTTAATCTAAAATGTCAATGATTTGTTCACAATTTATTAACATTTGATTTTCAATTATCAATTGTCAATGCTCAATTATCATTTTTTGATAAAATTACTTCGTAATTTCTTATTATAATTTATTTATTAAGAATAAGGCGTTTAACTAGTTAAGAGCTAAGAAGTAAGAAGTAAGAGTTAAGAGTTAATGAACGAATCCCTAAACGGGATTTCTAAAAATATATTTTTTTGAAAAGCCGGCGGCTTTTCTCCCTTACTTCTTACTTCTTACTTCTTACTTCTTACTTCTTACTTCTTACTTCTTACTTCTCACTTCTTACCTATAAAAATCTTTTTCTTATATGCAGTTATTACAAAAATTACAGTTTATAAATACAATTCTCAATCTGGAACCCTATATTTCAGATCTCAAAACGTCTATGCTGGTCTAGACATAAAAAATGCACAACAATAATTTAAACATTTATTGTCATGCAATCATTATTATTATAAATTATTTTTTGGCAGGTCGGCGTATCCTGCATCTCTGATTACTAAAACTAGCGCGTGAGGAGCCTTTTCTCACCTCAAAAAATAACTATTCTAAATTATATCATAATATTTTCTCTTTTAATTCAATTTCCTCAACCTTCGTTAACCTTCCTTTGAATATTCTCGCATTCATTTTGGATAATGTTATAGGATACATTGTTGCAATATATATATATTTATCTTCTAAATCAAATTCTAACCCTAAAAGTAAAATAATATTATCCACTTTTTTTATTAGTTCAAGAGAGCCATCGTTTCCTCTCTTGTAATCTAATCCAAAATATTCAGGGTCTTTTATCACCTTTTCTATAATATCTATTATATTATCTTTCATTTTTTTGGTGAATTGCCTACCATGTCTTTTTTTTATATGGTTTATAACACCCGGAGAGGCATAAACAATTCTAGGTAAGTCTGGCTCTAAGAGCTCACTTATAGAGATTTTTATTTTCCCAACTTTCTTATAAGCTTTATACTCTCTCTTCATAATACCCCTCATTTATATCCTTTCTTTATATTATATCCCTATTCTATGTATTATTCTACTTAATTAAAATAAATAATCTTAGTAAAAAAGTGTTGATTATTATATAGGGTTCCATAATGAGAATTAAATTTAAAACTCGTAGCTGACTCTCAATGCGTAACTCTATATCTCTCCCTCTACAGGTATACGTTCAACTAAATTCAGTTGTAGTACGAAACTTTTTTTCTAATGCATATTCAAAAAAATAATAAGTCAGACCGCTAGTCTATTTCTCGCCATAGACTTATTATTTTCTTTCATATGCATAAAGTTCCATTTTAATATAAAGAAATATGTAGTGATTATTAATTATATTTTGATTTATTTAACTACACCACAAAATCAACACTTTACTAAAAAAAGTTATATATTTTTTTATAGTATTATACAGATTAATCCACCATTGCCTTCATTTATTATTTTTTGTAAGGTTTTTTGAATCTTTACTTGAACATCTTCTGGCATCTTATAAAGTTTGTTTTGTAAGCCCTCTTTCACTAATACTTCTAGTGATTTCCCAAACATATTACTTTGCCAAAGGAGAGTCGGATCTGTTTCAAATTGTTCTAAAAGTCCCTTTACAAGCTCCTCTGATTCTTTTTCTGATCCCATTATAGGACTTATTTCTGTCTTAATATCGCATTTTATAAAATGTAGACTTGGAGCACTGGCCTTTAGTTTAACTCCATACTTATTACCTTGCTTAACAATTTCTGGTTCTTCAAATTTCATTTCTGCCAGTTGCGGTGCAACTAAACCATATCCATTTTCTTTTACATCTTCTAGCGCATCTTTAACTTTGTCATATTCACATTTTGCATGAGTTAGATCTTTTATTATACCTAGTAAGTCACTTTCTGAATCAACATCCAAATTGCATATCTCACTAAGCACTTTATAAAAAATTCCTTCTCTTGGTTTCATCAATACTTGCGCTGTTCCATTCCCTAGGTTAACTTCTTTCATTGCAGCTGTTCCAATAAAATCTTCATCCTCTAAGTTATTTAAAGAATATTTAATATCTCTTACTTTTGATATATTTTGGCTCATATTTGTGATTATGTTGAAAAAATCTTTTTTTAGCCAATGGCCAGGTTCCAATTTTTCTAACCATTCTGGCATATCTATATTGATTTCTTTTACAGGAAACTCTATAAGTACATGTTTAAATACATCTTGAATATCTTGCTCTTCCATATTGTAAACATCCATAACTTGTACAGTTACATTATATTTATCTTCTAATTCTTTCTTTAAATTTTTAGTTTCCTGAGAATTAGGTTTATTTGTATTTAAAACCACAATAAATGGTTTATTAAGAGACTGTAATTCATATATTACTCTTTCTTCAGCATCTACGTAATCATTCCTATCTATTCCTGTAATACTTCCATCTGTAGTAACTACAAGACCTATTGTAGAATGATCTTTTATAACTTTTCTTGTGCCAATTTCAGCAGCATCTTCAAATGGTATTTCGTATTCATACCATGGAGTGTGCACCATTTTACTTTCTTCTCCATCCATATAGCCCAGTGCACCTTTTACAATATATCCCACACAATCTACCAGTCTTACTTTAAATTTAATTTCATCTCCTAAATTTATTTCAACTGCCTCATTAGGCACAAACTTAGGTTCTGTTGTATGAATATTCTTTCCTGATCCGCTTTGTGGCAATTCATCTTTTGCTCTTTCCTTTTTATAAGTATTATCAATTTTGGGTATAACCATAAGGTCCATGAACTTTTTTATAAATGTTGATTTTCCGGTTCTAACTGGTCCAACGACTCCTACATATATATCCCCTTGAGTTCTGTCTGATATATCTTTGTATATGTTAAAATTATCCACGCAATTACCTCCTATATTCTTTTTCCACTATATATATATTCACTCCAATTTAAAAATATACAACTTATATCTAGACATATACAAAAAATATAATAACTTTCTTTAAGCTTTTTACTATAAATTCAAACACTCCATACAAAATATCAATTATTTCTAATATATTAATATACTAAGTTATTTAATTTTATTATCAAGGATAATGTATTTAATTAGATAGAAACTAAGAACTAAGAGGTAAGAACTAAGAGGTAATGATGAAATCCCTGAACGGGATTTCTAAAAAATATTTTTTGAAAAGCCTATGGCTTTTCTTCCTTATCTCTTACTTCTTACTTCTTACTTCTCACCTCTTACCTTTTACCTCTTACCTCTTACCTCTATGCAAAAAATCCCAAAATAACTTTAACCAACATACACTGTTAAAATTATCTCAGGATTCTTAAATTAATTTTATTTTCTTTCATGTGGCTTATAGCCACTACATAAATAATCTAATAAAGTTCACTCTTTTTATCTCTGTTCATAAGTTCATCAACGATAACCTTAGCATTTTTACCTTCGAACAACCCTTTGTAAAGTCCATCTGTTATTGGCATGGATATTCCCATCTTTTCCTTTAGCTCATAGAAAGCTCTACATGCTTTTACGCCTTCAACAACCATTCCAACTTCTTTTAATGCATCTTCAAGAGACAGTCCTTTACCAATTAACAATCCTGCTCTTCTGTTTCTAGAATGCATTGATGTACAGGTTACTATTAAATCTCCCATACCTGTTAATCCATAAAAAGTTTCTGCTCTTCCACCAAGTGCAATTCCAACTCTAGAAATTTCCTTCATCCCTCTTGTTAGAAGTGCAGCTTTTGTATTATCTCCATAACCCAGACCATCTATAACTCCTGCAGCTAATGCAATAACATTCTTCACTGCACCACCAACTTCAACGCCTATAATATCATCATTAGTATAAACCCGAAAATATGAAGCCATAAACAAATCCTGTACCTTTGCAGCAAAGTGCATATCCTTTGCTGTACTTACAATAGTAGTTGGAATTTTCGTTGCAACTTCTTCTGCATGACTTGGGCCTGATAAAACTACCACAGGATTATCAAGTTCTTCTTCAATTACAACCGATAATCTCTTATCACTATGTTCTTCAATACCTTTAGCTATGGATATTATTGGCACATGCTTAGGTATCTTTCCTTTAATTTCCCTACACATATGTCTAATAACATGCGATGGGACTGACAATACTATATAGTCAGAACCTTCTATTGCTTCTTCAATATTATTGAATGCAGTTACTCCACTAGGAATTGTTAAATCTTTCATATACTTTACATTTGTTCTCTTAAGATTTATTTCATTGACAACCCTTTCATCCCTATCGTATATACTAACAATATTCTCTTTTTCTGCAAGTAAAACAGCTAAGGCGCTTCCAAAGCTTCCGCCTCCTAGAAAAGTAATTCTACTCATAATTATTCCTTTCTTTGTCTATATTCAATTTGTATTCCAGTCCCTTTAAAATCAAAACTATCTCTTAATTGGTTTTCTAAATACCTTTCATAAGAAAAATGTCTTGTACTTTCATCATTTACAAAGAATACAAATTTTGGTGGTTTAGTTGCAACTTGAGTAGCATAATAAATCTTCATTCTCTTAAGGCTAACAACAGGTGGCTCTTTCATAAGAACAGCCTTACTTATAACATCATTCAATATTCCTGTAGATATTCTCTTGTTATAGTTATCATAACAATATTTTGCCACTTGAAGTACTTTATGTGTTCTTTGACCTGTTAATGCAGAAATAAATAGGTATTCTGCATAGCTTAAAAATTTCAAGCTTCCTTGTAATTCCTTTTTAAACTTATCCAAAGTTTTATCGTCTTTTTCTACCAAGTCCCACTTATTAACAATAACCATAATAGCTTTTCTCAGTTCATGAGCATATCCTATTATTTTTTCATCTTGTTCTGTAATTCCTTCTGTTGCATCAATCATAAGTATGCAGACATCAGCTCTTTCAATTGCAGTATAGGTTCTAATAACACTGTATCTTTCAATTTCTTCCTTAACCTTGCTTTTTCTTCTAAGTCCAGCGGTATCAACTAAAATAAATTTACCTTCTTCTGTTTCTAAATGACTATCTATCGAATCTCTTGTAGTTCCCGGAATATCTGAAACTATTACTCTTTCTTCGCCAAGCAATTTATTAATTAAAGAAGACTTCCCTACATTAGGTTTACCAATCATAGCTATTCTAATATATTCGTCCTCATCAGCATCGTAAATTGAATTATCAAAATGCTTAACTACTTCATCAAGCATATCACCAAGACCTAGTCCTTGCCCTGCTGATATTGTTATAGGATCACCTATTCCTAAATTATAAAATTCATATGCATTATTTTCATCTTTTAAATTGTCAACTTTATTAACAACTAAAACTACTGGTTTCTTGCTCTTTCTAAGCATAGTTGCAACTTCATTGTCCGCAGCAGTTAATCCTTCTTTTCCGTCAACTATAAATATTATTACATCTGCCGTTTCAATTGCAATATTCGCTTGTCTTCTCATTTGTTTTATTATGATATCATTATTCTCTGGTTCAATACCACCTGTGTCAATCATAGTAAAATTATACCTTAGCCATTCAGCTTCCGCATACACTCTATCCCTTGTAACCCCTGGTGTATCTTGAACTATCGAAATTCTTTTCCCTGCCAATTTATTAAATAACGTTGATTTCCCAACATTTGGTCTTCCAACTATGGCAACTATCGGTTTACCCATTATTATTCCTCCTTGTACTCATTAGGCATATGAAACAAAATAATATGTCCTTGATGCGATGTATATTTCCTGTTAGACAAGGAAGTATGTTTGCCTCATAGTGAGCTATTAGGTGAACGTGCTGACGAAGTCTAACTGGAAATAGACTAGCATGCTGACTTATTATTTGGTTGAATATGCCTTAAGTTTTTCAATTAAATCTTCTCCTGTGTAGTCAACTACTATTACTTTAACATCCAAAGCTGCTTCAATATCTTTAATCTTAGTATCATCTAGCATGATTTGTTCAGATGAATCTGCTAGTTCATATCCTTTTCTAAACATATTATTAGACATAATTAAATATTTACTATTTATTATACCCTTCATTTGGTCTATTATATCTGATCCAGTTAAAAGACCTGCAATAGTAATTGTACTACCAAAATAATTATTTATTATTTCATAAACATCCAATTTTATATTTGGATTCTTATTTCTAATTTTAATACTAGCTTCTAAAAGTTCAGGATAAGCTAGTGTTCCTGTTACAATAGTAAAACTACCCTTCATATTTAAATCTAAATCATCTAAAGTATTATCTATTGCATCTCTAAAGCACCTTACCATCCCTATACCATCTTCTATTTGATGATAATCATCATAAAATTCTTCGTTTGGAATTTCTTTGCCTGCAACTAAATAAAATTCATCAGATAATCTTACAAACGGCTTTCCTATTTCTTTCATATATGTTTCTTGAAGTTTTTCTATGCTTTCAATTTCCTTTATAGATTCCCCTTTTGTATACGTATTAACGTGCTGAAGCTTTTCCCTAAACTTTGTTATACCTATTGGCACTACTGCCACATCTGAAACTTCTGGATATAATGCATACAAATCTTGAATTGTTTTTTTAAGTTCATCTCCATTATTTATTCCTGGAACTGAAACTATTTGTGCATTCATAGAAATACCTGCACTTGCCAGTTTCTTCATTCTCTCAAAAACAGTTCCGGCAAATCTATTGTTTAGCATTTTAACTCTAAGTTCTGAATTAGTTGTGTGTACAGAAATATTTATTGGGCTTATATGATATTGAATTATTCTATCTATATCTTCATCCTTCATATTTGTTAATGTAACAAAATTACCTTGTAAAAAAGATAATCTTGAATCATCATCTTTAAAATATAACGATTCTCGCATTCCTTTAGGTAGTTGATCAATAAAACAAAATATGCATTTATTGCTACATGATTTTGCCTTATCCATTATACCTCCACCAAATTCAACGCCTAAGTCTTCACCATATTCTTTTTCAATTTCAATTTCCCACACTTCGCCACTTGATTTTTCTATTTCTAAAACAATTTCCTCATCAGCTGATAGAAACTTGTAATCTATAATGTCATTAATTTCATTACCATTGATTGATAATAAAATATCATTTTCTTCGACTCCGACTTCCTCTGCAATTCCATTTGAGATTACTTTTGTTATAATATTTCTCATTGTTTCACCCCTAATTATAACATACTTATCTTTGTTATATTACATTAATACATTATTTAAGTCAATAAGCCATTTTATTAAAATAAAAATGCCCTTATAATAAAGGACATTTCTATTTATTATAGTTTTATTCATTTAAATCAACATAAACTCCAGTTTTAGAAAAAATTGTCCATTCACATATATTAGTTACATGATCTCCTATTCTTTCTAAATACTTTATTACAAATAATAATTGAGTTCCTTTTTCAATTAAACTTTCATCTACTTTTATCACATTTACTAAAGTTGAAAATAACGATCTATAAACTGCATCTATTTCGTCATCTTTTTCGCAAATTCTATAAGCTAGTTCATAATCTTCATCAACATATGCCTCTATAGCAGATTTTATCATAGCTCTTACTTTTGTATCCATATCATTTAATTGTTCTAAAATTTCCTTACTAGAAGTTATACTTCCGCCACCTATTCTTTTTGTTATCTTACAAATATCTACTGCGTGATCTGCCATTCTTTCTAAATCTGTTACAATTTTCGAAGCAGTAAATACTCTTCTTAAATCTGTTGCAAGTGGCTGCTCTGTTGCAATAAATTTAATACACTCTTCTTCTATTTTTTTTTGCATTTCATCAACTTTGTCATCACCATCAATAACTTGTTTAGCCTTTTCTAAATCATGGTTCTTTAGACAAACTAGACTTTCATATATCTGCTTTTCTACCAAGCTAGACATATTTAATAATTCCCTATTTATAATTTTTACTCTTGTATCTTGAGATCCTCTTGTCATAATAATAAATGCCCCTTTCTAGCCAAATCTACCTGTTATATAATCTTCTGTCCTTTTATCTCTTGGATTATAAAAGATATCTTCTGTTTTTCCATACTCAATAACTTCTCCATTTAAGAAGAAGGCAGTCTTGTCAGCTATTCTTCCTGCTTGTTGCATATTATGCGTAACTATTATTACTGTGTAATTTTTTTTCAATTCATCCATAAGTTCTTCCATTTTACCAGTAGAAATAGGGTCTAAAGCTGATGTTGGTTCATCCATTAAAATCACATCAGGTGAAACTGCAAGAGTTCTAGCAATACATAATCTTTGTTGTTGACCACCTGACATACCAAGAGCACTTGTTTTTAACCTATCTTTTGTTTCTTCCCAAAGTGCCGCTCCTTTTAAACTCTTTTCAACTATATCATCTAATATTTTCTTATTTTTTATACCATGTATTCTAGGTCCATATGCAATATTGTCATAAATGGACATTGGAAATGGATTTGGCCTCTGGAACACCATTCCAATTCTTTTTCTTAAATATATATCGTCATAATCTTTATATATATCTTTATTTTCGAACAGAACTGATCCTGTAATTTTCACAATTTCGATTAAGTCATTCATTCTATTTATAGTTCTTAAAAAAGTTGATTTTCCACAACCTGAAGGACCAATAAGTGCTGTAACTTCATTTTTATTTATAGTCATATTTATATTTTTGAGAGCCTGATTATCTCCATAATATAAGCATAAGTCTTTCGTTTCTATAATATTCATACTTCTCTCCTACTTCCCACTATAAGCTTTCATTAATCTATTTCCTAATAGTCTTGCACCTACATTAAATATAAGAACTGCAATTATAAGCACTGCCGCTGTCCCATTAGCTATTTGAGCTGCATCAGGTACAACTCCTTCTGAGTTTAACTTCCAAATATGTACTGCTAAAGTTTCTGCTGGTCTAAAAAGCGAAAAAGCAGAACTATTTCCAGATAAACTTATTGAATTAAAATTTAAATTTTTTGAACTTAATCCTGCTGTATATAAAAATGCTGCTGCTTCCCCAAATATTCTTCCTGCTGCTAATATTATCCCTGTTAATATTTCTCCCATTGCCGTTGGCACTGTAATTTTTACCAGAGTCTGCCACTTTGTAGCTCCAAGCCCAATAGATGCTTCTTTTACTTTTTTACTTGCTGCACTTATAGCAGTTTCCGAAATTCTAGTCATAGACGGTATATTTAATATACTTACAGATAAAGCCCCTGCAAGTATTGAATATCCCCAACCAGCCATATTAACAAAAACTAATAATCCAAACATTCCTATAACAATAGATGGAAGCGAAGATATTGTTTCAAGAGACATTCTTATAAATTTAAGAATAGGACCTTCCTTTGCATACTCTGCTAGATAAATTCCTGCCCCAACTCCAATTGGAATCGTAATTATTAAAGAAACAACTAACATATAAAACGAATTAAATAATTGTGGCGCAATTCCACCTCCAGTACCTGTCATCTTTGGATTACCAAATAGAAATGAAGGTTTTAACATGCTTCCACCTTTATATAAAATATATAAAATAAATGCTCCAAGTAATACTACTATAAACATACTTATAATATAAAATACAATTGTTGCAATTCTATCGATCTTCTTTGCATCCATTATACTGCACTCCTTTTTTCAATCATTCTTACTAAAACAATAAATATAAAGGAAATCACAAGTAGAATTAATGCTAATGTCCATAATGCATCATTCCATGCCGTTCCACCAACCGTATTAGCCATGTCCATTGTTATAATACTAGTTAAAGTTCCCATTGAAGAAAGAATCCCATCTGGTATTTTTACTGTATTTCCAATTACCATTTGTACTGCTAATGCTTCACCAAAAGCTCTTGCTATACCAAGCACAATTCCTGTAAGTATTCCAGATCTTGCCCCTGGAACTATTACTCTTGAAATTGTTTGCCATCTTGTTGCTCCCAATCCATAAGATGCTTCAATGTGATCCTTAGGAATTATTTTTATCGCATCCATAGATAAAGTTGCTATTGTTGGTAATATCATTAATGAAAGAACTAAAATTCCAGCAAGCAAAGAAAAGCCCATACCACCAAAATTATTTTTGATAAATGGCACTAGCACAGAAATTCCAACCCATCCATAAACAACAGAAGGTATCCCAACTAATATTTCTAGAGATGGTTTAATTAATTTTTTACCAAACTTACTAGATATAACATTCACAAAAATTGCTAAGGCAACAGCAATAGGTGCACTTATAATTACTGCACCTATTGCTACCAAGGTTGAGCCTAAGATGAAAGCCAGAGATCCAAATGTAGGCACTCCACCTTTGTTTGGCTTCCAATCATTTTTAAATAGGAAATCTGTGATACTATATCCATCTACTGTAAACAATTTTATTCCTTTTGAAGCTATAAATATTATAATTGATATTGTTATAAGAATTATTAATATTCCACATAGCCCTGAAAAGCCTTGACCTAAATATTCATTTTTAAGCCTTTCTTTAAAACTTCTTTTTTCCATCTTTTACTCATCCTTTAATTTGAAATTATTTTACTTTCATTTCACTTCCTGAAACAAATCCTAAATCATCTAATACTTTTTTATCAACTTTATTTGTACAATAATCTATGAAATCTTTTGCTAGACCTGTCGCTTCACCTTTAGTGTACATATGTCCCCAAGACCAGAACTTATAAGAACCGTCTTGTATGTTGGCTTTATCATCAGACACACCATCAAGCTTTGTTATCTTTATAGCATCTTTTGCTTCTTGTGTATTCATGTATGCAAGACCTAAGTAACTAATAGCTCCATCATTTTCCTTCATTGCACTTAATACTGCTCCATTTGAATCTTGAGTTACTCCTAAAGAATCATTTTCTAGAGATTTATCTCCTCCAAGCACTACTTTTGTAAATGTTGCTCTTGTTCCTGAACCAGCAGTTCTATGAATTAATAATATTGGCTTATCAGGACCTCCAACTTCTTTCCAGTTAGTAACTTTTCCTGAGAATATATCCTTAAGTTGAGCAGAAGTTAAATTATCTATTCCTAGAGATTTACTTACTGCAACACCAAAGCCTTCAGCACAAACTTTATGATCAACTAATGCTTTAGCTTTATCAGCACTTAAGCTTTCTTCTGCAAATATATCTGAATTTCCTATATTTACTGTTCCATCAGATACTTGTGTTAATCCAGTACCAGAACCACCTGCTTGAGCACTAATTTGTGCATCTGGATTTTCCTTATTGTATGGGTCAATTGCTTGTTCCATTAGCGGTAATAATGCTGATGAACCACTTATAGTTATAGATCCACTAACCTTACCTGATTGACTTGTATCTGCTGATTTATTATCTTTTGTTGCTGATTGTCCACAACCGACCATAGCACTTCCTATCATTGCTACTACCAAAGCACTTATTACTAACTTTAAGGTTCTTTTTTTCATTATTATTTCCCTCCACTACAAATTCAACATTATATTTGTGTTAAGATATCTTTCTTACATATTCTATAATATACCCATTTAGTTAATGTAATATTAGAGGTATGTTAAGTTATATTAGGGATATGTTAAGAAAATTTAACATTTATCAATTCAAAATGTACAACTTAGACTTATGTGGTAACTAACCGAAATCAAATACATTTGTGTTACGCAGGACTATGAAAATTTCACTGAAAGCACTAAATGGGAGCTTGCATCAACTTTAGCTTGCTCCAGCCATTCGGCTGGACAAGCAAAAGTTGAACAAGCTCCCATTTAGTGCTTTTAGCATCGAAATTTTCAAATGCCTGCTGCACACAAATGTATTTAATTTCTGGTATAGATATATACTCAAAGTTCAGTATGATTCCATAATAATTCAAGTTATAAGTCAAATTGAGAATTTGACTTATTAGGTAAAAATATTTACATACTTACTAAATCTTAAGTGGATATCTTCACTAGAAATAATAAAAATATTTATTATTTCGGCAAGTTAGGCACATGAAAAAAATAATAGACCAAAGATGCGACGTATATTTTGTGTCAGACAAGGAATCAATTTATGCTCATAGCGGGCCTATTAGCTTAAATTGTTGACGCAGTATGGCGCAAAATAGACAAGCATACTGGTCTATTATTTTTTGATTGTGCCTTACCATATAACTCTAGATTATAAGTTATTTATCTATATGTGTGGAATTTTAACATTAAATGTTGTTCCTTTTCCAACTTCACTTTTAACAATAATTTCTCCATTAAACAATTTAACAATATGTTTTACAATAGCTAATCCAAGGCCTGTTCCACCTTTTTTTCTAGATTTATCCACTCTGTAAAATCTCTCAAAAATTCTAGGTATATCTTCTTTAGGTATTCCTATTCCATTATCAGTTACTGTCAAACCATAATATCCATCCTTTGTATAACTTAGTACTTCTACCTTGCCAGAAGCATCTTTTGAATATTTTATTGCATTTTCAATTAAATTTAACACTAATTGATAAAATTTATCCCTACTCCCTAGAATAAGTTCGCTACAATCATCTTTAAATTCCAATTTGATGTTTTTATTAATAGCAGTCTTTCTCATAATATTAAGAACTTCTTCAATTACAGATCTTGCCTGAAACTCTTCCATATCAACGGTTAAATTACTCTCAATTTTAGATAAAACCAATATATCATTTATTAATCGGGATAATCTTTCTGCTTCCTTATCTATGATATCTAGAAATTTTTCCCTTGTTTCATCATCTTTGACATACTTTAAAGTTTCCGCAAATCCCTTTATTGATGTTAATGGAGTTTTTAATTCATGTGAAACATTAGCAACAAACTGACTCCTCATGAGCTCAACTCTATTAATATCTGTAATATCTTGGAATGTTATTACCTTACCTATGCACTCAGCACCATCAAACATTTCTGATTTTTTTATTTTAAAATCCCGCTCCATCGGATGAAGTAATTTTATTTCTTTATCACTTTCGCCTTCTTCCTGCAAGAATTTATTTATATCATAATCTGTTACATAATCCAGCAAACATTGACCTATAATACTTTTCTTTATTCCAAGTAATGATTCCGCACACGGATTTATTGAAATGACAATATTATGATTATCAACAGCAACAACACCACTTTCCATACTTTTTAATATGGATTCTATTTTGTTATGTTCATCTATAACTTCATGAATCTTTATTTGTAATTGCTCAGCCATATTATTAAAACTATTTCCTAATGTCCCCAGCTCGTCATGAGTCTTAATATTAGCTCTTATTTTATAATCACCATTAGCCATTTTTAATGTCACACTTTCCAATTCCTTTACTGGATCAATAATCTTTTTAACTAATCTTAGAGATAAAAAGACAGAGAAAGGTATAACTAACACAAATATTCCAATACAATATTTAATATTTTCTTTTTGCAATATATCTATTGTATTAATGCTAACAGAACTTCTAATTATAAAATTATTATTTAGTTTAGTTGCGTAATATATTAGATCCCCTTTAATAGTCTCACTATATCTTTTTGAGTGACCTTCTCCAGTTTCAAATGCTTCTTTAACTTCTTCTCTATCCTTATGATTTTCGTCACTTAGTTGTTCGTTATCATATAAAACCACACCATTATTATCTATAAGTGTAATTCTTACATCTACTCCATTTATTTTTGTTTTATTTAATTTCTTTAAAGCGTCATAATCATTATAGCTAATATCTGTAACATCATTAAGTTCAGAAATTAAATAGTTAATATTCTTAAGTTCTTCTGTTGTATTTTTTACTTGCTCTAAATTTATTATTATCATAAAAGAAGATACTACAATCATTATTGCAAAAAGTACTGTTATCATAACTGAAGTTAATATTTTATTTTTCATCTCACTATTCTGCCGGGTTAAATCTATACCCCACTCCTCTTATAGTTTCAATAAACTTTGGATTTTTATCATCTTCCTCTATTTTTTTCCTAAGATATCTAATATGAACATCTACAGTTCTTGTTTCCCCTATATATTCATATCCCCAAATCTTATCTAGTAAAGTTTCTCTTTTAAGAATCTTCCCTTTATTTTTTATTAATATTTGTAAAAGTTCAAATTCTTTTAGAGTTAAATCAATTTTTTCATTATTTACAGATACTTCATGGCGTTCAAAATCTATCTTAAGACTTTTTGAATCATAGACATCTTCATCTATTTCACTAAATGAATTTGATCTTCTTAAAACTGCCTTCACTCTTGCAAGTAACTCTCTAACAGAAAATGGTTTTGTAATATAGTCGTCAGCACCCAGTTCCAATCCAAGTATTTTATCTAATTCCTCACCTTTTGCTGTTAACATGATTATTGAGGTTTTTTTCATTTCATTATCTCTTTTTATTTCCTTGCAAACATCAAATCCATCTATACCTGGCAACATTAAATCAAGTAATAATAAATTAGGTTTTTCTGCCCTGGCAATCTTTACCGCATCTACACCATTGTTTGCTATAAATACATCATATCCGGAATTTAATAGATTAAATTTTAACAATTCAATTATATGTTCTTCATCGTCCACTATTAATATTTTTTCTTTAGCCATAATTCTTTCCCCCTTAATTTAGCACAACAAAAGAAAACATCCTGCCGTATGACCCTTCGGATTTTCTATATGAATGCAATTTAATTTCATCACTACAATACGTACATAAATTTATACTATTTATATTATCTTCTTTTAATCCTGATTTTTTTAAATCATCTATTATACACGCTTCTAAATTAAGATTATTTCCATTAAATAATTCTTCTTCTCTTATCGTCTTTTTTTTATTTAAAAAATCCAATTTTAATTCTTCAGATACCTCATAGCAGCATTTCCTAATATGGGGTCCTATATATGCTTTGATATTTTCCGCATCTGCATTAAATTCATTTATCATTTTTCTGATAGTTTTTAATGTTATTGATTCAAAAGTTCCCCTCCAGCCGCTATGAATTGCAGCTATAGCCCCTGCCTCTTCATCCACCAATATTATGGGTACGCAATCAGCAGTAAAAACACCTATTATAACATTTTTTTCATTTGTTATTATAGCATCGCCTTCTTCATCCTTAATATTAGGACAACTCTTAGCATATTTTAACACTTTATCACTATGAATCTGTTTAAGATATATTACATCATCTGCATTAAATTCTTCTTTTAATGAATTAATTTCATTTACTCCTTCTTCTGTATTTCTATTAAAACTTCTACCTCTTTCTGCATTTGTAAATATAACTCTAACTTTCTTATCATTTATTAATAAGAAATCATCTTCTTTACATAATAACTTCAATTCTAATTTATTCACAGAATTCCTCCATACAATTACCATTATACAAAAATTGAATTCTTAATTACTAATGGTAATTTAAATTCAATTTTTATTATTCTTACTTAATTTTAACATTATCAGGATTGTTTAGCATCTTTATTACTAAAGTTTAACTTATATATAACATTTTATACAAAATATAATCAAATCATTTGTTAAGATTTATATATAGGGAAACGCATTGAGAAGTTTATTTATTTAATGTTACTTGATTTTTTGATTAAGGATAAAGTATTTAATTAGTTAAGAGTTAAGAACTAAAAACTAAGAGTTAATGATGAAATCCCTAACGGGATTTCTAAAAAAATATTTTTATTGAAAAGCCAGTGGCTTTTCTTCCTTAACTTTTACCTCTTACTTCTTACTTTTTACCTGTACAAAGTTTTTTTCTT
>JARLHR010000115.1 GCA_031292145.1 Clostridium sp. | reverse complement strand
CTATGCTATAATCTAATGGTTGTTATTGAATAATTAACATAAGTTTATATAATTGAAAGAGGTGAAAAATAATGAGAGAAGGCATACATCCAGAATACCACCACGAAGCAGTGGTTAAGTGTGCATGTGGAAACACTTTCACTACTGGTTCTGTTAAAGAAGAACTAAAAGTTGAAATATGCTCTAAATGCCACCCATTCTTCACTGGTAAACAAAAAATCGTTGACGTTGGTGGAAGAGTTGATAAATTCAACAAGAGATTCAACATCGGCAGCAAGTAATAACCGCAGGAAAGACACTGTCTTTCCTTTTTTTAATGTATGGGGAATCATAAATTTCTGAAAACTAGAATATTCATAAACCCTACACTTAAAATTGTTAATCAAAACATGGTGTGCCACTTTTATTCATGTATGACTATATGTAACATACATGCTAATCAATAAACATTAACTAAAATTATTATTATATTTTTCTGTATAATATTATATATATATATTATAATATACATGGTAACCCATGTAATATAATACATTTGAAATGAGTGACTTTCATGAAAAAAGTTTTAATTTTAACAACTTCTACAGGGCAAGGACATAATCAAGCTGCTGCTTCAGTAGAAGAATCTTTTAAAGCTTCTAATTACGAGGTTAAAAAAATTGATATTCTAGCTAAAAATACCAGATATCTTAATGATATAATTGTAATTGGATATGAATTTTTAGCTTCAAACTTTCCAAAAACCTATGGTGTTTTTTACAATTTAACCAACACAAGATTAATTAACAAACTTTTAAAACCCTTCTTCTTTTTTGCAAGAAGAAAAGCGGTTACTTTAATAAACAAATTTAATCCCGATGTAATTGTTGCCACTCACTCTATCAACATCAGCATCATTTCACCCTTAAAGAAACACGGATTAAAGATTCCTTTTATTTTAATAGTTACAGACTTTAAAGCTCATTATTTATATGTTGATTCTTATGTTGATACTTATATTACAGGAAGCAAGTACACTAAGCAATCCTTAATTGACAGGAATGTAGATCCCGATAAGATATATCCTTTAGGCATTCCCATAAATAGTAAGTTTTATACAGAAGTCACATCTGTTAACGATTTAAAGGATGATGGATATTTCAATTTATTGCTTATGAGTGGAAGCCTTGGATTAAATACAATATTTTTAGTGCTTAAGGAATTATTAAAAAATCAGAACAAATTAAGAATCACAGTTGTTTGCGGAAAAAATCATAATTTAAAGGACACATTAACTAATTACTGTAACAACAACACATTTGAAAACAAAAAACTTCACATACTAGGTTTTACCAAGGACATTTCTTATTTAATGGATTATTGTGACGTTATAATTTCAAAACCTGGTGGTTTGACTGTTACGGAATCAATAGTTAAAAATATTCCTTTAGTTATACCATTTGCTATTCCTGGCCAAGAAAATGAAAACATAGACTTTCTTGTTAGTGAAGGATACTGCATACATGTAAAGAATTTAAAAGATATTAATGGTGTAGTAAATCATTTAATAAAAAATCCAGATGAACTATTTAAAATGAGAGCCAAATTAAAAGAATTGTCTTCAACTTACTCTTTAACAGAAATAGTTAATATAGCAAATAACTTAATTTCAAGCAAATAAAAAGATGACCACCTTTTTAATATTGGTCATCTTTTTAGTATTATATTATGAATTTCTCTTTTTAAAAACTTCTACAAATTCTTTATTATTCTTAGTTTTAGATAGGATATTAATAAGATTTTCTGTAATATCCTCAATATTCCCATCCTTATACATCGTTCTTCTAATTGAAAATGCTACCTCTAATTCTTCTTTCGATAAAATTAAATCATCTTTTCTAGTTCCTGATTTATATATATCTATAGCTGGGAAAATTCTTCTTTCTTGCAGCCTTCTATCTAAATGAACCTCCATATTTCCTGTTCCTTTAAATTCTTCGAATATCATATCGTCCATTCTCGAACCAGTTTCAACAAGTGCAGTTGCAAGTATTGTTAAACTTCCGCCCTCTTCAATCTTTCTGGCAGCTCCAAAGAATTTTTTAGGCATTATAAGCGCTCCTGGATCAAGTCCACCAGATAACGTTCTTCCTGTAGGTGTTATTGTTAAATTATACGCCCTTGATAATCTTGTTATACTATCTAAAAGAATAACAACATCCTTCCCTTGTTCAACCATTCTCTTAGCTCTTTCTAAAACCATTTGAGATACCTTTGCATGATTTTGTGGTTCTTCATCAAAAGTTGAATAAACTACATCTCCATTTATAGATCTCTTCATATCCGTAACTTCTTCAGGTCTTTCATCTATAAGTAATACTATTAATTTAATATCGGGATAGTTCTTAGATATATTTTGAGCAATTTTTTTCAACACAGTAGTTTTACCAGCCTTAGGTGGTGCTACTATAATTCCTCTCTGCCCTTTACCTATAGGGCATATCATATCCATCAATCTAGATGCTAAATCATTGCCATCAGTAGTTTCTAGCCTTAATCTTTCTTTAGGATATATAGGCGTTAACGTTTCAAAGGATTTTCTTCCTATAGCCTTTTCAGGGGATTCTCCATTAACTTTTTGAACAAATAAAAGAGCTTTGAATTTTTCACTTTCTTTTGCTTCCCTTACTTTTCCTTCAACCTCATCTCCTGTTCTTAAGTTAAATCTTCTAATTTGAGAAGGAGAGACATAAATATCATCACTACTAGTCAAATAGTTCTTACATCTTAAGAAACCAAAACTATTATTTTCTAAAATTTCCAGAATACCGCTCGCAACACTAGAGTCATTTATCATTTCCCTTAGGTTTTCTTTTTTTGCTATATTTTCAGCTTGAGAAACCTCCAAGCTTACATTAGAATTATTGTTTATCCTTGTTTCTTCCTTATCAACAGGCTTCAATTGTTCAGAACTTTCTGCGTTTCTTACATTATCCTCATCAGCTTTCACCGCTTTAGGAGCTATATTTTCTCTAAGTATCACACCATCTTTTTTTATAAAATTATTCGCGTTTGAAGTGGTTAATATTTCTTCAATTAGATCATTCTTTTTATATTTAGATAAATTTTTAATATTTAAACTTTTAGCAATATCCTTCAATTCTGCCAAAGTCATACTTTCATATTCTTGTTTTGTCAATTTTGCACCTCCAATTTATAGACATGAATCTATAAAAATCAATTTTTTCTTAAATTTATTAATGCATTGGAAATTTTAATTTTAAGGTAGTTAGATGTGAGTAACACTTTAGAATAATTAATATTTACACAATTATGATTTCTTTAATTTAGATACGCAGACTTTGCGCTTAGACATATTGGCCAAAATAACAAGTTATTGTTTTTCAGAATTTTACACCGTTTACTTTTTAATTTCATCCATATGACTTAGCTTAAATTGATCCTGTATACTTTGATTACATTATGTTTTACTATTTAAATTTAATATTATTTTGAACTGGTAAATTATAAAAAATAATCACCAGTTCAAATAAATTAATATTCTCAAACTTATTATATATCAAACTCAACAATAAAACAAACTTACTTTGACATACTTTCTTTTACTGCTGCTTCTATAAATCCTACAAATAATTTATGTGGTTTATTTGGTCTTGATTTCAATTCTGGATGGAATTGAACTGCTACATACCACGGATGATCTTCAACTTCAACAATTTCAACTAGTCTTTCATCCGGACTTGTTCCAACAATCTTCATTCCAGCCTCAATTATTTGTTGTCTATACTCGTTGTTAAACTCATATCTATGTCTATGTCTTTCATTGATCAAATCATTTTGATATACATTATATGAATTACTATTTGGATCCAATTTACAAGGATATTGTCCTAATCTCATTGTTCCACCAAGATTTTCTATATCCTTTTGATCTAGCATAAGGTCTATTACTGGATATTTTGTATTTGGATTTATTTCGGAGCTATTTGCATCCTCAAATCCTAATACATTTCTTGCATATTCTATCACAGAACATTGCATTCCTAAACAGATTCCTAAGAAAGGCTTCTTATTTTCTCTTGCCCATTTTATTGCAGCAATTTTACCTTCTATTCCTCTATCTCCAAATCCGCCTGGTACCAAAACACCATCTACATCATTAAGTAGTTCATTTACATCACCAGTTTCTACCTCTTCAGCGTTAACCCATTTAATCTCCACATTAGAATTATTAGCATATCCACCATGACTTAATGCTTCAACCACCGATATATATGCGTCATGTAATTCAACATACTTACCAACTAGTGCAATCTTAACATTATTCTTAAGATTTTTAATTTTCCCCACCATGTCTATCCATTCTGAATTATCAATATCTCTGCAGCCTAAATGTAATTTTTCGCAAACTAAATTATCTAGACCTTCATCATGTAACATTAATGGTACTTCATATAAGTTTTCTGCATCTAAATTTTGAATTACTGATCTTCCATCTATATTACAGAATAGACCAATTTTGGCCTTTACATCATCCGATAATTCTTTTTCACTTCTGCAAACTATTATATCCGGTTGAATACCAATCATTCTTAATTCTTTCACCGAGTGTTGAGTAGGTTTTGTTTTTAATTCTCCCGCTTTTCCTAAGAATGGCACTAAAGTAACATGTATGTAGCAAACATTTTCTGCTCCAACTTCGCTCTTTATTTGTCTGATAGACTCTAAAAATGGTTGAGATTCTATATCCCCAACAGTTCCACCAATTTCAGTTATTACTACATCTACATCTCTTTCCTTTGCTACTTGATAAACTTTATCCTTTATAGCATTTGTTATATGAGGAATTACTTGAACTGTACCTCCAAGGTATTCTCCTCTTCTTTCTTTTTCTATAACCGAACTATATATCTTACCAGTTGTAACATTTGAATTTTGTGTTAAGCTTTCATCTATAAACCTTTCATAATGACCTAAATCTAAATCAGTTTCAGCTCCATCATCAGTTACAAAAACTTCTCCATGTTGATAAGGACTCATTGTCCCTGGATCTACATTTAAATATGGATCAAATTTTTGAATAGAAATCTTTACCCCTCTGTTTTTCAATAATCTTCCAAGAGATGCTGCTGTTATCCCCTTACCTAATGCTGAAACAACCCCACCCGTAACAAAAACGTATTTAGTACTCATCTTTATCCTCCCTATGTAAAATAATATAGTCTTATGTTGACTTATTAATTTATTAATGATATAATATGTATTACCCCATAAACATAAAATTCGTACTATGGGGTATTTGTGTTGCTTAATAACATAGGTAATATAATATCACACATCCAAATTAATATCCAGTCTTTTTTTGTAAATTAGCTATATCATTCTTCTCTATATTATCTTCTAATTCAAAATACTTTTCTCTAAAAAGTCTATTCACAAGGAGTTTTTCTTCTGCCAATCTCAAATTACTATTAATACTTTTTGATGTTTTTAATTTAAATATTTCTTTAATTTTTTTAGTTTCAAGACAATTATTATTTTTCAAAAGCAATAATAATATGTATTTATTATCCCTTTCTTTTAATAATTCTATGAATTTCTCTTCATCTATTCCATAGTAATTACATATAGTATTTAATACATTTATATATTTTAACCTATTTTGCATCTTTATTCCTCCCTCTGAAATTATATCCATATAGCCTTTGTTTTAATCACTAAACCACAGGTATATAATAGATCAATTTGTTAATCTCATTTTTTTGTTAGGTAATAGTGTTGATATATCCTTACATAAAATAGGTAAACAAAGATAACAATGTAGAACTTAAGACGCATGAGAATATAAAAAGCAAAGAGCAACACACATAGGGTAATTATGAATGTTACTCTTTACTTTTTATATTTAAGGGCAAATATTTATGAAAAAATTTTTATCAGCTTTGTAACTTTATTATAATGTGTTATTGTGTCAGGATTGTGGCAAATCAAAATTAAGGTACATGAAAGAATATAATTTAGTTCACCTTAATCTCAATATTTAAGTTTGTTTTCAATGCTTGTTGCTCACCTATGTCTAGTATGTACATTGTATTTATAGTCCCACCATTTTCATCAACGTTAATATTAAGTTTTCTTGTATTTATTTCAATATCTAATATTCCATAAGGTGTTTTATACATAGATGCTGTGCTCTTATTATTCACAAATTCCATTTTAGTTTCTGTAGTCCCTTCTCTTATTAAATCAAAGGAATCTTTTCTTATTATTATAGTAGTTTTTGTTCCTTTCATTCCAGAAAGTTCTGTTTCATCGTATTGTACCTTAAATCCACCTTCAATTTCATAGAACTCACCTGGTGTTACTACTTCTATTAAATCTTTTTCCTCATTTAAAACCATACTATCGACAGTAATAATTGCTTTTTTCTTCATAATTCCACTCCACTTTTAATTAATATTGTATCTATCAAGTTCTTCTTGGGTAATAGATTCAACTTCTTTGCTTTTTTCAAACTTTATTGAGAATTGACCATATTTTACTTCAACTAATTTTTCATCTCTACCTTTGCTATATCTTACAGCTAATCTGCATGCTAATGTTAAATCATCATCTATCGGATTATTTCCTTCTGGAATTATTACCATTGCACCGCTGAACTTAGAAACTAAAAACATCATATCCTTATTATTTAATAATGCCTTTATCTGTTCCCCTTCTTCAGCAGTTCTTGATACAATTATTTTAATATTATTTTCACTTATAAAATGCCTTCCGTACTTAAGTAATTGAATATCCTTTTCTGAGACTTCTTTTTTTCTATCTAAAACCTCTTTTAATCTAACAGCATAACCTGGTTCAGTCAATTTGCAGCCTCCAGCTGGTGATGGATAATCCTTTATTCCCCACTTCTCTGCTAATTCCATTTGGGGTTTTCTACTTCTTCCTGAGATATCTAGTAGTTTTTCTCTATCTACTAATCCATCAATCTCCATTTGAGTTTCCTTTAAATTTTTTGCACATAAAGGTCTTAAAATTTTCTCACTAAATCCAGATTGTTTTTTAACTACATCAAGGGCTGATCTATTTTGGGACATAGGTCTTTGATTTAAAACTTCTCCTGTAATTATAAAATCCGCATTAAATTTTTCTAGTAATTCACCTGAATATCTCATCATCATAGAATGGCAATCTATGCAAGGGTTTATATTCTTTCCCCAACCGTGTTTAGGGTTTTTAACCATTTCAAAATGCTCTTTTGAAAAATCTACAACCTCAAGCTTTATTCCTATTTGCTTAGTCATTCTTTTCGCGTTTTCTTCATTAAAAAAATAGGATCTAAAACAAACACCTATCACTTCTATACCTTGTTCTTTAATCAATTTTGCAGCTAAAATGCTATCCAGTCCCCCTGAAATCATAGCTAATGCTCTTGTCATGTTGTTCCTCCTAACCAAATAAACCTTTAAGTATCTCTACTATCTTAAATTTTACTTCTATCTTATTTTTGTCATCTTCTGATTGCTTATCGTGATTATTTTCATCCAACTTTAATTCTGATTGCAAATCAGATTGTTTTTCACTTGCTTTTATTCTCTCTTCTGTTTTATCATATTCGACTTGAGCCTTTGACTCATCTACAAAACATAATGGTGGAAACATTACACACCACCAGTTTCTTCCTTGTCCACTTCCTATAATTATCCTAAAAGCTTCATAATTACCTTGAGGCAAAGTAATATTTCCATAGGATTTATCCGGAAAATTTTCCCTTGATAATTCTACTTTTACACTATAATCATATTTATTTTCTTTAATTACCTGCTCTGCAAGGTTACGGACTTTATCCATATTATTTTTTATTATTTGTCTAGATTCATCTAACGATTGTGAATTACTCAAAAAAGGATATAAATAATCTATAACCTTATCTTTAACTTTTAGCTTTAGTTTTTGATCCTCATCCGTATCACTATTAGCAATAACATGAAATCTTATTAACGAGTCCTTAACATCATCATAATTTAGAATCTCAATTTTATCGTCACTTTTAGTATTTTCATTCACTTGACCTTCAGCATCGGGCTTTATACCCAAAAAACTACTTCTAATGTCCTTACCCTTATTTTCTTTTATGCTTGTACACCCTGCAAATATATTTACACATAATAATATTATAACTATAAAAATAACTTTTTCTAACTTTAATTTTTTTTTCATAAACAAACCCCCTTGTAGTTGAAAGTATTACCACTTGGAGGTTTTTTATACCTGTACTTTGCGCATATTCAGAAAATCAATTATCATTCTTTTCTATATGCTCTCCGGTATATTAAATTGTTCTAGTTATAAATACATCTTTATATTTTTTCTTCATAGCATCATAGCACGTTTGCGCTTTTAACATATCATCAAAAAAAGCAAAGACCGTTGGACCACTGCCACTCATCATAGTTCCTATAGCTCCATTTGATATAGTTTCTTCTTTAATTCTTGATATAACTTTATGATTTCTTAATGTAACATTTTCTAATAAATTCTTCATATTATTTGCTACAAAATAAATATCATCATTTTCTATTCCCTCTATCAAATCTTCTACCCTTGGGTGAAATATAACTTTTGATAAATCAAATTCTTTATATACTTCTTTAGTTGATACTCCAAAAGGCGGTTTTATTAAAACTAAAATTTTATCTTTAAATCTTTTTAATTCTGTAATTTTTTCTCCAATACCTTCACACAATGCTGTCCCACCATTAATACAATAAGGTACATCCGCTCCCAGCCTCAATCCCAGCTCACTCAACTCTTGATCATCTGCATTTATACCGAAAATTTTATTCATAAGCTTCAAAACAGCGGCTGCATCAGTACTTCCACCTGCTAATCCAGCTGAGACCGGTATAAATTTAGTTATTATAATATCGACTCCATCATCAATGGAATAGGTTTCTTTAAATAGCTTTGCTGCTTTATATGCTAAATTTCTCTCATCTGTAGGTACATAATGTTTATTACACTCTATGTTTATTGCAGAGTTAATTTTTTTAACTTCAACTACATCATATAAATCTATGGTTTGCATTATCATTCTTAATAAATGATATCCATCTTCTCTTTTACCTACAACATCTAAGGCAATATTTATTTTTGCATAAGCCTTAATCTTCATTATCCATATATCCTTTCCATCACATTTTAACAATATTTTATCATACGTAAAAATTCTTGTCTAATTATGTTTAGCCATATTCAAAAAAATAATAAGTCAGATTAACTTATTACTTTCTTTTACACGTCTTATTTCAAAAGGCTATATATCTTTATTTAACAATATTGTAAATCATTTAACCATTACTAATAAACTCATTACCTGCAACCCATAGATTAGGCACATGAAATAAAATAATGGGCCAGCGATGCGGCGTATATTTCACATTAGACAAAGAAGCAAATTCTGCTCATAGCGAGGCTATTAGTAGGATTTGCTGATTCAGTATGACGCGAAACAAACACGCATACTGGTCTATTATTTTTTGATTGTACCTTATATTATACTGTTTCGTAATTCTTCTCTAACACCTTTGTTTGATCTATTTGTTCTTTACTTATGAGTTCTAAAAGTAAATCTAATTTTTCATAAAATACTACGATTGTATCCCCTTTATTGCTTATATCTATAGCACTTTTCAATGCTTCTACTTCATCCAAGCATATCATTAAATTTGCATTCTTATTAACTTTCAATATTGCATCTTTTAATAATTCTGCTACTTCTCCATTTTTCCTTCCACGTTTATCCTTATCCTCTTTTATAACTATTTTATCTAACGCATTTGCACATATCTCTCCAATTTTATATCCAATATCATTTTTCCTATCTCCAGGTATACCAATTACCCCAATCAAATTATTCTTTTCTTTCATATTTTTTAACGAAGATATTACTGCTTTATACCCCTCAATATTATGTGCATAATCTAAAATAACTTTTCTATTGTTATAATTATATACATTAAATCTACCTTTATTAGGAGCGTTATTTAAACCAAAATCCTTGAATCCTTTTGAAATCATGCAATAATCAACCTTTAATCCAACTAATCCTCCGCAGGCTGCCATTGCATTTTCTATATTATATTCTAACTTTCCTCCATAAGATATAGGTAAATCTTTAATAGAAATAATCTCATGTTTTCTATTATTATTAATTACAAATATCTTATCATTTTCAAGAAATATGGCTATTTTTCCACTAGATATATTCTCTTTTACTAAAGGATTTTCTTTTGATTTTGAAAAATAGATTTTTTCAGCTGTAAATCTATTAATTATAGTTTTGCTATATTCATCATCAGCATTTACAACTACAAAACCATTTTCTTTTACAGCTTCTCCAACTAATGCCTTCACAAAACTTAATTGTTCCATAGAATCAATACCATCTAATTCTAAATGATCATTAGTTATATTCGTAATAACTGCAACATCTGCTAAATCATACGCCAAACCTTTCTTTACCAATCCACCTCTAGCAGTTTCTAAAACAGCTACATCTACATCCCTATTCATTAATACTGTTCTTGCACTATTAAATCCCGTGTCATCACCTTTATGTATACATTTATTATTTAAATATATACCATCCGTTGATGTCATTCCCACATTATTACCCATTTTCTTTAGTACATGACTTATTAATCTTGTAGTTGTAGTTTTCCCATTAGTTCCTGTAATAGATACTATTGGTATATTATTCGGCTTTTGATCATAGAGCATTTCAAGTATTGCTTTTCCTACATTACGTTTCTTTCCTTTCGAAGGATAATGATGCATCCTTATTCCAGGTGCTGCGTTTATTTCTATTACTACTCCATTATCTTCATGGAGTGGAATGCTTATATCTTTGGCGCAAATATCAATTCCACATATATCTAACCCTAAAATTTTAGCTGCATTTATACAATACTCTATATTTTCCTCACATATTTCTTCTGTACAATCAATTGCCATACCACCAGTTGAAAGATTTGCATTTTCTCTTAAGAATATTTTTTCTCCCTTTTTAGGTATATGCTCCAACTGCAGCCCCCGTTTTAAAAGGCATGAAATTAATTCTGCATCAATTTTTATTTTTGTTAATGCTTTTTCATGATCTTCTCCCCTAAGAGGATCATCATTAATAACATTAATTAACGTTTTTAAATTATCCCTTCCATTTCCAATAACATAAGGAGCAATTCTGAGCGCCACTGCAACTACCTTGTAGTTAACTACACAAACTCGATAATCCTTCCCTCGAACAAACTTTTCAATAATAATATCCTTTTGATTTTTTCGTAAATTAATATATGAATCAACTAGTTGCTTATGGCTCTTTATATTTAAAATTACACCATTTCCCTTATTTCCAGATTGAGGTTTTAAAACTACTGGATACCCTATTCTTTCGGCTTCATGTAATAGTCCAAATAAATTTAACACCTTATGTCCTTCCGCAACTGGAATACTTTGATTTTTAAGTAGCTGCTTAGTTAAAAGTTTATCGCAAGAAATATCTACTCCTACACAACTAGTTTTATTCCCAATAGAAGCTTCTATAATTTTACCCATTTTTCCATATCCTATTTGATATATGTTACTATCTCCAAGTTGAGTAATTGGAAGTTTATACTCTTTTGCTGCATCACAAATTGCTTTTGTAGTAGTACCCATTTGTTCATTTTGTAATATACTTTTTATAATCCTTATTCTTTGTTCATAATTTATAGGTTTTTGTCTAATCAAAGAATTAATCAAATCAATAGCAAGATTGGCTACTTCTATTACAGTATTTTTATATTCATATTGAACTATAACATAGTATATATCTCCACTAATTTCCCTTGCCTTGCCGTAAGAAACATCCATATCCAAGTTATTTTGTATTGCAATCATTATGTGTTCACAAATATGTGCTAAATATGTTCCTTCTTTAAGCCTTTTAACAAATCCACCATCTTCATCAATTCCACATCTGTGATTCTTAAGTTCAGGTATAATTTTAATAAGATTTATGTTAAAATTCGGTATTTCTACACTGGGTATTTCTGCATATCCATCTAAATCAACATCAATCCTTATGCACTTTTTATGAGAATAAATATTTTGCCCTTCATATATTCTCTTTTGTATTATCTTCATGATTAAACTTTTCCTCCTCAAAAGGTGACTTTTTTATAAGATCAAATTTATTACCATTAGTTAATATATGTAACTTTACATTATGCATACTTAAAATATCATCGGCATGTAACTCTGAAACATTTGTATATGTAATTGTGCTGCCATCAATAAAATAAACTGCCCCTTCCCCTATAACTTCTATCATTCCAGATTTGTTAACTATTATTCCTGTATTTTCATCTATTCCTATACCTAAAACTTCAGGATTTTGTGCAATTCCAGCTAACAATCTTCCCATTCTTCCTCTTTGAGCAAAATGCTGATCAATTATAACACCTTTAATAAGCCCAAAACCTGGAGACATCTTCAATGTACATTTCCTTGGTGAATCTTCATCTTCTCCTTGAACTATCATTGTATCACTCATAACTGATGCTCCAGCAGAAGTCCCTACAATAAATGTACCTTTACTACAGGCTTTTTTTAATTCATCATAAACAAGAGTTCCACCAATTAAACTAGTTATCCTTAATTGGTCCCCCCCAGTAAAAAATATTAATGATGATTCTTTTATTAGATTTGCATTTGCTTCTTCGTAAGCATCAGATCGTTCAGTGATATCTAACACTTTAATATTCTTTACTTTAAGTTCTCCAAAAACTTCTTTATACTTAGCAGCTACTTCTTTAGGATATTCAGTAGCAATAGTTGCAACTAATAATGTATCTTCATTTTTATCAATTGAATCACACACTCTCCGTAAAATTTCTTTTTTGCCTTCTTTATCTTCAGCCCCCCCAATTATTATCAAATTACCACTTAAAATATTTTTCAAAAATTATCACCTCATATCATGCATTACATATTATAGCCCTACTACGAAATAATTATTCATAAAAAATGGTTGTGTTACACTCATATTGGAAACTCTTTATTCATCGCTTTGTTCCTAGTTTTTGCCTACTTTTTACTCTTTAATTTTATATATTTTTCTTATACAAAAAAGAATCCATCAAAATAACCTTAGAATTATTTTAATGGATCCGCGTATATTCAATTAACAATTAGCAGTATTTATTAAAGTTTCGTGATTGGGATGTAGAATTTTTATAACATTTGTTAATTTTTCACTTTAAAAAACAGCTCGTCCTGGAATTATTAATTTGCAGCCGTGTTGAATATGTTCTGGCTCTTCAATCTTATTAATTTTAATTAAATCATTGACAGTTGTATTATATTTCTTCGCCAAATCCCAAAGAGTATCGCCTTCCCCTACAACATAAATGGTTATACTTGCTTTATTTTTCGGAATCTCGCCCTCTTCTTCAACTATATCTGAAATAAACTCTTTGTTCATTTCATATAAAATTTTTCCATTCAATATTACAGTAGCCTTTACCGCTATACTATTACCTTCAACAAATGCCTCTATGCCCTCTAAAGCTGCTTTTACAATAGATTTCATATTTTCATCGGCACCTAAAATCTCAATTATTGTTGAGAATGGTATTTCTGCCTTTACACTTGCTATATATTTGTCCTCTTCACCTGTTTTATATAACACATCTGCTTTAATAATTCCTTCTACAGCAATCCTATCTTTTAAAATTTGTTTATCTGTTAGGATTACAGTTCCATTAGCAGCTATAATATGTTCTGGCCTTGGGTTATTCTCCTTTAATTGAATGTTATGCTTGACAATTGCTTCAGTATTATTTATTCCTTGAAGAATTCCAACATCGTGTTCATTTTTTTGAAGCCCAAATAAGCATTTAGTTGAATATGCATCTTTGATTGTATCTATGTTTTCTTTGGAGAATATTTTAACATTTGCCTTAACTATAAATTCATCATTTATGATTCTTACTTCACCCAAGTCATCTTCTTCTAACATTAAATTATTATTTGCTATTTCATACGAAACTGTTGGAATCATATCTGGTGTAATGCCTTTAATTTCTTCTTCTTTTGATAGATAAATATCATCCTCTAAAGGTATTATATCTTTCGAATCATCACCTTTGTATAAAATATTTAACTTGCAGTAACATCCAAGGTAAATCTTATCATCTACAATCTTTATCTCCTTTTTGTGTAATAACGGAGAACACTTTAATATCTTTCCTATTTGCGGTTTATCCATTCCCACTCTAATTGCAGATTTACCTGTTAGCTCTATATCCTGAGTTGCATTAATTTTGTTTATTGTTTCTGTTTTCTTTAAAACTTCTACATCATTATTACCTTCAATATCCTTTACAAATTCAAATTCATTGCTTTTATAAAGTTCCCACTGTATGGTAATTATACCCTGAATAGCTATTTTCCTCTCATTCATTATATTTGCTTCAATATGATCAACATTACACTCTGCTTCACAAATTACTCTATTTTCTCCTTGATTCAAGTCAATATTGTTTGTGAAGTTTTGAGTATAGTTAACTGAATTAGCTGTAAGACCATCTTCCTTAGCTAAATATATTACTGTAAATTCAACTTTCCCTTCTATTACTATTTTATCTCCCATTAACTCCTTACTGTTTATCATAGGTCTAGCTTCAACAGTTAATATTTCTTGCACATCAGGATGAGTGTCAGGAATCAAATATTCATCTTTTAATAATGCATTAGAATTATTTTCCCTTAGCAACTGTTCAAATTGTACATTTTCCTTTATAACATCTATATCTGCCATATTTCATACCTCCATAAAATTCCTATTACTCATTTATATACTTAACATTGGGAATTTATGATAGAAATATTTCTCATATTACTAACAATATTAATTAATTCATATTGTATTAATTAACATTTATCAACTATGATGTACTAATATACAAAATCACCGGCAATTCTCCATAATGTCGTAAAATTTTTTTAATTTTTTTTGATTTTTTTATTGACATATGATGTGTTATGTCGTAATATAGTAAGTGGTTATTGACCATATAACCTCTCATAAATTCTCAATACCCTTTTATACCATAGTTGAAAGATGGAAACCCACCATCTTTCTTTTTTTATTTAAAAATATAAAATTTATTTTATTTTTTTGAATATACCCTATTACTTTACCTTATGAATACATTCTATTTAATTTATTTGTAGATAATTGACATATAAAAATTATAGAATATTAAAGGGATAAAAATTAGCAGTTAACTAATCCTTATCCCCTTATATTCTATAAATTTATTTACAGTAAAAAACAAGAAAAACCCCGACTTGATCGAAGTTTATATTCTAGTTGGAAATACCAATTGTACAGTCTTTGTTAATACATCTGAATAACTATATGTCACAGTCCTTTGGGTGTCATTTTTTAATCTTATAACAAAAATACTTGAGTACACACTTTCGATGATACCATCATTAACTAAAATCTTTTTCCTTCCACCATTAGCCTTTAGAGTAACTTTTTCACCTACGTGTCTCTCTATGTCATTTTTTATGGAAGCAATAGTTTTAACTTTTTCCATGTAAACACCCTCTTTCATTCTATATTATATATCAACTCCATTAATTTGTCAATCAAAATATATTATTTTATCATTTATAGTACCACCTTGTCAATGTAAACCTATTACCAATTTTATATTTCTTTAATTTATTTCATTATATTATCTGTACTTTTTTAATTATTATTCTTTATCTCGAAATTTCTTAAGATTTTTTAAAATATTAAATCATTTGACTAGATACTGGGTAATTTATAATGAAAATCACAGAATTTCTTGAAAATATTCAAAAACTCATTTTTATTCTTTTAATTTAAAGAAATATAATATAGACTTATGAGATAGGACACATGAAAGAAAACTAGACCAGCTAACTGTAGATGTATTTGCTCTACATTTCTTAGGTATAGCCTGCATTACCAGTAACAATCCTGCACTTATTTTGTTTAGATTATACTTTATGATAGGGATATCATAAGGTTTTTAGCATGTCAAATAATCAACGCAATTTACACTAACTTCCACATTTAGCCTCATCATTAATCATTAGTTGCCACTTGATTTCTTCCACGCTTTTTGGCAATATAGAGTGCATCATCAGCTTTTTTCAGTAATTGATTTATTGAGGTATCTTTATTAGGCACAATAGAAGCAACACCAATTGACAATGTAACCTTATCTGAAATTTTTGAGAATTTGTGTGGAATATTAAGTTCTACTATTGTAGTTTTTAAATTCTCAGCAAATTCACTCGCCTCTTTAATTGAACATTTCGGCAATATAACTACAAATTCATCTCCACCATATCTTCCAGCAAAATATTGCCTAGCATTCAAATTTGCCAAAGCATCAGCAACACTAGCTATACATTTATCGCCTTCTAAGTGACCAAAATTATCATTATATTCTTTAAAATAATCAATATCTATAATGAGTAAAGCTATACTATTCCTCTCTTCTATGCTAACATTCCAAATATAATTTATATAATCATCAAATTTACGCCTATTGGCAATTCCCGTTAATTTATCTTTCTCAGATGAAGCTAATAATATTTCATTTAAATTTTCTAATTCCATCGATTTTATCGCATTATTAATTGCAACAGCAGCATAAGAAGATAATGATTTAACCATTTCTACATGATATGAAGTAAAAGCATCTTTTTCTTCACTTTGTATTGTCATCATTCCTATAACTTTAGTGTTTACTATAAGAGGGCAAAAAATAAGTGAGTTTAAGTCAGCATTGTTGCGTAATTTTAATTGCTCAGTATACGTTTTTTCATCGATATATTTAATGAATTCCTCACTGGTATTATTAATTATAATTAATTCTCTTTTCTTAATACAAACTCCAGCAAACGTTGTTTTATCATTAATTGATATACTTTCCCTTTTTTCTTTTTCGCCATTGTAAACAACATCTAAGTAATTTATCATTCCACTATTTTCATCATAAAGTCCGATTCCCAAAAATGATAAGTTCATAAAACTTTTAATGCTTGAATATAATGCATCTATCAGGGAATCTTTATCTAGAATTGATGTTATTTTCTGTCCCAATTCACTTATTATTGATATTTTTTCAACAAGTATTTGCAAAGATTGTTTTTGTGTTCTTAAATTTCTATTTTTCTCTGCAATCTCATTGTTTTCTTTTTCAATTTCCTGCATTTTCTTTTTTATATTTAAACTATTAAATATATTCTTGTGATAGGATTCAGTATATATTTTTTCATAATCATAGTGTAGATTTGCACATTTTAAAGAATTTTCATAATCGCCTAAATCCCCATAAAAAATTGATAACAAAATAGATGTTTCTGATACTTTTTCTGGGATGTTATATTGTATTGATAAATTACACGCATTGGTTAATATTTCTAAAGCTTCTGTTAGTTTTTCACGATCTTTTAAATATTCATAATAGCTGATTAATGCATCAATTTCGTAATTAGGTATTGCTTCTCTGTCGTTTAATTCCATAGCAATATTAAAATATTCATCAGCCTTTTCATAATTTCCTTTTTTCCAGGAAGTCAAAGCCATCAATTTATAAGCATCAGCTTCCGCTATATTATAATTATACTGTGTTAAATGCCGTAAAGCTTGGTGAGAGAGTCCATCTGCCTTTTCATAATCACCTATTAAATAATATATTTCACCTAAACTAAGGACAATTAATCCTTTAGATAAACTATAGTCAAATTTTTTATCAATATTATAAGCTTTTTCACAATAATTTAACGCATCTTTATATTCTTTAAGAATCTTATAATTTTCTGCTATATTATTTAAAGTTAGCACAATTGATCGTGTTGAATTAAAATCTTCATGATATTTTTTCCCTAAATCAATTTCCATTGCAGCTTCTTGGGCATTGTTGTAAAACTCCATACTTCGTTCAATGTCTCCTAAATCACAAAACAACATACCTAATGTATTATATGTCATCCACTTAATGTCATAAATACCCTCTTTAACAGAATAATGAAGTGTATCGAGTAATAAAGGTAACGCTTCTTCATTTTTACCAATATTGTTATAAGCGCATGCTATATATAAAATAGATATTTTTTCACCAAGAATATACCCTATCTCTTTAGCTAAATTAAGCGCTTCATTTGAAATTTCTATTGTATAATTAGAATCTACATATCTAAGCCCATTGGCTTTTTTGAGAAGTTCATCAATTTTTTCTCTCATGTCGCTTATATTCATAAAACTACTCCTATTAAAAAGTATAAATTATATCTTTACCATATATTATAACACTATATAAATGTAAAAAATAAACTTATCACAATTAATCATATCTTTTAAGGGATCTGAAAAAAATAACAAGTCAAAGATTCTGAGGATATTTTGCGCTAGGCGAAGAACCATAACCCGTGCATAGTAAGCTATGTAAGTGTTGTGGTGATGAAGCATAACACAAAACAGACAGAATATGACTAGTTATTTTTTTGAAGATCCCTAACTGATACTTGATTTCTTCCACGTTTTTTAGAAATATAAAGAGCATTATCGGCTCTTTTTATTAATTCATTTATTGAAATATCTTTAATTGGTATAGCAGAAGCAACACCAATTGATAATGTGATTTTATTAGAAACCTTCGAAAATCTATGTGGAATATTAAGTTCTGCTATTTTTGCTTCTATATCATTCCCAAATTTAACCGCATCATCAATTGAACATTCTGGTAACACAATCACAAACTCATCTCCGCCATATCTTGCAACAAAATATGGTCTTGAATTTAAATTTGCCAAAGTATTAGCAACACTAGCAATACATTTGTCTCCTTCTAAATGGCCAAGATTATCATTATATTCTTTAAAATAATCTATATCGATAATAAGTAAAGCTATATCGCTCCCTTTTTCTATACTAACATCCCAAACATAATTTATATAATCATCAAATTTACGCCTATTGGCAATCCCTGTCAACTCATCTTTTTCAGATAAAGATAGTAGTACTTCATTTAAATTTTCTAATTCCATTGATTTTATGGCATTATTAATTGCAATTGCAGCATAGGCTGATAGGGATTTGACCATTTCAATATAATATAAATTAAAAGAATCCTTTTCTTTACTTTGTATTGTTATTATTCCTATAATTTTTGTATTTACTATAAGGGGACAAAAAATCAGTGAGTTCAATTCAGCATTATTATCTAATTTTACCAATTTATCATAAGTTTTCTTATCAATGTATTTTGTAAACTCATCACTGATATTATTAATTATAATTAATTCTCTATTTTTAATACAATTCCCAGCAAAAGTTTGTCCATCATTAATTGATATACTATGTTTTTCACATTTTTCACCTCTATCCATAGCATACAAATAATTAATAATAGAATTATTTTCATCATAAAGGCCAATTGCAAAATAAGATAAATTCATAAAGCTTTTGATGCTTGAATAAACCATATTCATTATAGAATCTATGTTTAAAGTTGATGTTATTTTCTGCCCCAATTCACTGATTATCGATATTTTTTCTACAAGCACTTGTAAAGATTGTTTTTGAATCTTTAAGCTTCTGTTTCTCTCTATAATTTCATTATTTTCTTTTTCAATTTCTTTCATTTTCTTTTTTATCTTTAAACTGTTAACGATGTTCCTACAATAAGATTTAGAATATGCTTCTTCATATTCATAATGTAATTTTGTATATTTTAAAGCATTTTCATAATCCCCTAAATTACCATAAAAAATTGCTATCAGAATAGATATTTCTGATACTCTTTCTGGAATCTTATATTCTTTTGCTAATTCACATGCATTAATTAAAATCTCAAGAGCTTCCGTTAATTTTTCTCTATCCTTTAAATATTCATAGTAATCAATTAATGCATTGATTCTATAATTAGGTATAGATTCCTTCTCGTTTAAATGAATTGCAATATAAAAGTACTCCTCTGACTTTTCGTAATGACCCATTTTCCACAGATTCAATGCCATTAATTTGTAAGCATCAGCAATTGCTATATTATAATTATATTTTTTTAAATATTCTATAGCCTTATAGGATAAATCACTTGCCTTTTCGTATTCGCCTAATAAATAATATATTTCACCTAAGCTAAGTATTGTCAATCCCCTAGTTAGGCTATAGTTAAATTGTTCATCAATATTATATGCCATCTCACAATGATTTAGCGCTTCTCTGTATTCTTTCAACGCTTTATAATTTTCCGCTATATTATTTAATGTTAATACCATTGATTTTTGGCCAGTAAAATTATTATTATATTTCTTACCCAAATCAATTTCCATTGCAACCGCTTGAGAATTGTTATAAAAATCCATACTTTTTTGAATATCTCCTAGCTGATAAAATATAATCCCCAATGTATTATATGCCATCCATTGAAGGTCATAAAATCCTTCCTTAACAAAGTGTTGAAGTGAATCAATTGCCATAGGCAAAGCTTCTTCATATTTACCAATATTAATATATACATATGAATTATATAAGAAAGCTACTTTTTCACCAAGAGTATACTCTACTTCTTCACATAAACTTAGCACATAATTCAAAATATCTATTGTCTGCCTAGAATCGGTATTTTTAAGTTCATTAGCTTTTTCAAGAAGCATATCTATTTTTTCCATCACATCTTTTTTACCCATGAAACTACCCCTACTCAATATATGCTATATAAAAAATCAAGATTATACTTTTTTTTACATTGTAATACATAGTATACTATATTGCTAAAGAAATATCTATCATGACTAAGTTTAACTCACTACTAAAAATTTAGAATAGGAGTTAACAAGGGGTTCCCATTAGCTATAGAATTATAGAAAGAAATAAAAAATAGTGTTTCAAGTAAGGCATGCAAAAAAGCAACAAAAGCCCTTGAAATCAAGAGCTTTTATTGTGTTAAAACTTTATAAAAATTAAGCAGCTTTTCTGCTAAACTTGTTACTAATTTCGATTCTGGTTCGTATAAGACAAAATTTATACAATGAAATTCTGATTACGATTTTGAAACCTATATTTATATTCCATAAATATATTCTCCATTATCTTTTGTATTATAAAAGTCAGCAAAGCTCAACTTGAATATATTGCTGTTCTTGTTAGAAACATTAATCTTATTTTTTATTAAGTAAGTTAAAACTCCACAGTAAGATATATCGCCTTGTAATATAGCTCCATATATTATGCCATCCTTGTGAATAATTTTTTTATAGCTACTCTCACTTTCAAATATATCTGTTATAAAACTTTCATCTGGCGCCTGAGCTACGCCTAAAGACACAGTATCAAGACCCAAAAAGTTCATAGAATTTTGAAATGCAAAATTATCTTCATGAGTAGTTTCAACTCCTGCCATATTTAGTGCTGCTGCTTTTCCCTGCTTCACTGCAACAGGCCATATTGGTGCTAAACCTGTTACATCTCCTGCTGCAAATATATCTTGAGAAGTAGTTTTGCAGTTATTGTCTATAACAATTCCTCTTTCAACTTTTACAGATGAATCGCTTACAAAATCAACATTGGGTCTTACACCTGCTGCAACTACTATATATTTGCATGATATGGTTTTTCCTGTACTCAAAATCACTGTTTCTGCATTTCCACTTTCATCTAGTGCAACTTCTTGAACAGAAGCGTTAGTTATTACGTCTACATTTTTATCCAGAAATAATTTTTCATATTTTGAGGATGCTTTCTTATCTAGCTGAAGCGGTAGTATTCTATCAGCCATTTCAATTAAATATACATTTGCTCCTTTATGAATAAGACCTGCAACAGCATCTATACCTACAAGGCCTCCGCCTATGATTACAACATCAGAGCCTTCACTGCACTTTTCAGATATAGAAATTGAGTCGTCAATATTCCTAAGGCAGGAAACATTATTTGCTTCTCTTAAATTTTTAATAGGAGGAATTGTAGCTGAAGCACCAGAGGCTATTAATAATTTGTCATAAATAACCTTTCTATCTTCTTCTAATATTACTGTCTTTTCATCCTCATTAATTCCAACTACTTCTGCACCCTTAATCCAATTTATATTATTATTTTCAAAGAAATCTTTTTCTATAAAGGAAATCCCCTCTGTGTCTCTTTCTCCACCTATTACCAGATGTAGCATACACCTTGAATATATATCTGTATCTTTAGAAATAATAACTATTTCACAGTCAGAATCTACTGTTCTTAATGTCCGTGCAGCACTTATTCCTGCTGCACTGGCTCCTATAATTACATATTTCATTTATTCCGCCTCCTTACATAAGGAAATAGCTCCACTTGGGCAATTTTCAACACATCTCGGAACTTCTCTTCCACCACATAAATCACATTTTAATATAACCCTTTTAGTAGCGTTATCAGCTTTAAGCACACCAAAAGGACAAGACATTACGCACATAAAGCAGGACGCACATCTTTTTTCATCATAGGTTACTACACCTGTAGAACAATCCTTTGTCATGGCACCACTCATGCAGGCTGCAACACATTCTGGTTCATCACAATGTCTACAGAATATTGGTGCTGCTTTACCTTCAGAATCCAAAGCTATATAGCTTCTACTTTCATTTGCGCTATCTTCAAGATCTAAATCAAATATTGATTTTCCATTTTCATTATGTTCAGCTATACATGCTAAGGTACAGTTTAAGCACCCTTCACATAAAGATCTATCAATCATAATCCTATTCATAAGCTCATCTCCCAAAACTAGGCTAAGCCTAAGCTATTTCTTCTATCAAGGACAATTTGTTCTAAACGGTCTGCAGCTTCTATTACATCATCCTCAAGAACTAATTGTCCACCTGTTAAGCTTTGTAAATCTTCAGTTAATACTTTAGTTACAACTTTGCTTCCAGTCATAAAAGGTGGAATTGCAAGGTGTAGTGGAAGTCCTAAAGCTAATCCAAAAGCACCATCTGCAAGAGCTTGTTCTTCTAACCATTGAGGAGCAGATAATACTAGTGGAAGTTGTGGAATATCAATACCTAAGTATTCAGCCAACTGTGATGCAATAATTTCAAGTCTTCCAATTGCAAGACATGGTCCAAAATTCAATACTGGAGGAATTCCCAAACTTTCACATACTTCTCTTAAATTATCTCCTGCAAGGCTGGCCGCAGAAGGTGACATTAATCCTACATTTTCTAAACCACCACTAGAGCATCCTGCTGAAAGAACAATAATATCTCTCTTTATAAGTTCTTTTGTTAATTCTACAGTAAATACATCATGACCTTTTGCCGTAAGGTTTGAACATCCTACTACTCCAGCAACACCCTTTATCTTTCCACTAGCTATTAAATCAATTAAAGGCTTCCAAGTACCTCCTAAGAACTCTCTTAAAGAATTTTCACTTACTCCAGTAACAACATCATCAAAACCATGATCCATTGGAATATTCATTTTTACATTCTTTCTTCTGCTTGAATAGCTCTTTAAAGCTTCACCAATAACATTATCAGTTATAACTTCTCTATCTTCATATGTATATTTGATATAGTCCGCATTAACCTTTTTAGCCACATCATCAAGACAAATCATTTTAACTTCAAATTTATCCGCAATAGGTTCTATACCTGGAAGCGTACAGTTAAACTCAGAAAGAATAATATCTATTCCCCCGGTAGCAATAAGCGCTTCACTTGTAAAATTGTTTCCTGCATGTCCAGAGAAAACTTCCTTATAATGTTCACCTCTAAGCTGTAAATCTTGTCCAACACATGTACATCCAACGATTCTAAAGCCTTTAGCACCAATGGCTTTTGCCTTTGCAGCAACATCTTCATCTAAAAGTCTATCCTGAAGGTGAGCTATAATTGAATGTTGATGTCCTGTAATCATTATATTTATGTAATCTTGGTCTACTACTTTGAAACCAACCTTTGCTTGACGTATTACAGGCTCTCCAAGCATAACATCATTTAGAAGATTAGTTAATGTAAGTCCATATAAACCGGTAGAAATCCCCAAGTTCAAGCAATTTAATAACATGTCCACAGGATCACTGCTTAAATTAGTTGAAGACTTAACCAATGCATCAAATACCTCTGCTTTTGCACCACCTGGAAGAAGGTTAAGTTCCTCCCATACTTTAACTCTAGGCGCATATGCAAGTTTTTTAACAAGTTCCATTTTTTCATATCTAGGTTTATATAAATCTTTTAAAACAGCCTCTGCCACAAGTACTGCTTTCTTGTGCATATCTTCTTCTTGTATTTCAAAAATTTCTCCCAAGTGGTTTAGTGCATTAGCACCTTTAATAGCTCCTTTATTTTCTCCAGTTTTCTTTAAATTTAATGCTGTATTCTCAATTATATGTAAATAACATCCAGCGCCAGCTGCTACAGCTCTTAAAAAGTTACGAGCAACGATTGTGTCTGCATTAGCTCCACATACCCCACGATGAGATTTTGGTGTAACACGGCATGGACCATTTGAACATAGACGGCAACAAACCCCTTGTTGTCCAAAGCCACATTTTACATTTTGATTTATTACTCTATGATGAGATGTTTCCACCTCAGCGTTAGCAATAAAATTTTCTAGTGCCTTATCAGCACTACTGCATGATGTACAATTTCCACAAGTATTCATTAAAAAATCCTCCTCATAGTATACCTTTTAGGTATTGTATTGATTATGTAAAACGGGGAGCTACCGCATAAAATAAAAGAATAGATCAAATATACCTGCCTATTATTTTTTGATTATGCCTTAAAAATCCCCCTCTTTTAAACCTTTAAAATTAATATTTTATAGTTGTAAAACCAGATTTTGTGTACTCTTTTAAGAGCTCTATGAATTTCACACTTGTTGCCTTTTCTAGCATTACAGTAAGTAGAATCAAATATACACCTATTCACAGATATCGGACTTTCTTTAGTTTCTGTGATTAGCTTTCTTAAAAATTTTAATAAAAACCTAAAAGGAAGCTCCTCATGTTCTACAATGGTTGCTGCCTCTATCTTTTCACCATATTCTAATTTTAATAAATATAGTATTACACATAAACTACAATCTGGCTCTTGTGTTATTTTCATATTGCCTCGCTCAAACTCTACCTATTTGGTATACTTTTACTATATTACTATGGAATTAATTTGTCAATAACTATTACTTCAGGCACAATCAAAAAAATAATAGACCAGTACTTGACTTAAAAAGAAGTTACTAAATATGAAGTAGTCTAAAAATAAGAACTGCAATAAGATTTGTCTTTACATCTTATTGCAGTCCTTAACTTTGTTGTAACGTTTTATATGTCCTATATCAAAACTGCTATCGTTCATAGCTATTGTTAACCAACGTACTGATTTGCTTATAAAACTATTAAATTTCCGACAATGCTACATTAGTATTGTCGATGATATACTTATGAATTAATAGTTTTTATCAGCATAACCAACCCAGCCGCCTTCTTTAACAAGTGTCTTGTCAAACTCTCCGACTTTGAAATCAATTGCTTCTGATTTTTCTGATGATGTTACAATAATCTTATCATTATCAATGTCAATTTCTATCGAAGTGTCTTTACCTGAGTAATTCTCAAAAAGATATTCAATCTTATCTTTTGATAATTCTATTGCGAACATACCACAATTATACATATTCTGTCTGAATATTCTCGCAAAGTTTTCTGCTATAACTACATTTATTCCATTTACCTCCAAAGCCCACGGAGCATGCTCTCTGGAAGAGCCACAACCAAAATTTTCTCTTGTTATAATCACAGCTTTATCGTTAATATCTCCTTTGTTATTGAAATTAGTAAGAGACAAATCTTCCAATAGATAAGGTTTTAATGCCTCTTTAGTAATTTCAGTAAGATACTTTGCTGGAATGATTTCATCGGTATTGATATCACTTCTATCTAAAAATAAAACTTTTCCGCTAAATTTCTTCATTTTTTCCTCCACTACCTAAGCTTTATATAATTCTGAATTTGTTATTTTTCCTTCAATCGCTGAAGCTGCAGCAGTTGCAGGACTCATTAGATGAACTGTACCGCCCTTCCCCATTCTTCCGTTAAAGTTACGGTTTGTTGTAGAAGCACAAGATTCACCATTAGCAAGAACCCCATTACTCATGCCAAGACAAGCTCCACATGTTGGGTTTGTAACGCAAAAACCAGCATCTTGGAAAATTTCAATTATTCCTTCTTTTAAAGCCATAGAATAAATAGCTGGCGTTGCAGGACTTACAATTGCACGCACATCATCGCTTATTTTTTTATCCTTAATGATACTTGCAGCAATTCTCAAATCTTCTATGCGCCCATTTGTACAGCTTCCTATATAAATCTGATTAATTTTTGTACCTGACATCTCATTTACTGATTTTACTTGGTCAGGTTTAAATCCAAAAGTAACCATTGGTTCTAAATTTGAAACATCATATTCATATATTTTTTCATAGGAAGCATCCTCATCCGAAGTCCATTTTGAATATTCTTTCAAAGCTTCTTCCTTTGTATTAAATTCGTCCTTAATAAATTTCCATAAATATTCCACTGTTGTCATATCAGGGTAGCATATTCCACAAGTACCTCCGGCTTCTATTGCCATATTGCACAACGTCATACGTGATTCCATTGACATTTCATCGATAACCGGTCCTGTGAACTCTATGACCATGTTTGTTGCACCATTCACAGTTAGTTCTTTAATAATGAAAAGTATAAGGTCCTTTGCATAAACTCCTGGCTTTAAGGTACCATTGAGAATAAACTTTATTGTTTTCGGAGAGTGAAATGCACATACACCTTTTAGTATCCCTACTTCAAGGTCAGTAGTTCCGACACCTGCCGCAAAGGCTCCAAATGCTCCATGAGTACATGTGTGTGAATCACCCATGATAACTGTGTAGCCTGGTCTCACGAATCCTTTCTCAGGAAATATAGCATGACATACACCATTCTTTCCGATGTCAAAAAAGTCTTTGATATCATGCCTTTTAGCCCAATCTCGTAATATCTTTCCCTGTTCAGCAGTTTTCGAGTCCTTTGCAGGTGTTACATGATCTATAACAGCCTTTATTTTCGTTGGATCAAATACCCTGTCCATTCCTCTTGCCATAAGATCTGTGATTGCAATCGGTGTAGTAATTTCATGACAAAAAACCCTATCCAATTTTAAAACATGCGTATCAGGAAACGGCATGTTTACTCTGTGTGCATCAAATATTTTCTCAGCTATCGTTTTACCCATTTTCTTCTCCTTTTTCTTTTATTATAAATATCTAAATTTGATTGTTTGTTAAATAATTAATAATAATTTGTTATTTTGTTTATATTATATAACTTATTTTAGAAATTTCAAAGTAAATTTTGTATATTTTTATTAATATCATAAATACTACAAGAAATAATAGGACATTTCTTCGTAATTCTAAGAAATCCGAGATAAATAACTATTTGCATTAAAATAAATATATAAAGTAGCATGTTAAGCTCTTTTCAACTATTGCAGCTAAATCTACCATTTATTTTCCACTTTTTCTGCAAATCCCAAGAAATCCTTCAATTCAATTACCTGACCATCATCCAGTACTGCTCTGCCAGTAAACTTACCAAATACTTGATGTTGCTCTGTTGATACTATTATTGCTGATGAATTTACATTACGATCTATTATAGGCACAAAATCCACCTCAAACCGTTTATCTGAAGAGGTTATAACCCAAGGTTTCATGTAATCAAGTTCATCGTTCTTATTTTTTTGAATTATAAACTCAACATTTTCAAGCTTATTTGCAATTCCATTACAAAATATCATATTCTCAGTGGCAGCTGAAGTATTCCCGAAACCATATCCAAGATTAAACCCAAACACCTTATCATCAACCATACCTTGCCCAGCACTCCAATACCAATTAGTAACATACGGCCATACTCCACGTCCCCAATCAAGAAGTCCAAAAGAGTTATCAGGTGAAAATTTATATATTGTTCCTTTGTAAGACACTTCTCCAGATGCTCTCATGCCAATAATTTTTTGGTTATAATAGAACTTCTTCTTGTCCAACTCAAATGGCGTTGCAATCACCATAGAATCCTTAGGCTCGCTTTTTAATATTATAGAAACTTCTAAATCAGATCCTTCTTCAAAATTTATCATTTTCATATACAATTTTCGTTCAACATTATCATGCTTAAAATACACATTCACGCCTGAATCCTGGTATATAACATCTCCCACTCTAGATGATTCAGGCATCTTAACTCTCCATATTGGAAATAGACTAAATACACTTTTTGTTTTCTCCTGTGCTTTCTTAAAATCAATGAAACTTGCACTAATAAACCCTGAAAAAGGAATACTACCTACTGTTAATGCTACAGCAAAATCTTTATTATATATAAGATAATAATCCCATTCCTTCAATCTCAGCTTTCTTTTCTTTACATCCTTTCTTCTATATTTTAAAATCAATGATTTAGCATATCCCTTTTGTATCAATTCTCCATGTCTATCCAATAATCTTGATGGATTTGTAATTTCATATTGCATGCCACATTCCTCCTATAATACAAAACTTTTACATAATATATAATATTCTAACACATATCTTTGAGATACTGCTCAGAAATTAATTTTTTAATTATATTAGTATTTATGTATCAACTTAAGGCACATGAAAGAAAATAACAAGTCCAAAATGCCATGATTATTTTTCATCAGGCAAGGAGGTACATTGGTCTCATAGCGGGCCTATTAGGGCAATCTGCTGACGCAGCATGATGGAAAATAGGCTTGGCAGATGGGCTTGTTATTTTTTTGATTGTGCCTAAATAACCCGCGATAACCTAGTTACCGCGGGTTTCATGGTGGAGGTAGAACGTGACCTTTAAAATCCATCATTATATTATTATAATTCTAGATTAGAACATTTATAAGTAAAACTCCTACAAGTCCGCATACTGAAATTATTGTTTCCATTACAGACCATGATTTTAAAGTTTCTGGAATAGATAAATTGAAATATTCTTTAAATAACCAAAATCCTGGGTCGTTAACATGTGAGAATATTAAGCTTCCTGATCCAGTTGCAATCACCATTAATTCTGGACTAACTCCATTTGCCGCTACTATCGGTGCTACAATTCCTGCTGCTGTCATAGCTGCCACTGTAGCTGAACCTAAAGCTATTCTTAAAATTGCAGCAATTAACCAAGCTAATAGAAGTGGTGACATATTACTTCCTTGCATTGCACTCGCTATATAATTTGATACTCCACTGTCAACAAGAACTTGCTTTAAGGCTCCACCGCCTCCAATAATCAATAATACCATAGCAATTGCAGTTATTGCATCTGACACAGTTTTCATTATTTCGTCCATTTTTTTCTTTCTGTTTAATCCAAAGGTAAATAAAGCTACAATTACTGCTATTAAAAGTGCAATTACTGGATCTCCAAAGAAACTTGCATATTTAACTATTGTTGAATCTTTAGGTAGCGTAATATTAGCTATAGCTTGTATTGCCATGAAGAAAACTGGTATTAATGCTGTTAATACACTGATTCCAAAGCTTGGCATTTCTTCTTCTGTAAATATTTTAGGATTATATAACCCTTTAGGAATCGGATGTTCCATCTTTTTTAAAAACTTCGAGAATATTGGTCCTGCTATTATAGCTGTTGGTATTCCTAATATAGCACCATATAATAATGTTTTACTTATATCAGCATTATAAACTCCAGCTATTGCTGTTGGTCCTGGATGTGGCGGCAAGAAACCATGAGTTACAGAAAGCGCTGCTGCCATAGGTATTCCAATATATAAAAGTGGTATATCTGCTTCAGCAGCTATTGTAAATACAAGTGGAATAAGTAGTACAAAACCAATTTCATAGAATAATGCAAATCCAACGACAACTCCAGTAATAAGTACCGCCCATTGAATATTCTTCTTTCCAAACTTTTCAATTAAAGTCATAGCAATTCTTTGAGCTCCTCCACAATCAGCCAAAAGTTTACCAAGAATAGCACCGAATCCAATTATAAGCGCTAAGCTTCCCAGTGTTCCTCCTACACCATTTTTTACGGATGTTACTACCTTATCAATTGGCATTCCTTCTAATACGCCTACTATAAGAGATACTATGATTAAAGATAAAAAACCATTTAACTTAAATTTAATCATTAACAACAACAATAACGCTACACCAAGGGCAATTATTAATAATGGCATATATACCACTCCTTTTTAATATTTTAACTTCTTATATTTTAAAAGCCTTCACTAAACCATCTGTTTTTTACCATAAATGTTGTTACTACTCTTTTGCTATTTAAATAATTTATAATCATTGACCTCATACCATCATTAGAAACCTTTGTTATTAATCTTGTTATCCATACTAAATTTTAATAATGATATGAGCATATTGACCATTTCATTAACCGTTTACATAAGTTTCATAAAAATCATAAAACTATTAATATAACGAGGAAAGATTGTAGTATATATACTTTATAAATAACTATTCTTTCCCCTAGTTTTAATTTACTTCATATATCCACCCTTCATCGGAGATACCGCATGCTCTGAGAAAATCTTCAAAATACCTGATTCATATTTTTGTTTCCTTGGTTTCCAATTCTCCTTACGTTCCTCAAATATTTTTTCTATTTCCTCTTTACTACATTCCTTGCCTTTTACTCCAATAACCTGTAAAACTCTTTTTGGAATACTAATTTCAATCAAGTCATCTTCTTCAATCAATGCAATCGGTCCACCTACAGCTGCTTCTGGTGATACATGTCCAATTGCAGGTCCTTTAGACGCTCCCGAGAATCTTCCATCAGTTATTAGTGCAATACTTGCCCCTAATTCTTCATCAGAAGAAATAGCTTCTGTTGTGTAGAACATTTCAGGAATTCCACTTCCCTTTGGTCCTTCATACCTTATAATAACTGCATCCCCTGGACGAATTACCTTCTTTAATACAGCATCAATTGCTTCTTCTTCACTATCAAAAGGTTTTGCTTTTAATATTGCTACATGCATTTCTTTTGGAACAGCCGTATGTTTTACCACTGCACCTTCTGGTGCAATATTTCCTTTTAATATCGAAATTGATCCATTAGTACCAATAGGATTATTAAATGGACGTATAACATCTTCTTTCTTTAAGCCTACTTTTTCAAGATAACTGTTACATCTTTCATAATACCCATTCTTCTTCAGTTCCTCTAAATTTTCTCCTAATGTCTTTCCTGTTACAGTCATTACATCTAAGTGAAGCATGTGCTTTATTTCTTCCATGATTGCAGGCACTCCGCCAGCATAATAGAAATATTGCGCTGGCCACTTTCCAGCAGGGCGTATATCTAGTAGATAATGTGCATCTCTGTGCAATCTATCAAAGGTTTCTTCATCAATATATAAGCCAAATTCATGTGCTATCGCTGGTAAATGTAATAGTGAATTACTAGATCCTGATATGGCTGCATGCACTAATATAGCGTTTTCAAAAGATTTAAGTGTTACCATATCTTTAGGACGAAGATTCATTTTTGCTAATTCAACAGCTTGTCTGCCAGCTTTTAATGCAACTTCTTCTAAATCTTCACATGTTGCTGGCATTAATGCACTACCTGGAAGCATTAATCCAAGTGATTCTGCCATTACTTGCATCGTAGCTGCAGTCCCCATAAATGAACATGCTCCACATGATGGACACGCATTTTCCTTATAATATGTTAACTTTTCTTCTGTGATCTCACCACGCTTACACATTGCACTATAAGTACCTATTTGCTCTAAAGTTAATAAGTCCGGTCCTGCTTCCATCACCCCACCTGTAACTACGATCGATGGAATGTTCAATCTTCCAATTGACATAAGATGTGATGGAACTGCTTTATCGCAACTTGAAATAAATACTCCTGCATCAAATGGCGTTGCATTTGCATGAATTTCTATTAACGAAGTAATTATATCTCTTGAAACTAGAGAATAGTTTATTCCATCATGTCCTTGTGACATACCATCACAAATGTCTGTTGCAAAATATCTTGCTGCTTTTCCTCCTGATTGATTAACTCCCTCTACTGCCTTGTTCGTAAATTTTAAAAGATGTGCACTTCCTGGATGACTATCTCCAAAAGTACTTTCTATTATAATTTGTGGTTTTGCTAAATCCTCTGTTGTCCATCCCATTCCCCTACGAAGCGGATCCATTTCCGGAGCGATTTTTCTTACTTCTTGACTAATCATACTACGTCTCTCCTTATTTTATATTTGATACCGTTTAAATACATCTGATGTATTTATAATAACACATCAGATGTATTTGTCAATATATTTGCTGAAAACTTTTTCTTTTTTATATTTATCATCATTTTAGCAGATATTCATCAGATGTATCAGCTGGCAGATATAAAAAAATACATCTGCTCTATTTATAAAAGCAGATGTATTTTCATATTAACAAAACTAATTATTTTTTTCTTTTTCTATAACATCTTTAATATTTCTTCGATTGTATACTAGATGTAAAAACATTGCATCACGTGCACCATTGGCATCATGCTCTTTAATTGAGTTTAGAACCTCTCTATGTGTTTCTATTGTTTCATTACGTAACTTTTGATTTGTAATATCAATAAATATTGAAATAGAACTATTGATAATTGGAATCAAATTTACCATAACTAGATTTTTACTACTCTTAGCTATAGCTGTATGGAATTCTATATCCTTTTCCATGTATGGTTTACCTTTTAAAATCAACTCTTCTATTTCATCGCATAAAGTAGTCATTTGATGTATTTCTTCCTCTGTAGCTTTTACTGCAGCTATAGATGCAATTGATGGCTCAATCATAAATCTAACTTCCAATAAATCCAGAGCTAATTTAAATTTATCTTTTACAAACGTTAACCCTAGTGGATCGTCGGCAATACCACATTTTTGAGATATAAAAGTTCCAGCCCCCCTTCTAATTTCTAAAATATTACGTGAAACTAAAGCCTTTATAGCTTCTCTGATAGTACTTCTTCCTACCTCAAGCATCTCTGCAAGATCATATTCATTAGGTAGTTTATCTCCAATGCTCCAATCGTTATCTGTAATTAATTGAATAATTCTTTCTGAAGTTTGCTCTCCTAGTGATTTTGTTGAATTATTTATATTATTAATCTCTTTATTATCTAACATATTCCCTCCTAATATCAATTTTGATTTTCGTGGGTTTCATGGCAGAGGCGATATACATATCATAAAATCCATAAATTTTAATTAAATTATTCCTTCATTGCATCCTTATAATTTGTACAATCTTGAAACAAACAATATAACATATTAACGCATTTTTCAATACATAAATCCACATCCTTGATTTCATCATTAAATACAATCTTATGACATACGTCATCTATTAAGAAGAATGAGTAATGGAAAAATATTTCTTCTTCATCTTCACTATTAAAAGGTAAAGATAAAGTCCTAAAAATATCTTTAATCCTTTCTTTTCTCAGCTTCTCCTGTTCTTTTCTTACTACAGCTATATCCTCATCTAAAAGTGTTAGTGCCTCCATCTCATCATGAAAAGTTTTAGAAAAGTCATGATAATCTACCATCATTTTTATAAATACCTTAAATAGTTCTTTTGCTATTTCAGCATTATTAAATTTTTTATCCATATTCTCTAACCAAAAATCATGGGTTGGATAATCAAACTTTTTGTTAAACCTTTCAATTACCCTGATATAAATTTCTTTTTTATCTTCAAAATAGGCGTATACAGAACCAGTAGCAACATTTGCTTCCTTAGATATATCTGCTGTCGTGGTATTGTAATAACCTTTTTCATTAAATAATTTATAAGCTGCATCTAATATTCTATCGTATTTTTCTAAAGCTCTTTTTTGAGTTGGTATCCTTGTCTTTCTTTCCATTTTCATCACCTATTTTAATAATAAGAGATAAAAAAATAAAAGTCAACGAAATATGAAATTCATTTCATGTATTGACTTTTAAATTTTTCCAGTATATTATATGAATATGAATTTAATTTCATATTTTACCGATAAAATTTTTGGAGGGTATCATGAATAAAAAACAAAAAATATTAGCTTTTATATCTCTAGCAATAGCTTGCTTCTTAACAGTACTAGATTCAACCATAGTAAATGTGTCTTTGCCAACTATGGCTGATTATTTCAAAACAGATATAACAGGAATATCTTGGGTAAGTACAGTTTACTTAATTCCTTTCTCTGCTCTTATAATAAACTTCTCGAAAATTGCAGATATTTATGGAAGAAAGAAACTATTTTTAATTGGTCTTTTAGTCTTTGGTTCTTCATCAATACTTTGTGGACTTTCCACTTCTCTTTCTATGATTATAATTTTTAGAAGCATGCAAGGTATTGGAGCTGCAATTCTTGCCCCATTAGCCATTCCTTTAGGTATTGAATTATTTGGCAAGGATGCTATGTCTAAGCTTGCTATTATAATTGGTATGACAATTTCTATCTCTGCTGCTTCTGGTCCTGTTATTGGTGGACTCTTAAATGAAGCCTTTGGCTTTAAAGCTATATTCTATGTAAATGTTCCTTTCATCCTTATTTCTCTAATCTTTGGATCACAACACCTTATAGAATGTTATGATAGAACAATTGAAAAGAAAATAGATTTTCTGGGTTCTATATTATTAGCTTATGGAATCGGAGCACTAACCTTTCTACTTGTTAAAGGAAGTGCCTATGGCTGGGGAAGTACAAAAATAGTTACTTTAATTATAACCTCAATAATTTCAATTATTACTTTTCTAATATACGAAGTTAAATCAAAAAATCCAATGATAGAATTTAAGCTATTTAAGACAAAAAGTTTTACCTCATCCATAACAATCATCAGCGTAATATTCTTTGCCCTTATGCCTATATCATACTTAATGAATTTCTATCTAGAAAATCAGTTAGGTTATTCAGTATTAAAATCCGGAATGATATTGGGTATAGTAAGCTGTGTATCCTTTTTTATGTCTCCAATTTTCGGGATTATATCAAAAAGATATGGTGCTAGAGTCATTTCATTATTAGCTGTAATCTTTGTATCTCTAGGTGATCTTATGCTTGTGTTTATGAACAGTTCAAACAACGTAAAAATTATTTATAGTGCTTTCATTACAGTAGGTCTTGGAGTTGGGTCAACATCCCCACTATATCAAAGTGCTTTTGATGAGATTTCAAAAGATAAAAATGGTATTGCTTCAGGAGTATTAAACAGCTTTAGGCAGTTGACAGCCTGTTTAGCTATAGCTTTAGTTTCTACTCTAAGTAGCAGTTACAGTACTCAAGCTATAGACAATTCAAAAAGCAGAATAATAGATATCGTTAATAACAATGTAGTGCTTGAAGAGCAAGTTAAAACTAAAATATGTGATAAAATAAAAACTTCAAACACTAGTAAAAATACTTACATTTCAAAAGATATGGTTGATGAATTAATTCAAGATAAGGAAAACTCAGTATTAGCCACTACTCCGGATAAAATTAAACCAGCTATTAAAGAAAAGTTCGATGTTCAAGCAAAAGAAATATATAATATCTTAGATGAAGCAAATGCAATAAAAAATGATGAGAGTAATAAGGTTTATAATAAATGTTTCCTAATCACAGCAATTATTGCAATCTTTGGCCTAATAGCAGTACCTTTTAATAAGAAGAAGGAAACTGAATTAGACGAAGTAAAATCAGAGTTAGTGAGAGTGTAGGAATTTGACATATATGGGGCTATAGACTTCAAAATTTCTACAGCCTCTCTTATCATTGCTATCAAATCAAAAAGATATTATATGATTTTTGTAGGTTTCATGTTGAAGACAATACGCGACCTTTAAGTTCCACTATTTTTTATCATACTAAATCAAAATATTTTACTAACTTATGAAGTATAGTCTTTTAAATTTATTTAGTTACTTGCAGAGCTATTCATTGGACACTATACTATATTATGTAGCATATTCTTTACTATGTACTAAGGCACATTCAAAAAAATAGCGAATAGATCTGCCTCCTTATCTGATGAAAAATATTCATGGCAAATTTGGACTTGTTATTTTCCTTCATGTGCCTAATAAAAACTCATGAAATGAGAGGGCGATTTATGAATAAAAAAGATATATTGGAATTAAAAAGACGTTTAAAAAAAGACGAGTGTACATTTACCAGAATGTGTGGTTGCTATGTAGATGGTCAAAAAAATATTGTATTAAAAATTAAAGAAACTTTTTTAAATCTAGAAGAGGACGTATTCTTTAAATATTTGGAGATTGCCAGTAAAACATTATCAGGGACAGTGGGAAATAACCTTCTAGAACTTAACTTTCCTCTTGATGAAGAAAATATAGGTGACAGACAACTATCTCTAATGGAACTTAAAAAAAGTAGATTAAAAGATGATGCGTTGCTTGATAACTTCTATAAATTAATTATAGATAGTTATGACTACACAGGTAATTTTCTAATACTTATTTTTCACGATGCCTATGATGTTATGAAAAAAACTACAGATAATGCAAAATTAGATGAATCTGAAGAAGTATATGAATACCTATTATGTGCAATATGTCCAGTATCACTTTCAAAACCGGGTCTTGGATATATTGAAGATGAAAATCGAATTGGAGCACGTATTAGAGATTGGGTAGTTGGCCGCCCTGATCTTGGATTTGTATTTCCAGCTTTTATAGACCGTAGCACTGATATTCATTCTATTATGTACTACACAAAAGATGCAAAAAATCCACATCCAGAATTTATGGAAGAAGCTTTAGGCTGTAGCTCAAAGCAAACAGCCACTGAGCAGAAAGATACATTCCATACTATTATTAGTAAAGCCATTGGCTACGATGAAGAAAAATCTGATTATTTCTTCATGGAAATTCAAGAAACTCTTAATAATATGGTAGATGATCATAATACTGTTAATGGTAAAAATGCTGAGCCTATATTTTTGACTAATGATAATATTCAAGATATTCTAATTGAAAGCGGGATTCCTGAAGAAATTAGTGCAAAAATAGAAAAATCCTATACAAGGGAATTTGGTGATACTCCTCCTGCAGTAGAGAATTTAATCGATAAAAAAGCACTTGCGGCAAATGAACAAAGAAAAAAAGAAGAAAGTCTTGAAAAAAAAGTACTAATACTTGAAGAAAGACTTGAAAAAACAAAACAAGAAGATGCATTAGATTCAGAAAATGAATCAACTTTGGAATCAGAGACTAATACTACGTTAGAAGCAAAGATTGATGCTATGTTAGAGGTAGAAACCGATACCATGTTAAAATCAGATACTGATTCCATGTTAGAAACAGATTCTGACACTAATTTAGAATCAGCTTCAGACTCTGAAATAGAATCTGAGAACAATACTATTCCAAACTATGCCATTGTGCTTCAGGTAAAGCCTCAAAAAGTAACTCAAATAAAATCACAAATAATTGACGGAAAAAAATGCATTGTTATTCCTATGGATGACAATGAACAAGCTAATGTAAATGGTGTTGAGACCTTGCTTTAATTTCTAACGAGAAAATATTTTCTCATTAGAAATTAGCATTAGGCACATGATAGAAAACAACCCACAGAAATCCGGAATTTGGATTTCTGTGAATTTCATGGTGCAGGCGATACACAGCCTTTGAAATCCACTATTATAAGTTATAAACTCAAAAATGTTATTATCACTACTCTTGTCCTTTTTGTTTTGCTATCTTATCATCTATTTCCTTTCGCAAATTATTAAAGTAATTTTCAATACCTGTTCCACCTATTATAAACGGGTTCGCTTCGTTACCCTTTCTATTTCTTACGGTTTCCAAATTTGAATACCCATTTTCAGAAAACAAATGAGCTGTAATTTCAACACTTACCTGCTGTGCCTGTGCATATTTTTTAAAATAATCAATTGATTTTCTATATTCTATTTTTTCTTCCAAATCACTTGGCGCACCAATTCCTCCCCATTGTGCTACATTGTAAATCTCCCCATTTTGTTTAACAGGGAAAATCAAAGATATACAACCCGGCGTATGACCTGGTGTTTCTACAATAGTTACCGTAGTATCGCCTAATTGTATTTTTTGTCCATCTTCTATTATAATATCAACAGAACATTTTGGTGATCGAGGGCCATTTGCACCAGAATTCACTGTATTCATAAAATTATAATCTGTTTCACTCATAACTATTTTTGCTTTATAATTATCCTTAATAAATTGTGCACCACCATAATGATCTCCATGTCCATGTGTAATAATAATATATTTAATCTCCCCTGGATTTAAATTCAACTTTTTCATTCCATCAATAATTAATTGTGCATCACGATTGTCCCACATAGAATCAATTAAAATAATACCTTCAGATGTTTTTAATGCCCATGTTACAACACTTCGACTACCAATACAATATAAATTATCAAAAACTTTTGTAGGCTCTAAAGGAGTATTATCAAATAATTCTTGTGGGAGATTTATTATTTCTTTATTCATTGCTACCTACCTCCTATTATTAGAAAATCCTTTTCTAATAAACTATTGGTTCCTCTCCCTATTATTCCGTAATGTGGTATTACTTATTACAACACCTCCAATCTTCACAATTCCATATATCTGTTGCAATATCTTTATAAAATTCCGGTTCATGGCATACTAGAATTATGCTGCCGTCATATTCTTTTAAAGCACGCTTAAGTTCATTTTTAGCATAAATATCTAAGTGATTTGTCGGTTCATCTAAAATTAATATATTGGTGGGTTCATTAATTAACTTACATAATCTAACTTTAGCTTGTTCACCTCCACTTAATAAATTAATAGGGCTGTCTATATGCTGCCTTGTTAATCCACATTTAGCAAGATCACTTCTTACTTCTGTCTGAGTCAAATCTGGGAAAGTGCTCCAAACATCATATAAAACTGAAGTAGTATTATCTTCTGCAATTTCCTGCTCGAAATATCCTATCTTTTTATAATCACTTAAGGTTATTTCACCATTTATAGGTTTTAACAATCCAAGTAAGCTTTTTAGAAGCGTTGTTTTTCCTAAACCATTAGCTCCAGTTATTGCGATTTTTTGTCCTCTTTTAATTTTTAAATTTAGAGGTTTACTTAAGGGTTTGTTGTATCCAATAATTAAATTGCTCGCTTTAAAAATTATGCTTTCTGGCATTTTTACACCTTTAAAATTGAAACGAGGTTTTATAATTTCTTTTTTGATTTCTATTTTTTCAATTTTATCAAGCTTTTTTTCTCTTGATTTAGCTTGTTTTGAAGTCGAGGCTCTTACTTTATTTTTTCTTATATAATCTTCAAGCTTTGCAATTTCATTTTGCTGCTCCTTATATTCAATTAGCCTCTGCTCCTTTCGTATTTCATAAAGTTTAACAAAATAATCATAGTTTCCTTCATATCTTGTTAAGACTTTGTGCTCAAGATGATAAACTATATTTACTACACTATTTAAAAAACTATTTTCATGGGATATTAATATAAATGCACTTTTATAGTTTATTAAATAATTTTTAAGCCATTCTATATGCTCTTCATCCAGATGGTTAGTTGGCTCATCTAATAATAAAATATCTGGTTTATGTAAAAGCAGTTTGGCAAGTAAAACTTTAGTTCTCTGTCCTCCACTTAAAGCTGAAACATCCCTATCTAAAAGTTCCTTAATCCCAAGGCCAGCTGCAGTTGCTTGTATTTTGGAATTAATACTGTAAAAATCACTCTTCTCCAAAATTTCCTGCATGGTGGCAATTTTGTTTAGTGTTTTATTCATTTCCCCTTCATTCATATTGCCAATTTTATTATATAAATCATTAATTCTATTCTCTATATCAAATAAATTTATAAATGCTTCTTTCAAAAAATCTAATGCTGTAATTCCTTCTTTTAAGTTAACCAGTTGATCCATATATCCAATGCTAAATTTACTATTCCACTCAATGGTGCCTTCATCGGGTAAAATTTGATTTGTAACAATTTTCATTAAAGTTGATTTCCCCTCACCATTAGCTCCAATAATACCAATATGTTCTCCTTTTAATAATCTAAAAGATACATTTCTAAATAATATTCTATCTCCAAATGAATGACTCATGTTTTCAATTGTTAAAATACTCATAAATTATTCACCTCCTTGTATCTCCGTAATGAATAATAACATCATGCAACATAAAGGCCAAGTTCACAAATAAATCTGTAATGTTTATAGTCATAGGAGGTATTCTTAAAAACAGGTGGTATATATAGAATAATGTGAAAATATCAAAAGCTGAGAAATATATAGGTATGAAAATTTAAGGCATATTTTTCATAGTAACAACTGTGAAAAATATGCCTTTTATATTAATCATAATTTCTTTGATTCCTAATTATTCTTCTAATGCTGCTTTCTGTTAAGAAATACTGTTCAGATAAAATTTTAACAGGCACTCCAGAGGAATACTTATTAAATATTTCTTTATCTCGTGCTTTAAGATATCTTTTAGTTTCAGTATTTTCTCCCCAAGACTTTTTGTTTTCATTTTTTCTAGGTATATAGATATATCCACCATCAATATAATTTTGAATCATCTCAATTATACCGTGCGGCAGTATATTTTGTGCTTTTTCATATTTCATAAATTCTTCGCTCCAATCTACATTTAATATATAAACGAAGATGCAAAGGTTGACTAAAATATGAAAAACTCAATATTTATATATTGGCTCCAAGCAAAAGTTTTTCATATTCTACAATCTTTGCATGGAGCTAACTACTATACATAGAGTCATCGTAAATTCACTTCCTTTTTATTCTATATTATATCATTTAAGTAACTTATGTCAATTTTAACTCGTTTTTTTCTTACAGTATATTAAACCGTATATTAAATTATATCTGTGATAAACTGATTATCTTAATTCTTTATTAAACTAAAATTTTAGATTTTCGTTGGTTTCATAATGGAGGCGAAGCACGACCTTTAAAATCCACTAAAATATTACTTCTTCTATTGCTTCCTTGCATATTGAAACTGCTTTATCTATTTCGCCTTCATTAATGATTAATGCCGGATTAAAATATAATACATTACCAAGAGGTCTCAGTATCAATCCTTTATTTAATGCTCTTTTATATATTTCGTATCCTAATCTAAGTTTAGGATCATAAGCTTCTTTTTTGTTTTTATCTTTTACAAGTTCCATTGCATTAATAAGTCCAATATTTCTGATTTCACCTATATGTGGATTTTCTATTAAGGCATTATTTAATTTATTATTTAAATACTCTGCTCTTACTTCTGCATTTTCTAAAATGGCTTCTTCCCTTAAAATCTTTTGAACTGCTAAAGCTGCAGAACAGCCAAGTGGATTTCCGCTATAAGTATGACTATGCATAAATGCTTTTCCTTTATTGTAATCGTCATAAAATGCATTATAGATTTTATCTGTTGTAATTGTTATTGCCATAGGCATATAACCTCCTGTTAATCCTTTTGATACACACATAATATCAGGGCTGACACCTGCATGTTCAAAAGCAAACATTTTTCCTGTCCTTCCAAAACCAGTGGCAATTTCATCTGCAATAAGAAGAACATTATACTCATCGCATAGTTTCCTCAATTTTTTTAAATATGCAGGAGGATAGATTCTCATTCCTGCACTTCCCTGCAATAATGGTTCAACAATTATTGCACAGGTTTCTTCTCCATGGTCTTTAAAAGATTTTTCTGCATACTCAAAACATTCTGCACTGCAACAATCTCTGACTTGGCCATAAGTGCATCTGTAACAATCTGGAGCTTCCACACGAATTGTATCCATTAACATAGGTTTATAAATTTTAGCGTATAAATCCATACTTCCAACAGATAATGCTCCAATGGTCTCCCCATGATATCCTTCATTTAAACACATGAATTTTGTTTTCTTTTTATTTCCTATCTGATATTGATATTGAAAGCTCATTTTTAAAGCACATTCAACAGAAGCAGAACCATTATCTGAGAAATTAAATTTTGTAAGACCTTTAGGAATAATTTTGCTCAACTCTTCACAAAGTTTTATTGCTGGCTCATGAGAAAAATTAGCAAAAATAACATGCTCCAAATTATTAAGCTGATTTTTAATATATTCATTTATTGTTGGATTACAATGTCCAAGTAAATTGCACCACCATGAACTTACTATATCTATATATTCTTTGCCATCTTTATCATATAAATAAATACCTTTTCCATGATCAATTATAATAGGCTTCAAGTCTTCGTAATCCTTCATCTGAGAACATGGATGCCATATATATTTTAAGTCTTTTTCAACTAAACTCACATTCATCCTCTTTTCTAATAGTTTATTCATATATTTCTAATAATTTATTAATATCAATATTTAATTCTTTATCATTTTCTTTTACTAGTGCTATTACTGGAATTTTAGTAATTATCTCTATCATTTTTTTATTATCTTCATGAAGCAGATTACCTTCACTATAATAATTTAATATAACTCCTTTTACTGGTATATTTCTGTTCTTTAAATATTCTGCAGTAAGAACCACATGATTAATTGTTCCAAGCCCTGCATCTGCAATAATTAATGTTGAAAGTCCTAATTCTTTTATAATATCTTCAAGCATAATTTTTTTATTATCATACCGCACTGGGCATACTATTCCACCACTGCCTTCCATAATTAAATAGTCATACTTTGATAAAGCGTTATTAAAATCCTCTATGACTTTTTTCATCTCAACTGGATTTCCTTCTATTTTTGAAGCTAAATGTGGTGATACAGCTTCTTTATATACGTATGATACAAGGTTGTCCATACTTTCATTAATATTAGCAATTTTATTTACATAATAAGCATCACCTGGTATAAGCCCATTTTCTGTGATTTCTGCCCCACTTAATGCTGCTTTATAATAACCTGCATTATAACCTACATCTCTTAATTTTTTTACTATTAGTGCTGTTACAAAAGTTTTTCCTATATCTGTTCCTGTTGCAGTAATAAAAATCTTCTTACTCATTCTAAATTTTCACCCCATATCCAAGTTCTATAATTTGTTAACATAATACTTTATTTTTTATTGCCTTTAATGTACTCATCATATATTTTTCCTTTCACCATGAGAAGCTATCTAATAAATTTAATTGCTGGAATGAGGCGCTTATAAAGAAGTGCACCTAGTATACAAAGTAGAATATCACCTGGAACTGCTAAAATAAAACAATATAAAAACAGTGGCCATACACCCATTGGTGTGTTAATTACAAAATTACAAATTATATAGTAATAAAGCATTCCAAGACTATAAACTATAAATAGTCCAATAAAATTAGCTGTTAAAATCCTTTTATATGTAGGATTAGATTCTTTATTTGCAATTTTTCCAGTAACATAGCTTGCGATGCAAAATCCAATTATATAACCAAAGGTTGGTTTAAATATATAACCTAATCCTCCTCCTTCAGTAAATATAGGTAAGCCTATGAGCCCAAAGAGAATATACATAAAAACACTATATGCTCCCATTTCCCCTCCCATTAAAAGACCTGCCATCATAGTAAATAAAAACTGAAGTGTAAATGGTAATACTGGTATTGGAATCTTAATAAATGCCCCCACTGCAATTAGTGCTGTAAAAAGTGCACACATAATTAGCTGTTTTGTTGTCATCTTTTTATTATTTTGTACTATGCTTATATTTTTATTTTCCATTGTTTTTCCTCCTTTTAAAATCCAATATATACCTTTTATTTAAAATTGTCAACTTGTTTGTAGTATAAGGTTAACAATTAAAACATATAAACATTGACTTACATGAGAACAATAAATTCCTGAAACATATATAATTAAAGGTGGTTATTAGACGTTTTTTAGTTATATATTTTCAGTAATAATATTGTACGTATACAACCACTAATATTGGCATAAATTAAAATAACCTACGAAAATTTTAGATTTTCGTAGGTTTCATGATGGAGGCGAGGCATATCAACTCCCTATGTGGAATGTAATTATTCCACTATATCTATTACCATTATAACGCAGAAAATCCTCGACAGAACTAAAATATAGTGTTACCAAGGATATACTTGGTAGATACGTTACCTTTAAACTCCACCAATTTTAATTAAATTGTTCCGTTAAACTGTGAAAAATGAGTAATTATAAATTCTACTCCTCCCATGCCCATAGCAAAGAAGGCTAAAATAATAACTAATATTATTGCACCAAAATCATATTGCATTTTTTCTTCCTTGTTTATTATGTAGGCTGCAATAATTTCTATTCCTACACTCACTAAGATGAAAGGCCATAGAGATGCGATTAGAAGAATATTAATATTAGTGGTAACTGATCTAAGTAAAAACATTGCACCAAACACAACTAAAACAATTCCTGCTGTTAATGTACCTACTCTACGTCCCTTAAGCATCCATATCACTCTCCATTTTCTTCCCCTTGATAAGCTTTAGACCAAGTGCAACTATTGCCACTCCTATAATTATTTGAGGAGCCTGCCTCATTAAATCATGAATAGTAGAATACAGTCTATCTGAAATATACGGTTGTAAAAAACGTATTATATTTCCTGATACCAAATAAATGCCTAAAAACAATAATAACACCCCTGTCGCAAGTCTACGTTTTGCAAATACATCTTTATCTAATTTGACTAACTTATCTAAAGAAAATAGATACTTATCTTCTAGAAGTAAAAGCTTATCATCCTCTATACTCATTCTATTTGCACAATCGAAAAAGGAATAAAACCAAATAAGTGGTACTATAAATAATAATTGTCCTATATCAAGCCAAGAAGAAAGAAATATCAAAAAGAAAAACACTGACATAAAAGATACACCTATCTTCATAAATCCCATATACATATGACCTGCACCAGGCAACATTGAAAAAACTAAAGTTAAAAATTTACTTTTTTTCTTTATCATCATTAAAAACCTCCAATTTAATTATTTTTTCTGAAAAGGTATTAAGTTCTGCATTAACTGAATTTATAATACTTAAATCTGGTGGCTTCAAATAATTGGTTTTTGTATTAGCCAGAAAATTTAATCCATTTGAAAAAACCATCATTAATGCTATACTAGCTGCAACTGCAACTTTAACACAGTAAAAACTAAACTGAATATTACTTTGTTTCTTACCTTTTATTTTAATTTGTATTTTCTCTTGAAAACCTAGAGGAGCTTCTGCAAGTTCATCATCTTCAAAACTGTCTGCAAATGCACCAGCGCACTTTTGACAATCACTAATATGCTCTAATACAGAAATCAATTCTTCGTCCTGTAATATATCAAATTTAAGTGCCTTTAATGTCTCTTCTGTTAAATGACCTTCTTTATCAAATAATGTACCATTCACATAAACTCCTCCTTCCATAAATCCTTTAACAATTTTTTTGACCTATAAAGTTGCGTTTCCAAAGTTTTAATGTTCTGCCCCGTTTCCTTTGCTAAATGTGAAAGTTTAATATCTTTGCAAAAATAGCTTACAGCTACAGTTCTGTAAGGCTCTTTTAGTTTATTACATACACTATGTATTCTCTCCATAGTGTTTTTTTTCACTACTGTTTCCTCTGGTGAATCTCCTCTATCCTTCAGACCTTCATACTCCTCTTCTGATAAACTAACTGTTGCTCTTGCTTTACTCTTAACGTAATCCCTGCTCTTGTTTGCAGCAATTGTAGTAAGCCAAGCCTTAAGGTTATCACCATCAAAGCTTTCCCAGTTTTGATATGCAGCTAAAAAGGTTTGCTGCGCTAAATCCTCAGCATCAAAGTAATTCTTTGTAAATGATAGACAAATAGTGATAATTAAACGTTCATATTGTTTTATGCAACTTGCAAATTGTTCTTTTTCAATAGCTATCACCACCTTCATTAATCCTTACATTTAATATAACGATTAAAAAATGGAAAGCACTTCAACATTTAATATAATTATAGTAAAAAATTATATTTTACGTAATATAAATATAATTTAAGAATAACATTACATTATTTTTCAAATACTTAAACTCATAAATGTCCTATAAATTATTTAAGTAAGGCACATGAAAGAAAATAACAAGTCCAAAATGCCATGCTTATTTTTTCATCATGCAAGGAAACAGATTGGTCTCATAGTGGCAATCTGCTGATGAGCAGAGAACCCCAATCTATGATTTGGTGTGAATCGCTTACTCAGCGAGCGCACAATGTCTTCAACTTAACAAGATAGCATTATAAAAATTATGCTAGATTTAAAATCAATTATGCTACTTACCTTAAAAAATGGTATAATTAATAAACCTACTGGTAAAAGTAAGTTTCTGGAGGTATTTGGTCTTTACAAGCTTATATGCAAGATTTCCTTTCATATGATGGATAGCCTCTATCAAAAATTACAACACTATGATCTAATAATTTTTCATTATTTATGGAATTTATATGTTGTTTAGCCAATTCCCTTTCACTTGTTCTATAACGTGATATTGTAGCATCAATTACAATATCATTTAAAACATCAGTGAAAAATTTGATATTAAAAGAAGTTATCAGTTTAGAGCTTCTACCTTGAAGAAATTAAATCAACTTAAAGGTGAATCTGACAATATCAATATTTATCTTAATGAGATTATAGATGCTGCTATCTGTTTTTATTATGATTCAGTCTTTAATAATAAATAAATATCAAGCAATCTATTAAATGTCCCTACTCCTTGCATATGTATTTATATCAGTTAGCAGTTAACAATGAACAGTTAACAGTTATAGAGGAAATTCTTTCAGAATTTCTTTAAATATATATGTTTCAAACTCCTATAGGAAAAGTGAAAAGCCAAAATAAAATTTGGCTTCTTAAACTGTTAATTGTTAACTCTTAACTGAAAAAAGGGGGGGTGTTTTATGGAAAATTGGATTACTTTAATTACGAATACAGGCTTTCCAATAGCTGTAGCTAGTTATCTTCTTATTTGCTTCGAAACTAAGATTGATGGATTATCAAAGGCTATAAGTGACTTAAGCCATGTTGTAGATAAGAATCTAAATCCAAAATGTGATGATAAGGCTGCTTAATAATTTAGAAAATAAAAGAATCCTCATGGGGCTGTCGCACTAATAATTAGTGCACAGCTCATTTTTGCGCAAAAAAATAAATCTCAAACTCTATGAATCTGAGATTTATTTAAATATTGATTATATGATACCAGCTAATGATTCAGTGCGTTTACTAAGTCAATTTGTAGAGGAGATGGATTTAAAGGATTTGTATTTGACTTATTCCCGAGTAAGGGAAAATCAAGTATCGCCAAGAAAAATGCTCAAGATTATGATTTATGGCTATATGAATAAACTATATTCATCTCGGGACATTGAAAATGCATGTCGTAGAGATATTAATTTTATGTTTTTACTTGAGGATTCAACTGCTCCGAATCATGCAACATTTGCAAGATTTAGAAGCTTGCATTTTGCTCCATGCGGAGAAAAAATTCTTGCGGAAATGAGCAATTTTCTTTATGATATCGATGAAATTTCAGGAAAAGCTATATTTATTGATGGAACTAAATTTTACAACTTCATGTCTCTTTATTTTATCGACTATACTCATATAGGACTATCTAATGAAATAACCCTAATTAAAATCCTTTAAATTATTTTTTATACTAGTATATTTGTCTATATCTGCCTTTTGAGAAGTTATGATATCATTATTCTTTATGATTTTATAATTCAATAAAGTTGAATCTAATTCGTTTTTTTCAAACGCTTTATTTTCATAATTGCTCAAATTATATTTTGCATATTTTGTAGATACAGGCATAAAACTTATTTGTTCAACTCCTTTATATTTATAACCTTCCGGTATTTTTAAATGTTTTAGAAATACTACATAATCATTATTCTCAACCATCATGTTATAACCATCTACTGAATTATAAGTATTGTTAATAAAAAAACATGGTTCATAAATATAAATGATATCACTTTTTTTAACATCAGTTCCTTTGTATACTGATAGAATTTCAACTTTACTTAGTATTGTTCCAGATAATGATTTACGTTCACCTGACAACCTAACTTTTACAATAATATCAGATTTTTGTTTTAAATCATCATAATCTTTTATATTATTATCAAAATATATATTTGAAGTATCAGATGACGACACACAAAGAGTAAGATTATCTAGATTATTTGACATTGGTAAAGATGTATTCCCATAAAAAGACTTTCGTGTAAAGATCCCTATACTTATACATAATACTAGAATTAAACAATATATAATTATTAACAATCTATTTTTACTCATATGTATACTCCTTTTTATTTAGTCGATTCTGGTAGGTTCATATGTGATGAAAGTATTAACCCCAGAAAAAACAAAGCTTTCCTACTTTTTATCATATTAACTTAACAGATTCATTTAATCATAGTTAGTAACTTATAGAATTTGAAAATATCTAATTTCATTTTATTCCACAAGTAATTCCCCATCATTCATTTTATATTTATAATCACATAAAAGATTGATATCGTCCTTATTATGACTTGCAATTAAAATTGTTGTCCCTTTTAATTTTTCCTCTAAAAGAATATTTCTAATTAACTCTAAACCCTCTTCATCTACCGCATTTGTTGGTTCATCTAGTATTAACAAATTAGGTTTTTCCATAATAGCTTGGGCTATAGCAAGTCGTTGTTTCATACCTAATGAATATCTTTTTACGACACGCTTATCGTTAGGATCAAGACCTACTCTACTCATGGAAACTTTTATATCATCATCATTTATAATATTTTTAATAATAGATAATTGTTTTAAATTTTCAAAACCAGTGTAATTGTCCCAAAAACCACAATTTTCTATTAAAACACCAATACTATTATGAAAAGAAATATCTTTATGTAAAATCTTACTATCAATTATAATTTGTCCTGAAGTTGGTTTTATCAATCCACATATTGCTCTGAACAGCATTGTCTTACCTGAGCCATTTCTACCATAAAAACCATATATCTTACCTTTATTTAATGAAATACTTATATTTTTAAGTACAGCTCTATTTCCTATAGTTTTACTTAAATTAGCTATTTCTATAAAATTCAATTTTATAACCTCCTATAAAATCTCTTTACTTTTAATGTTGTATATTTCATATATAATTAGACTAATATTCGCAATTATTAAATATATAATTGAATGCATTATACTAAAGTTTTTGATACTAAAATCGAAAAGTTTAAATGCAATATCTAGAAATGAACATTGATGCCACATTATAATTCCTTGACTACTAGGAAAGAATTTTATAATATATAAATTGTTTTTTGAAAACTCATATATAAATTCTGAAATAAACAACGGAATTATATATAGAGATAATGTAATAAGATAACTAAATAAACTTTTAAATTTAAAAGACATGATGTTATTAACTAAAATAAAAAAATAATTAAATATAATAGTTACAAAATAGATAATTAATATAGGAAATATATCACTATTAATAAATTTATATCCATTTAAATAACCAAGTATATAAGTAATAATATATTGAAAAATATAATAAACTAATACATATATGAACAAATTAATATATTTTTGTAATAACCATCTTTTTCTATTAGTTGTTCTAACAAAAATATAGACACCAAGATTGGAAAAATCTTTATAAATATAATTCCCTAATATGAATGTCAAATAAGCCATATGCAAAACTATAAAAAATACAGGAACTATAGTTTTTATAGTTTTTATATTTATGTATCCATAAGATAACATAAACAAATATTTTATAGATTTATAGTTAATAATATTTAACAAATTTATATAATATAAATTTATTAAAATATTTAATATTCCACCTATTGATAATTGCTTTATAAGCTTAATATTTTTATCCAAATATTATTCACTCCAATATATATCTTTTTTTTCTATAAGTGTAAGTGTATAGCTATATATAACTATAAATAATAATATAAACCATATAAGCTTTATATAATCGTTAATTAAAATATAACTACTATAATTATTACATTTCTGTAATAAAAACATATATTCATCTAATGTGTTAATTTTTAATTTAAATCCACTATTTAGACCTTTAGAAAACAATATAAAACCATACGTTACTAAAAATCCAATATACTTTTTATTTGATAAAACATTTATTAAATTGTACATATTTCCTAAAATCATAAGTCCTACTATCTGAAATAAATTTTCTAATAGCATATATTTAATAAATTCATTATCTAAAGTATGTTTTGTCAAAAACAATACTATAAAGGTTGTACAATTCATTATAATTACCCAAACTATTGAAATTATAAAAGTTCCAATAGTTTTATGAATCCACCACATGTTAATATTATTATATTTAAGTAAAACTTTATAAGTATTAAATTTAGTTGTGGTTATTTCATTTAAAAATAGATAAAGGGGTATAATTAGATATGTACTTATAGCAATATTAGTTATATTGCTATAAATATTATAATTAATATTGGGTTCTATATTATTTTTATAAGTATAAAAACTATTAATACCTATGAATACATATATAATTAATAGCATATAAAATCTTTTAGACTTAACTATTTTTTTCAATAAATCTTTAAAAACCATCTTCATATATATCTCCTATATTTTATATTTCTGGTCTATTTATTCCTATAAATATAATGAATATACTAATAGAGAACATAATCAATAATACTAATCCTAATATTAGTGATGAAGTATATGATGATGCACTTAAATAATTACTAATTGCGAAATCCTCCATACCTATTAATGGTAGACATACTTCAGATACAATATATGCAATATATACTATACCAACAGCTAATAACCTATTCTTTTTATAAACAAGTGATATTGAATATCCTAATAATGCAAACACTGATGCAAATATACTAATTATTACTATAAAAAGTGAATTGTATAAAAATGGATGTTGTAATCTAATTAAATCAAAAAGTTTTCCTTGTGCAAAATTTTGAAATCCTATATCGTATGCAGGTAGAGCATAATTATTATCAAATCCTTCAGTTGGAAATGCAATTAGACATAATACTTGATTTAAAAATAAAGTTAGAAAAAACGATATGAAAACAATTGTAAAAATAACTATTGCTTTACTTACTATATAATTTTTTCTATCTGTTCTTGTCAAAATACTTTTATACACTCCAGATTTATATTCTATATAATATGAATCTGAATATATAATACAGCAAATTAATGGTAATAATAGTACTTCTATATTTTTTAAAAACCTTGAATAAACACCTTGAATTATGCAAACCTCATGTGCTGATCTTATAAATGTTAAGTGATCTCCATAAAATTCATAACATGTTACCAAATAACCACTAATTGATATGAAAAATAAAAAGCTAAATATAACTTTACATGACTTTTTTTTAATACAATTTTTAAATTCAAAAATAAGCATTTTTCCCATTAATACACCTCTATATTAGTAATTAAAAGTACTAGCAATCTACTAGTACTTTTAATTATATTGAATTTAATGGAAATTCACATTTCCAGAAACATAACCAGTGGATTTACTCCAATGTGTAGCTTCCATCCCCATAATAACATACTGACCTTTATCAATTTCACTAGTAAATCTAATATCAGTATTTTGACCTATCCTCATTACATAATCTTTTGACCATTGATTTTTATCATCATCACATGCCCAGAAAGTTACTTCACTTCCAGAAACATTACTCATCGCAGTAGGGTTATTGGTTATGCATTGTGTCTGCTCTACTTTCTGATGGGGACCAGTATAATTATTTTCTGACACTGGTCCAAGTCTATACGAACTATAAGAGCTCGCAAAAACAGGAACTGAAGCTGCGATTAACATTAAAGTTGTTACTAAAGTTGTTATTGTTTTCTTTTTCATTATTTTTTATCCTCCAATGTGCAAAATCTAACTATTCATCTACTTGCAATTACATATTTACATAATAATCAAATAAAGTAAATACTTATAGAATTAAACATACAAAACTAGTCATAAACGGAAATAATTTATACTTTTATCCTATTTATTTCAAAATATTCTTTTTGTCCCCTAAAATGTACATTTAATGCTAATAAGATTGAATTTTTATCCAATATAGTGTATGGAGTATAAAAACAATATAACTATTAAGCTATTAAAATACCTTAAATTTGATGTTATTATTATTTTTTAGAAAAATCTCTTTATATTAGCATCATTTTTTTGTATTATAAAACATGACTTTTAAAAACTAATGATAAGGTGGTGACGTCCGTGAGCGAAGGCAAAATAATTGAAATCTATAATCAAGGAATATCACAGGTTATAGATGCGATTCAAAAATTAACAGCTGAAATAAGAACTCAAAAAGCAGAAATAGACACACTTTCTAAAGAAAATAAACTTCTAAATAAGCGCGTCAAGTCATTAGAAAGTCAAGTTAATAAAAATAGTAATAATAGTAACTTTTGAATAATCTTTAAAAAAGACAAGTTGTATGGAATAAAATTCAAAAACAGAGCTGAGGCTAAAACAGCCGTTGTTGAATTAACCTATCTTCTATTGTTGGAATGCCTAAAGGTCTTGTTTTACCGTTTTCCTTTAGTATTTCCACTCTTCTCACAGACTGTGGTTCATAATTATTAAGCCTACCAACTACATATTGTACTAATTTTTTCGGATTATTTTCTCCAATTTCTATGATTGTATTCTCATTAGTTCCTTGTGTTTTACTCCCCTTATTTTTCTTAATGTTTCTGTATGCTAATAATATATTTTGTTCGTTTAGTATCAAACTTAGCAAGTTATCAAATTTCTTACCATTTAAGCTTTTTTCATATAGTTCATCAAATATTTTTTTGCATATAATAGTATTCATTATTTCTTAGCAGTTGTCTCTTTTTAAACTTCTTTTCCTTTGTTGCCATTAGTCGATTACTCACCTCATGATTTTCATCTCTCTTAGTCTTACACGAACCTAATAATTATTGTATTTATAAATTTTAATGTAAATATTAACTTGTGGCTATCCCTCCACTTGCTTTCGCAAGTTTCACCGGTACTGTGCCACTACTTTCACTGATATTAAAGCAAGTTATAATTTTCATCTTTCCTTGCTAACATTTCATTGGAAACAAGTCCTCAATGTTATCAGCTTACCACGTTCCAATAATCGTATCCTTGCATATACTCTTAGGTAATTCCTTTAAGCCTGTTTGCTTGATACTGCCTGTAACAGTATAAGAACTTTCATAGCGGCATGTTTTACTAATCCCCACAAACCCTATATTTTAAATAGGCATGACATTTCTACCATGTATAATTCTAGACCCTTTCATTCGGAATTTCGTAAGTCACTTATTTATCCATGACCATTCTTACCATAAGTATTTTGTGGATTCCCGACCTATCATACACTCGACCACCTCTAGTTCGCATTTCTTCAGCTTGACCAGTTAGGGTGCACTCTCAGTCGACTTCACCGAGCTTATAACATTTTTATTCTTATTCATAAAAATGCTATTCGGAGTATTAGAATAGCCCTTCAAGACGTTACTCTTTAATTTGACTTTTCAGATTATCAGTTCTACTAATTCAATCGAATTAGTGGCTAATCTTTTCAATTAGCAACGTGTCGCACTACCGTATTATTCATTTTTCGTAGAGCATTTACTATTTTACTAAATAAAATCACGACTTCTCCATCTTTACTTATAATTTAATCCAGACAATTCACCTTTTCTTAGATTAATTATTTATCCTTAATATTTTCACTAAGAAATTCAAAATTTCAAAAATTTTATTGTTCAATAAATTTCATTAATTCTTCGTTAAATCTCTCACGCTGATCATAAAAAGACGCATGACCACTATACCTAAATGGCATGAGTTTTGAATTTTTAATATTTTGTTCTTGTATTTCTCCTAGCTCAAAAGGCACAACTTTATCATGAACACCATGAATAATTAAAGTTGGAACATTTATTTTCCTTAAATCTGAAAATAATACTTCATTTATCCAAGTATTTGCAATGGCTGCAGTTGCCCATCCCGCTGCCTGTAATCCAAGATTAAAGAACCAATCTGAGAATGCTTGAGTTATATGTTGATAGAAAAATATATCACCAAACCCTTTAAGCATTTTAGGACGATCAGTATATGTTCCCTTGATAATTTGTTCAACAACTTCTTCATCTAAACCATAAGGGAAATTAGGGCGCTTAATAAGACTTGGTGCCGCTGCAGCAAGTAGAGCTAACTTTGATACACCATGGCCTTTATGGCGAGACATGTATCTAATTGCTATTGCTCCTCCCGTTGAATGTCCTGCCAATGTAATGTTAGATAATTTCAGTGCATCTATTACACATCTAACATCGTCTGACAATGTATTATAATCATAGCCACTATAAGGTTTATCTGAATCGCCAAATCCTCTTGTATCTATTCCAATGCACCTATATCCCATCTTGGGAAGTTGATCAAATTGATATTCAAATAATTTGTGGCTTCCAGGCCAACCGTGTAAAAATAAAATTGTTTTTTTACATTCTTCATTTAGATCCTCTACATAAATCTTCACATTAGGCTTTACTTTAATATAATAGCCCATTTACAACCTCCAATAAAAATTAACTATTATTGGTAATTTATTCACTAAACCTAAATATGTGAATGACTGAGTTTATTCTTAAATTCCATATTATATAATTTTGAAAGAACATTATTTTACTAATTACTACATCCTATCTAAACATTCTCCATATTTGCTTTAAAGTTTAATCCGTACAATTAGACCAAATCCTTACAAGATGTATTAAAAACAGTATAAAGTCCTATTTTATAGCATAATAAAAAGCCTAAGGTAGAAATTAATTTAAAATGCGTTTATTTCTACTTTAGGCTATTTTCTTAATATTTAAATCTTCTACATTTAAATCTGCTAACACTAAGGCTGGTCTCTTTTCAATCTTAGATAAAAAAACTATTATCTATACATCAATATTCCTGTTGTATATCCAGCTATTGCTGCAACTATTGGAGCTAATATCATCCACCAGCGAATCTCTATTTTTATTTCCATAATTAATGTTATTCCTTTCTATTGCGTTTATCATTCTCATGCTTTTCTAATTCTAAAAGTATTATCACAGCAATTTCAATATCTGTATCTTTTAGTTATCTAAAAAATACTATATTATTAAATTTCTATCAGTGGTTGTCCACCTAATAAATTTATTTTAGTTATTTCTTTTTAATATAAGTTTAAATACCATTATATCATATAATCTTATCAATATCTATTAACAAAGTTTGGATATTTGGGTTAACACTTATTTAGAATAAATAAGTATATTTTATTCTAATAATATTCTTTATTAGAATCATTCATTATCAAGTCTCTAAACTATACGCTAATGGAAAACCATTTTTTAATCCTGCGCTATCTTCTTATCTTAAAAATTGCGATTTTTCAAGCATTTTAAAGGATGCAAATTTATATTTTATTTCTATTTGCTATTATAACTCCTACAAGGGGATGTAGCTTGTGTACTTCAATTGTAAAGCCAAAATTTGAAAAGCAATTCATTAGTTCCTCAACACTTGATGGAAAATCCACGTCAGGTCCATATCCTACTACAGAAAATTCTTCTCTATAGTCATTAGGATTTTCAAAAAACATTAAATCCCCAATAATAATGCTTTGCAAACTTTCACCTCCTATGGTGATCATTTTTTCTATTGCTTTTTGTTTATATATTATAGTTAGGTGGTGTAAAGCATAATTAGTAATAATTTTTGTAATACCCTTTTTATATAACTCTACGTTTAAGTTAGGTTCTTCAAATGTTCCTATATAAAGTTCAATATTTTGTGAGCTTTCATTTTTCATATTTTCCTTGGCTTGGCTAATCATTCCATCACTGATATCTATACCAATAGCTAATTTTATTTTTCGTGATAGCTCAATAATCTGTTTTCCAGTACCACACCCTAAATCAAGTATGACATCATTTATATTAGGCTTAGCCAATTCATTTATTAATTCTCCAGTTTGGGACCTCCAGTAATAACTATCAGTAACATATTGTTTACTTGCATTATTAAATCTCTGTTTTGCTCTTGTTTCCATATTTGTTATCTTTATAATATCAATAAGTTGCTGAACTTCCAAAAAACTATTATTCTGTATTTGTTTCTTAGCTTTATTCAAAGAGGTAAGAACTATATCAATATGTTTTTTATTTTCTTCCAAAGCTCTTGTTTGAATATCAATTATGCTTTCTATATTTCCACATTTTTCATTTATTAGCTGTTTTATTTCTTCAAGTGATAAACCAATAAATTTCAGTGTAGTAATCTGTTGTAATTTAATGAAATCTTCATCACTGTAAATTCTGTAGCCTACTTCTGTTTTTGCAGATGGCTGCAGCAACCCAATCTTATCATAATGACGCAATGTTTTCATAGTCACCCCTGACCTTTTAGCAAACTCACTGATTTTCAAGACTTTCCCTCCTTCCTTTCAAAATTATTTTAAATCCTCCTCTTAGGGCAAAGTCAATACTAATTTGCTATAACTAATTAAATAATTCTCATAAAATTACAGTTATAAATTAATTATAATCATTTATAGCCTCTAATGATCTGCCGCAAGTATACATAACTTTATTATCTAATTTATCAAATTTATAGATTTTTCCTTCATCAATTGACCATCCTTGTACGTCAGCAGCAATATCTTGATCTGAATCATCATCATTCTTTACGATATAAACATCAACATTTTTTGTCTTGTCTGGATCATAATTAGCTATTGAGTCTATTTTATCTTTCTTTAAATCTAACTTTTCAACTTTAATATTGTCATTAGAGTCGTTCAATACTGTTACATATAATGATCCATCAATAACACTTACATGTTCTACTGTTCCATCTTCACCTGTTAATGCAGCATATGTGTTATGTTCATCACCATTATTAAATATTGATAAAAGAAGAAAAGAATATTTGCAGATAAATAAATTTTATAATATATTAAAATAGAGGTGATTCAAATGAAAGAAATAGTATTTGCAGGTGGTTGCTTCTGGGGCGTAGAAGAATTTCTTTCCAGGATATCTGGCGTAATTCAAACTAAAGTTGGATATGCAAACGGAGATAAACTAAATCCTACTTATGAAGAAGTTTGTTCAGGAACTACTGGTCATGTAGAATCTTGTTATACAACATATGACGAAGATATAATAAATTTAACTATGCTATTAGATGAGTATTGGAATATAATAGATCCAACTTCCTTAAATAAACAAGCAAATGATATCGGCAGTCAATACAGGACAGGTATTTATTATGTTGATAAAAATGATGAAGATTTAATTATAAAAAGCAAAAACACTACTCAAAAAAACTATACTAAAAGTATAGTTACTGAAATAATGCCATTAAAATGCTTTTATGCTGCAGAAGAATACCATCAAAATTATCTTAAAAAAAATCCAAATGGTTATTGTCATATAAAATTTGATTAATATTAATTTATTGATTGTGACTTAAATGGTAATATTCCAAGAACGGAACTATTTAGAGGTTCATAAAGCATCATATGGATCTAAAGACCATGCATAAATATCGATGTAATTCTCTTATATGCATGGCCTTTATTCATGAAAGTTTATAAATCCTTGTTTTTCGACAATCCCTTTATGAAAAATTATTATATAAATTTATCTTTGAGGCACATGCAGAAAAATAACAAATCCATGTGCCTAGAATATTTAGATGTATGGAGATTTAGGGTATCCATCCCTATACTTCCCCCTAGTCTGCAATCCCCCAACACCTCTTATTCCTGTTATAGTATTTTCAATTACATCAGTTATTGAAACCACCTTATCAATCCTTGTATAAGCAATCTTCTCACATACAAAAACAGGGTCCAAGCAGTGAATTAATACTCGATTTGGGCTCGATGCGAAATTAGCACCTACATCCAATATTCTCTCATAGCAGCTTTGGCATGCCCCTGCAAATATTACTAATTCATCATAACTTGAATTATAATTTCTCAAATTTTTAACTGATTCTAAATAATATTTTGAATTTCTATAGTTATCTAAATCTAAATAGTCCCTTGGATCTTTTAGTACACTGTCATGTCCTGTTAATACTACTATATCTGGTTTTACTTCTCTAACCAAATCTACTATTACCTTGGGCTGATCTTGTTCTGCTATTGCCCTTCCAACTGCATCCAAAGATAACTGTTTATATACCTTTAGACAAGTTTCCATGTACTCACGGTCTCCATCTACATGAAGTATTTTTCCTGGTCTCCCAAACATAAGCTCATTTTTTGCTTTTATTTTTGGGGACTTTTCCACCTTATCTCTAAGATCACCTCTTAATATCATAGCTTGTTTTATAGCTTCTTTTACTCTTGTATTTAAAATTTTATCCTTAGAACCGCTCTCTTCATCAGCCATTTCAAGATCTTCTATATTTGCATCTGCTATTATTCTTATATTAATTCCCTTTAAAATAACATTATATTTCCCGTTATCTTCCTTTATATCAATTACTTTAAATGTAACATCTTTATTATAAGATTTTCTTACAACTATATCTCCAATGTCCATTATTTTCTCCCATGATATTTTTTCTCAGTTTATAATATGGAAATAATGACTAAAGAGTTCTTTAAGGCACATAAAAGAAGTAAACTCTTTTGGAAAGTAGTTGCATAATTCTACACATGAAGAAATCCGATTAAAAATAAATGCGAACTTATTGCTGGCAATTTAGGATCATATTCAAACAAAGAAATTAGATACATGTTTATGCAGCAAGCATTTGAAAATGAGCTGTTAAAAGCACTTAGCTAAAGGTTGCTCCACTTATGCTTGTCTAAATATTAGCAAGCTTAAGTGGGTGCAACCTTCTGCTTAGTGCTTTCATCGTAATTTTCATAGTCTTGCGAAATAAACATGTATCTAATTTCAGTTAGTTAGATCTTTACATTTATATACTATATTCATTCTTAAATTTTTCTAAGAAATCTAACTGTTTTTCCTTTTCATTGATTATAGACTCTAACTTACTTGCAAAAGTATTTTGTCCCCAATTAACTTCGTTATAATAATACCTATTGGCAAGTCTCCAATACCTTTGAGGAAATTCAAGGTATGCATATAATACCTTATACTCTTCTTTTCTTAAGGTCGATACTGAATTATACGAATCTATAATAGCTTTAGCAAATTCTATATTCCATTCAACTCGCTTTAGAACTTTTATCATAAAATTGCTTATATCAAAGGTTCTAACTTCTCTCTTACAATAATCGAAATCTATTACATGTACATCCATATTATCACTTAAAATTATATTGTGATAAGTAAAATCATGATGGCAAAAGCTCTTTTCATTTTCTGCTAACATGCATAACTCATAATAATCTGATTCATTTAAAGTTACTAAGGACTTCTTCCCTATCTCCTTATAAAACTCCATGGATTTTAAATAAAGTATATCAAAATCACTTTTTATACTTTTTTTCCTCACCATGTCTCTCATCTTATCCAAAGATTTTATCCTCTTTTCTATTAAATGAGCCCATCTTCCAAGATCACTTTTCAGCTTAGAATTTTCCGGCGGATCATAACCTTTAGATGCTTCATGAAGCTTGGCTAAAGTCTTAGCTGCTATCTTTACTTCATCTATATTATGAAAGTCACATTCCCTTCCTTCTAACCATTCTGATAAAGTGTATAAGTATTCATTAACTAATGCATAAGGCTCTCCATTTATGTTTAAATAATATTTATCTAAATTATTAAAACCATTTTTTCTTAAGTGCTCTTTAGCACCATATACAAATAATAATTTTTGGGGTCCATAATTTATTTTCTTTAAACATCTTTCGCCCTTATCCGTCTTAAGATAGTAAACACCTTTATTGGCTTTAATTTTTTCTATCTTAATGTTAAATTGTCTTTCTATTTCAAACTCCCTCATCATACTTCTCACCTCCTATATATTTATATGAGGATATTACTTCTTTTATTAACATTTTTTATATTCTTTTAATATAATACATTAACACAAATTCTATGAAAGGGTTTAGCGATGAAAATAGGAATAGATGGTAGGGCTGCAAAGTGGTATCATGGTACTGGCATAGGCACATATACTAATCAATTAATAAAAAGTTTAAACAAGGCTGATTGTAATAATAACTATTTAATTTTTATGCCACAATGTGACTCTATTAATAATTTACAAAGTAATTTTAAGATGGAACTTGTTGAATCAGCTCCTTCGGATAGTTTTTGGGATGATATAAATGTTCCTAATATATTGAACAATGCTGATATAGAGCTTTACCATGTTCCCCAAAACGGAGTTGGACTTTCAGACAATATTAAATGCAAAAAAGTTATTACTCTACATGATATAATTCCCTTAAAAATGCCCGAAACTGTTAGTGATAGGTATTTAAAAATATTTAATAATGAATTACCTAAAATTTTAAATGCCTGTGATGGAATTATTACAGTTTCTAACTTTTCTAAAGATGACATTGCTAAGGAATTTAATTTCCCTGCTGACAAGATTTATGTAACACCACTTGCCGCTGAAGATATCTATAGACCTATGAGTAAATGCCAGTCAAAAGATATTATTACAAAAAAATATGGAATAGAAGAAGATTTTATACTTTATGTTGGTGGTTTTAGTCCAAGAAAAAATATTTTAGGTTTAATTGAAGCTTATTCAATCCTTCCAAACAAATTAAGAGAAACCTTTAAATTAGTTATTACAGGCAGAAAGGGCCCTTCCTATTCTAAATATAAAAGCAGGGCTGAGGAATTGCATGTTTCTAATAATGTGATTTTTACAGATTTTGTTCCCATTGAAGATATGCCATTATTTTACAACGCCACAGAAGTCTTAGTTTATCCCTCTTTTTATGAAGGCTTTGGTCTACCTCCTATAGAAGCTATGGCTTGTGGAACTCCAGTAATAGCATCTAATGTTACGTCGTTACCTGAAGTGTGCTATGAATCTGCACTTTTCATAGATCCTAATGATATAGATACTCTATCTTATGATATAGAAAGGGTTTTATGTAACAGTTTATTAAGGCTAACCATGGTTAAAAAGAGCCTAACTAGAAGCAAGGACTTTTCTTGGGATAAAACAGCTCTTGATACGATCTGTGCTTATAAAACTATAATAAATTCTTAAAAATTAGTAAGTTAAATTAAAAAATCACTTAAGCTTGTTATCTTAAGTGATTTTTAATTCTCTTAATTTTAAATGAATAAAATAGTACAATATAGTATGCTTGTCATTAAAGAATGCAACCATCTTATATTATACTATTCTATGATTATATTATCGCAGATAAATTATCCTAACAAAATGCAACAATACAATCTGACCTATAATAAATACCCTCACACCATTTTGAAAATTCCCATCTCAATAATATATTTTTACACAATGATTAAACTATGTAAATACACATTCCTCAAAACGAATAAAAATAAGCATTAAAGATAAATATCTTGTGATAATTACTTTATTTTACCAAAAAACTTCTTTTCATTCCCTAAAACATGCTTTTCGTTCCAATAATATTGTATTTTAAATTACTTTAATGTATATATATATTAAAGTAATCAAACAAATATTTTCAAAAAAACAAAGGAGTTAAAATGATAAAGTCGGTTTCAAATTCTATAACTGAATACTTACGTAAAAATAACTCTTCCCTATCTTTAACAGACTTGATGAAAATTGATTACGCGATACAAATGATTTTAGGGGATTTAGCTAAACTAATAATAATATCCTTGATGTTTGTATGCTTAAACCAACTACCTTTATTCCTATTTTCTTATATTATACTATTTTCAACAAGACCGTTAGCAGGAGGTATACATTGTAAAACATTTTGGAGATGTTTAGCATTTAGTGTTATGCACTTTGCAATAATACTAATATCTAGCATATTACTTCCAAAATTCAATACTTATTTTTATGTAACTTTCTTCATAGTATCTCTTGTCATAATTGAGAGATATGCTCCTTGTGCTAATACAAAAAAGCCAATAAAAAATAAAAGATTATTAAAAATACTTTCTTTAATATCTTTTACTTTTTGGATTATAATATTTTTTACACTATCAAATATAAAAATGTGCAATTGCATATTAGCAAGTACATTAATTCAAATTGTTCAATTAATTATTCTTAATATAAAAGGAGATGTTTCAAATGCAAAAATCTATAAACTTTTTTTCAGACATGCTACTTAAGGTATTTAAGGTACGATTAAACGTGAGTTGTGTTACGTTTTATGGTGAACCAGACTATCCTGAAGAATTATTAAAATAAATATCAAAAATAATTTCTCCACATACTACACTTATTTTAATATTTCCTTTATGGGAGTTAACTATGGCTTGTACATTGTACAAGCCATAACCTCTTGTACCCGAATTTTTGGTTGAGTAACCTCTTGTGAACATCTCATTTAAGTTAATTTTATTAGGATTCAAAATTTGATTCTTAATGATTAAATGAGATGTTTTATTTTCACTAAAAATTTTAACTTCAATATTTTTATTAATGCATTCCTCTTTTACAACTTCCTCAAATGCATTATTCAATAAATTACTTAATACATTAGATATTTCAGTATAACTTAAAATATCATCTAAAACATTATTTTCAATTTCATATTCAAAATCAATATTATATTTTTTAAATTTGCACATATTTCTATATATTATTGATCTAATAACTACATTTTCAATATATATAAGAGAATTTATTTTATTATCATACACATCTTCTTCTATATAATTGCTAATTGCTTCCTTGACATCTTTTTTATCTACAACATTTACTATTCCTTTTATTGTATTTTTATAATTAATAAAATCATGCTGCCTTTGTTTTATTTCTTGAACTATTTCCTCAATAGCAGAACTATATTCATTGGAAATTTTCAATTCTTCTTTTTCTCTTATTGTTCTAACCACATACAAGTACGTAAAAACATGGCATATAATTAATATGCTGATTATTCCTATTGTAATAAGTAAATTATCTTGTATTATTTTATTATCATAATTCCAAAGGAATTTTAGAAACACAACATATATTCCCAATATCCAAATAAAATAATTTAGAATCCCGCCATTTTCTTTCTTGAATCTAACATACTTTAATACAACTTGCTTGCTCATCACCTTTACTTTTGAAAAGATAATTGTACCAATCATTATTATCGATTCAATAATAACTCCTTGAATTTCATAATCATTAACAAATCGAATAATACACAAATCAATTATTAATTCTAGAATGAGTATCATAAATAATATTAAGAAAAATCCAAAAATAATATCTTTAAAATCTTTCTTATATGCAATCTTAATTACAACAATAGATACTATGTATAAAAATATAAAGTTTATATCTAAATAGTCCATAATTGTAGAAACACTAGCCAGAGTAAGTACGGTCAATATTAATTTAACTATGCTTTTATCCCACTTGGATAGTGTTGCCAGTAAATAAATTAAGCTAAATGCATTCATAGCATTAATAATGAAGCTAATTAACATGCCATCACGTTCCTTTTTTAATAAGTATAGTAGTATGTCCAATTTTATATTCTAATTAGTAATATGTAATTTTAGTTGAAGCTGTATTTACATTAATATAAAATCTAAATCATACTGTTTCAGTGAGTCAGATCATTCTAAAGAATTATCAAAATAAATATCAAAAATAATTTCTCCACCTTCTAAATTCACCTTTATATGTCCTCTATGTAAATTAATTATAGATTGTACATTATACAAACCATATCCCCTTGTACCTATATCTTTTGTTGAATACCCTCTTGTAAACATCTCATTTAAGTTAATATTGCTATGATTTCCAACCTTATTTTTAATAATTAAATGAGAAGTTTTACCTTCATTAAAGATTTTAACTTGGATATTTTTATCAATGCACTCTTTCTTCATTACTTCTTCAAAAGCATTATTTAATACATTATTTAATACATTAGAGATTTCGTGATAACTTAAAATATCATCTAAAACATTATTTTCAATTACATATTTAAATTTAATATTATATTTTTTGAATTCGCACATATTTCTATATATTATTGATCTAATGACTACATTATCAATATATATAAGAGCATTTATCTTATCACCATATTGATCTTCATCTTTTATATAATTATTTATTGCTTCTTTTACATCATTCTCGTCTACAACGTTTACTATTCCTCTTATTGTATTTTTATAATTAACAAAATCATGCTGTCTTTGTTTTATTTCTTGAACTATTTCATCAATAACTTGATTATATTCATTTGAAACTTTTAACTTTAATTTTTCCTTTGCTAATTTAACAACATATAAATATGTTAATACTTGAGAAATAACCAGTACACTCAGTATTACTGATATAATAAATAGATTATTTAAAATTATATTATTATCATAATTCCAAATAATTTTAAAAACTATAGTATATATACTACATATTAAAACAAAATAAATAATAATACTATTATCTATGTTTTTAAAATCAATGTTCTTGCCTAAATTAGTTTTTGAAAATATTATTGTACTAATTAATATTATTAATTCTATAATAATTATTTTAATAGTATTGTCAAAAATAAATTTCTCAATAACTAAAGTAACTATTAGTTGTAAACTCATCTCTGTAAGTAGCACCAAGAGAAACCCTAATATAATTTCTTTTATATTTATCCTATATATAATCTTAATTACCATAATAATCAATATATCTTCAATAACAAAATTAAATCCTAATTGTTCAGAAATCGTAGTTAAAATTATTGCCGCAATTATGCTAGATAACAATTTAAATATATGACTATTTTTTTTGCTCAAAATTGCCCATAAATAAATTATATTAATCATATCTAAGCCATTTAATATCACCTTACTTAACATATTACCACTTTCCCTTTTTTAAATTCAGATATAACATTATCTCTAAATTTATATCCTAACAGCGCTGTACCTGGATAGTTTTCGAATTGTACTTCCCCCAATTTAGAATCTAATTTTTCTATTTTATATATGTACTTTTTATTTACTGCAAAAGCTCTGTGGCTTTGAATTATATAGTCACAATTAATTAATTGTAGAATTTTTTTCAAAGTGGTATTGATAGCAATGTACATTCCATTAATAGTATATACCTGGCAGTTCTTGCCTTTAACTTCTATAAACAAAATATCCTTTATTTTTATTCCTACATATATGCCATTTTTTAAAGTTATTACAAATTCTCTGTCATCATCTGCCTTAGGACTGTCATTTTCAACATTTAAGCTATTCGTTTCATTTAGAATAATTCTATTCAACATAGCTTGTACATCTTCTTTATCATATGGTTTAATTATATAATCATAGCAATGCGTTTGTTTAAATGCCTGAGTTATATATTCCATATGAGTAGTTAAAAAAATGATTTGTCTAAATTCATACTTTGGAATATTCCTAATGTTAAGTGCAAGATTTAATCCTGACGATTCTTTTAAACTAATATCTATCAGAAACAAATTAATATCATGTTTTTGAATAATATCTAAAGCTGAATCTTCACTATCAGCTTCATAAATCCTTACGAAATCATGCATTGATAAAATCATTTTTTTTAAAACTTTCCTTTGCATAGAATCGTCTTCTACCAAGATAATTGAATACACAAATATCACCTCAATCTTACATATAATGCAAAAAAATAATATTGCATTTTATAACTTATTATATTTTTGCAAATAATCACCTTTTCAACTTATATAATACAATACTATTCAAACTTATTCAAATATATCCATTCCTTGTACTACAAACCTTTATCTATATAACTTCTATAAAAAATATCAAACTTGTTCAATGTTAATATTCCTGCGAATGCAGTATAAATTTATAAAGAATAATTATACATATTATTTGAAATAAAAACAATAATTTTGTTATAAAACGTAGTTTTTGGGGAATAAAACAGAAATAATCAGAAAATTAAGTAAATTGTACTTTAACTTGCGTTTAATTCCTAAATTTAGACGTTTAGAGGAATATGTATTTAAAAAAATTACATAGTATGAGAATATATCTGTAGATGATCATCGGATATTTAAATATGTATACTCTAATAATTCTTAATTTTGTTCACGTTAACACAACCGTGATTTATTGTTCACGTTTATCCACATTAATATGACACGTAAAATACCAGTAAATATTAACAAATTAATAAAAGGGGGATCTTTATTATGAAAAAAATTAAAAACTTATGTCTAATTGCGGCACTAGGAGTTATGGTTACAGGCGGAAGTTTATTACAAGTAGCACCTGCTTATGCAGCTACAACTATAAATGTTAGTGCATCAGGAATATCTTTGGCAAATGCTGTAAAACAAGCTAAATCTGGGGATACTATTAATATCATCGGAACTGTAACATCTAGTACAATAAATGTACCAGACGGGGTAATAATCACAGGAAAATCCGGAGCTGGTAAAGTAAATTTTTCTCCAACTGGAATTACTGGAAAAGGATTTGTAGTTAATGGTACTGGATCTACTATTACAGATTTAGAAATTTATAATGCAGGTGATAATGGAGTCTACGTTCAAGGTTCAAGTAATAACCTTACAAATTTAGAAGTTCATAATAATAATGATGCAGGAGTTCAATTATCAAATGGCGCAGCTAGAAATACTTTAACTAGTGTTCATTCTTATTCTAATTGTGACCAATTTGGTAAAACTGATCCTAAGAAAAGAGGAGAAAATGCTGATGGATTTGCAGTTAAACTTGGTTCAGGTGAAGGTAATAAATTAATCAAATGTGTATCTGAAGGAAATTCAGATGATGGATATGATTTATATGCTGCTCATGGAGTTGTAACATTTGAAGGATGTTCTGCTATAAACAACGGTTCTTTCAAAACAGCAAAGGGTGAAATAATATATGGTGATGGAAATGGATTTAAAGTAGGGGGCATAGATAATAAGACTGACCCTAGTAATCCAGTAGCAGTTGCAGAAAATCATAAGCTTACTAATTGTACAGCAACTGGAAACTTAGGAGCTGGATTTGATAGAAATAACCAAACTGGTGTTGTTACAATGACAGGATGCGTTGCTCAAAACAATACTCTAGGTAATTATAACTTCCCTCTTACTGGTACACCATCCGCTTTAGGACATCAAGTTACATTTGGTGTAGCTCAAATAATTTCTTGTAAATCTTTAGGTTCTTCAAACACTAAAGACAAGCTTGATGGAGCTCAGGTATCAAAAGATTCTATTGGGTTTATAAATCCATCATATACTGTAAAATAATTATTTAGGTTAATAATTAAACATAATATTTTCAAACTTCTTAAAATTACAAAATATATTAAAAGATCCCTATATAATAAACTTCGCTAAGCAAGTTTATTATATAGGGGCTTTTATTATTTAAAAACATAGACTAATAAACGCTTCCTAATATTTATTGTTAAGTTCTTTCCTTAACAATATTATATAAATAATAGACCTTTTCAATAAATATATTACTTATAAAATATGAACCATTTGTTATTTGCCAGCTAAGATAAATAATTTATCTTTATTTTTTCTCTACATTGGATTAAAATTATTATTAAGTAAAAAATAACAATATAGTTAAGATAGAATTCTATAATAAATTCTTTTCTTAATTTCAATACAGTTAATAAGTGAGGTAAAACTATGTCAAATGAAATTAATTCTTCTAATTTTATAAGAAATATCATTATAGAGGATCTAGATAGTGGAAAGCATAAAGATATAATTACTCGTTTCCCACCTGAACCAAACGGTTATTTACATATCGGTCACGCTAAATCTATTCTTTTAAATTTTGGTTTAGCTGAAGAGTTTAAGGGAAAAACTCATTTGAGATTTGACGATACAAATCCAGTTAAGGAAGACACGGAATATGTTGAATCAATTAAAGAAGATGTAAAATGGCTTGGTGGAAATTGGGATGAACTTTTCTTTGCATCTGATTATTTTGATGAGATGTATAGCAGAGCTGTTCTATTAATAAATAAAGGTAAAGCTTATGTTTGTGATTTATCACCTGAAGAAGCCAAAGAATACAGAGGAACATTAACTCAGCCAGGTAAAGAAAGTCCTTACAGAAGTAGATCTATTGAAGAAAACTTAGATTTATTTGAAAAAATGAAAAATGGCGAATTTGCTGATGGTGAAAAAGTTCTTAGAGCTAAAATAGACATGGCTTCACCAAATATAAATATGAGAGATCCTATTATATATAGAATATCTCATTCTACTCACCATAATACTGGTAATAAATGGTGCATATATCCTATGTATGACTTCGCTCATCCATTAGAAGATGCTATTGAGCATGTAACTCATTCTATTTGTACTTTAGAATTCGAAGATCATAGACCACTTTATGACTGGGTAGTAAGCGAATGTGAAATGGATGCTGCTCCTAGACAAATAGAATTTGCAAGATTAAATATGACTAATACAGTTATGAGTAAAAGAAAGCTTAAACAATTAGTTGATGAAAAAGTTGTTGATGGATGGGATGACCCTAGAATGCCTACTATTTGTGGTCTTAGAAGAAAAGGATGCACTCCTGAAGCATTAAGAAATTTCTGCAGCGCTATTGGAGTTGCTAAAGCTAATTCTATTGTTGACTCTCAAATGTTAGATTACTTTATAAGAGAAGATTTACAACTTAAAGCACCACTAGTTATGGCTGTATTAAATCCTCTAAAGCTTGTAATAACTAACTACCCTGAAAATGAAACAGAACTTCTTACAATAGAAAATAATGCTAAGGATGAAACTCAAGGTACTAGACTTGTTCCTTTCTCTAGAGAATTATATATTGAAAGAGAAGACTTTATGGAAATTCCACCTAAGAAGTACTTTAGATTATTCCCTGGTAATGAAGTTAGATTAAAGGGTGCATATTTTGTTAAATGTAATGAAATAATTAAAGATGAAAATGGTGACGTAACAGAAATTCACTGTACTTATGATCCAGAAACTAAGAGTGGTTCTGGTTTCACTGGTAGAAAAGTTAAAGGAACTATCCACTGGGTAGATGCAAAAACTTGTATTCCTGCTGAATTCAGATTATATGAACCATTAATATTAGATGATGCTGAAGAAAATGAAGGAAAACACTTCCTAGAACAAATAAATCCAAATTCAATGGAAGTATTACAAGGCTTCGTTGAACCAACTGCATTTAAAGATGTTAAGCCTCAAGATAAATTCCAAATGGTTAGAAATGGCTTCTTTAATATAGATAATAAATATACTACTAACGATAAATTAGTATTTAACAGAATAGTTTCATTAAAGTCATCATTTAAGTTAAGCTAAGATGATGAAATTAAACTTATAAAATAAACAATATTTAAGGCACATGAAAATAAATAACAAGTCCAAAGTTGCCAATATAAGTTCCGGCATGCAGCATAGCTGCTCTGTTCCAATGTGTGGATATTTTTCATCAGACAAGGAGACAAATTGCCCTCATAGCGGGCCTATTAGGGCAATTTGCCGACGCAGGATGATGAAAAATAGGCACTTATGAAAAGAGCAGCTATGCTGCAATACGGAACTTTTCTGGCAAATGGACTTGTTATTTTTTTGAATGTGCCTAAGGTGCTATTTTTATCCACTGCGAAATAAAGGGCACCTTAAATATTGGGATAAACTTACATATTTACAACTACCGTTAAAATGAAATGCACATAAAATTTCTCTAGTTAAGTTGAATATTTTTTCATACGTATCTTTATTCAATTTTGAATTGTCCAATATTTTTCCCCCTAAACATAAAAAGACTTTATAAATTTTCAAAAATTACAAAGTCAATCTTTTTTGTTTAAACTTCCCATATAATATTATCACTATATTACATAGCGAGAAATAAATTTCTTTAAGGTAGAATTTTATACAGGTATTTCCATGTCTTTTACCATGAATAAATTTTATATCAAAAGACAACCTACTAATAAAAACTATAGTTCAAAACACTATATACGGAGGAGAAAATGAATATATCAAAAAAAATACTATCAATCATTATAGTTTCTATAATATTATTACATGGCATTGAAAATAATGTATATGCTACTCCATCGTCAAACACTCAAAATCCAGTTAAGGTAGGTGTATTCTTACATAATTCTAATGATTTATTTCTTTCTAATGTTGAGAAAAACTTAGAAGATATTCAAAAAGAAAATGAAAACAAGGTTCAATTTACTTTTTTTGATGCAAAAGATAATCAGCTTATTCAAAACGAAAGTATTAATCAAGCAATTAATAAAAAGTTTGACCTATTAGTAATAAATTTAGTCAGTAGAAACAAATCTCAAATTGAAGATGTTATTGAAAAAGTTATTCAAAAAAATATTCCATTCATCATATACATATCTTCAAACCCAGAGATTACAAATTTTATTAAAAACTATCCTAGAGCTGTTGTTATTGGTGTGCGTAATGAAGAAGATGGGCTCCTACAGGGAGAAATTCTTGCTGATACATGGAATTCTAATAAAGAAATTCTGGATAAAAATCATGATAATATAATGCAGTATGTTATATTACAGGGTCCATCTGACCACCCAGCATCAATTGAAAGAAGTAAATATTCAATTCTAGCAATTAATAATTCTGGAATAAAAACTCAAGAGCTTTCATCAGTAGTTTGTAATTGGGATGAAGAATGTGCAAGAGCTGCTATGGAATCAATATTTTTAGCCAATGGTGATAAAATTGAAGCAATAATTGCTAATAATGATGCTATGGCAATAGGCGCTATTAAAACACTTCAAAAATATGGTTTTAATAAAGGTAACAACTCAAAATATATCCCAGTTATCGGATTTGACGGCTTGCCGGAGGCTAAAGAATTAATTAAGCAAGGAATCATGACAGGAACCGTTGTTCAAGATCCGAGTGAACATGCAAAAGCAATTTATGCTATAGGAATGAATTTGGTGTCTGGTGTCCCTCCTCTTAATGACACAAATTATAAATTTGATGAAACAGGAATTCAAGTTGGAATCCCCGTCTACAAATATGTTAAATAACTACAAAAATAAGAATGGTTTAATTATTGCAACTAAACCACTCTTATTTTTAATATTGCACATATCGTTAATGTTTAAAAAGTTAGAGTTTTTTATAGGTTAAATAGAAATTTGACTTTCATGTTTTTCAAAGAAATCCACACGTGGTTCTAAATATTTAAGTTTATGTGTGGATAACTCTTGAATAAATGTGTATATTGGTTCAAAAATATAATCCCAATTCCAAATATCGTCATTCACATTTAAATATTCTCTTACCATTTCACAGCCATTTGGAGCCATAGGATGAATTAAAGTAATAGCCGTTCTTACAGCGTGAAATGAATCTATTAGCACTTGCTTACGAAGCTCATTATCCTCGTTTGTTTCTGCAAGTTTCATATTACTTACCCAATATTTATTCATTTTGCGAATATAGCTATCTAAAACATAAATTACACTGTGAAATTCGTGATTGTACATTTGCCTTTCATATGTGAGAATGCTTTCATTAGCTTCTTCTAAAATATTATTACTAATTTCTCCTATTGGTACAGTTCCCTCAAAATATTTTTGTGCAGTGTAAAAGCAAGAACGAATAAGCCTATTAAATACATTAGTCAACAAATTACCATCTTTTAAAACTGTATCAGGGCCTTGTTTATCTTCTTCAGCCATAAACACTTGTGGCGCGAAGCTAGCACTTTTCTTTGACAGTCCAAGACCTAAAAAATGCATGCGTAATTGCTCTGCTGTGTAATGCTCCAATAACTCCCCTGCCATAGGTGGCTTAATATCACTGCTACTACTTGCCTTTTTATCCATAAACAATAAATGATTATTTGCAATCAAATGTGGAATATTAATGTTTTCCCATTCTACCTTATCTTGACTATTAATACCTAGCAAGGCCATGAACACTGCCATTTCTGCAACTCCATAAAAATAAATATTGTCTTCCCCAATAAATTGATATACTTTTGCATCTTGAGAATGCCACCATTCTTTCCATTCATCAGTATCTTTGCCAATAGACTCAAGATACGTTTTGGTAAATGAAATAGGTGCCCAAAGTGATTCAGGCCAAACCCAGAAAGTTAAATTTTTTAGTTCTTCTTTTTCAGGCACTTCAATACCCCATTCAACATTTCCTGATAATCTAAATGGCACTAATGTTTTACCAGTTCTAAAACGAATTCCCATTTTATCAAATACTTCTCTTGCCTTGTCTCTATCATGCAGATTCTCAAATATAAAAGTAATAGAAGGTTTCTTTGGTTCATCAATAATTGTGTGTTTTGGTAAAGTTTCTTCTAGATTTGTAATACCTTCTAATAGTTTACGCTTTACATAAATAATTGGTGACTTTAAAAATTCTTCAATGGTATTTAATAAATATTTACGCCAATTAGAATGTGTTTTTAAATAGTCTACATCTTCTTTTAAAATATTATTATATTTATCTAGCTCAAAATACCAGTTTGTTACCTCCCTTAATTCAGGTGTTTTACCTGATAAAGTACTCTTAGGTTCAATCAATTCATTTTGCATATATTGATGTCCCAAATCACATTCATCTGCATAGGCTTTATCTGAATTACATCCTTCTATAGGACATTTACCAATTACTTGACGACCATTTAAAAATACTTTAAAGTCCGGGTCGTAAAACTGTGGCGATGATAACTTTACTAAATAACCTCCTTCATATAGCTTATTGAATATTTCTGCTGATACTTCCTTGTGTATTTCACCAGTTCTATCTAATGCAGAAGCTGCATATAGACTTAAACTCATTTCATATTTATCAAGTACTACTTTTTGCTTTTCATAATTTTCACGAACATAATCTTCTATTGTGCCTTCATAATTATTTTCATCTACAAGTTTCCGATAACTTGCTGAAATAGGCGAACCATAGCAATCTGTTCCTGATACAAATATAACATTTTCTTTGCCAATTCTATCCCTTAAAAACCTTGCAAAAGTATCGGCATGTACAAACACACCACCCACATGGCCAAAATGTAATTCTTTATTACCATAAGGCATACCCGCAGTTATAACAGCTTTTTTAGGAAATATAGGTCGTTCTATTTTTCTTCCTTCCATAACATACACTCCTTGAAATATAATTATGTTTTTAAAAATGAATTTCTTTCCTAGATAAAAAAGCGTATAAAAAAACACCTCCTACAATTAATATGTAGGGGCGAATTATCCGCGGTACCACCCTATTTCATCAACATGTCACCATGCTAATCTTATCGAGTACAAAGTTATACTCTAGTTCTGTAACGTGAACAAACGTCATAGCATCACTTATTACTTAAGGCATATTCAAAAATGTTAAGCAAGCGAGTTCATTTAATGGCCACGTGCTAATCAAATCGCATTTCATTTCTGACAAAAATATAATTAACTTACTATATTCTCATTATTTTCATTTTATTTCATATGCCTAAAATAAGGTCCGTATGCAGCTCCAAGACTTGTTTCATTAAAATTTCCGCTGTTCCATTTCAGCAACAGGAACTCTCTGTAAGCTTCCAAAATAACTACTCTTCTTTTCATTGCCTTTATTTTGTAAAAGTATATTAAATAAATAAAATTTTGTCAAGGGGGTATAATTTAGGGACATGAAAGAAAATAACAAATCAAAGCAGATTGACTTGTTACTTTTTTTAACGTCCCTTAATAATATTTAGGTACAAAACTTACAGTTCCTGTATGCATATGACCTTGAGGAAGAATTATAATATGGGGAAAATCAATATCTTTTGCGTATAGGTTGATTGCATCGGTAGAACAAGTCTGCGGTTCAATGCAGAAATAAGGCTTTCCTTTAGGTGTATAGAGTACAGTATGTGTAAAATCACAGCTAAATAATAAATTTAATCTTAACTTTAAAGTCGTATAGTCAATATAAGAATTATATCCCGGAAGAAAGCCAGTATATACATCATCAAAATCGATAGAACCTACTGGAACAGGATTTATTACATTTTTTCCACCAGTATAAACACATATAAGCCTTCCTGTTGGAAGAATATTAGGAATTAATTCAAACCCTCCCTTATATTTATTTAAAAAAACTTTGTCTACATCTAATCTAGGTTGATACCAGTATAAGGCAGGAACAGACACAAGTGTACCATTTTCTCCAGATAACTTAGTAAAGTATGGATGAAGAGCAAACCCAAAAGGCATCTCCTTGTCATCCCTGTTTACTACCTTATATGTTACAGAAAGATTTTGTTTTGTTAGTTTATAGGTTAGTATGAGCCTAAACTTGAAAGGATAGCCTTTATATATAGGATGATCTTTATTAACATTTAAATAAGTACTAAAAAATACTTCTTCTATTCCAAACCTAGGTTCAATATATTCCCAGGCTTCATCATAAGCCAAAGAATGCAATTGTATTGGAATACCATTCTTTTTTTGAAGATATGTTCTTCCCTTCCATTTCCACATTGCATCTTCTATTCTGTTGGGGAAAGGAAATAAAACAGGCGTACCAGTAACATATGCCGCTAAAGGCTCTTTGGAATCATAATAAATAAAATCATTCTCCCCCATTTTGAATGAAAAAAGGTTACTTTCTTCAGTAGGAGCAATTTTTGTTTCCATACATTTACTAGGCTCTTTATCTTTGTAACCAAGAGTTATAGTAAGAAATCCGCTCTCATTATCTTTAACATAATAAAAGGATCCTTGTTCTATTTTTTCTATTATTTCAGGCCCCTGTCTAAGTTCTTTTTGTTTACTATTATTAAATAACATTACCTTTTCATCCCTAATTATTATTTGCTTAGCTATTTATAATATGAAAATAGTATAGAAGAATTACCACCTTTCACCATAAATAATATCACCACTATAGATATCCAAATGTGAACTTAGACTTATACTATAGCTTACCGAAAGGACAGGTACTCTGTTGTTTCGGTTACTGAGAATAAGTTGAGGCTTTCTAACATCAGAAGTTGCACCATTTCAGCATGCTCCCGAGGCAAGCTCGTGACAAGCAAAAATGGAACAACTTCTGATGAAGAAATGCCTGCAACTTATTCTCTAATGTAACACTGCACAAAAGAGTACCTGTCCTTTCT
>JARLHR010000114.1 GCA_031292145.1 Clostridium sp. | reverse complement strand
TATAATTTTTAATGTATGATTTATTTAGTAGCATAAGTTAATTATACAATGAATGTGAGTTCTTCGGAATTCACATTTTTTTATTTCTATAAAAAATGAGCCGCTACAAAACTAACTATGTTAGTTTTGCAACAGCCCCTTTTTCTTTTTCCATGATTGATATGAACTTTATGATTCATAAAATCTTGATTCGAATCTTGTGCACAAAAAAGAAGTCTGCCAGTATCACAGCAAACGCCTTCTTATTGTTTCCTATTATTTTATTTCTTGAAAAAACTGCACTCTGCTATTAATTGCATTACTCCAAAATGAGCTTAATTATTAGCGAAAGTGCAGTATTTTTCTATTACTGTTTGTTCATTTAGTCTAATTTCCACCATTCAGAAGTTGGAACATTAAAATCAGAATCTAATGATATAGTGTCTCCAATTTTAGGTGCAATTAAGTTTACTTTTAATTTTTCTGCTTCATTTTCTGCTCTTTCTATAGGCTCATTCCACCCATGAAACGCTAATGTAAATGAACCCCAGTGCATTAACATCATATTTTTTGCCTTTACATCCAAACTTGCTTGGACAGCTTGTTCTGGTAATTCATGTACATCAGGCCATCGTTTATCATATTGAGCACCTTCAATTAAAGCAAGATCAAATGGACCATATTTATCACCAATTTCTTTAAAATGCGGCCCATATCCACCATCTCCACTTATATATAAGCGTGTATTTTTGCCTATAATTACCCATCCCCCCCATAGTGTACTATTAGAATTAAATAGGCTCCTTCCAGAGAAATGTCTAGATGGTGTTAATGAAACAGTTAGACCTTGATAGTCCATTTCACCCCACCAATTAAGTTCTGTTATTTTCTCTTTTGGAACACCCCATCGAATTAAATGAGAACTTACTCCAAGAGGGACAAAAAAATGTGACACCATGTCTTTTAACTTCAAAATAGACTGATAATCTAGATGATCGTAATGATCATGTGATATAAATACAGCATCAATGGGCGGAAGCTTATCTATAATATTATCCATATTTTCACTATATTCATACCTCTTGCTCCCTACAAATGAAACTGGTGATGCAACAGGGCCTAGCATTGGATCGATTAATATCTTTTTATTATCAACACTCAGCAAAAAAGCAGAATGTCCAAGCCAAGTTAAACTATCCTTTTCATCTTTGATTTTTTCCCAATCAATAGAATCAACTGGAATTTTACCATCTGGATTACGGTTTGTAGAACCTGAAAAAGATTCTTTAATCATAGCAAATGAATCACCTATATTCATGTCATTCCTTACTGGAACTTCATTGACAAATTGACCATTTTTATAATTATCCAAATGCTTAAAAAATTCTTTTTGTTCTTTAGTTGGATTTCCACCAAAAGCAGGATCTAAATTTAAAAATAATGCTACACCACCACATAATAAAATAATAAAACTTAATAAACTTAACATTATCTTTCTCCTATATTTTCTTTTTTTCATACTATCCCCCATCATATTTCTCTAAAATTCAAATAGGATGCTTCTACAATATCTCCTAAAACTCAAGTATTGCTAGTATTGTTATAATAATTCCTGTAGCAATAAGTGATACCCATGCTGGAAAAAAGCAAGCGACAATATTTACTATAAGTATAAAAAATGCACTTATAGCATACATATATGGTTTAATATTTGGCACTTTTACCAAATACCAGCCTTGTGCACTCAAAAATATAATTGGACCTCCACCTAAGATAAAACTTAATACTGGAGATGGCGCATCAAAAGGATGCATAATTATCTCCTCATTTGCTACGGAAATAGCAATAATACCAAACAGTATTATTACAAGAACATTTATAGCATAATGACTAGCTCGAAGTGGATTTTTCGTAGTTTCTACATGATCTCTAACAACACTAAAAAAACGTCCAAAGGTTAACGCCCAAAGAGAAACAATCTCAGCCATTGCTACAATTCCCAAAACTACTGTCATATAATTAAAACCAGCTTTTGAAATAGCAGCTCCTAGAGTAAAAACCATCTCACCAATAGCAATAAGCCTAAATAATCTACAGCGTTCTAATAAATGGGCTGTATCAAATTCTACCTCTTCTGAAGAAATTCGACAGCTTGGAAGCGGATGTGCAAGCCACGTACCTAACAAATCAAGACCTCCAGCAGCTAACCACAATATAATACGCATTTCACCAGACACACATGCTCCAATTATCCAAATCGGAACTGATACTATTTGCCAAATCAATACTCGCCAAAAGTGATTACGAAACATAACGTTGGGAGAAAATATTATTGTCCAACATGTACGACCTAATTGAATTATTAAAAATGTAGTAATAAATACCCATCCATAATTCGAAAAAGCTTCTGGTGCCGAAATATTCATTACAAATCCAATAAACATTACCGAGAGAATCATCCAATGAGTATTTATTGATTTATCTGCTCTAATCATTGTTGCAGCCCAACTCGTATAAGCCCATACCATATATATAGCAAGTAATATTATAATAGTTCTAATTGCTCCTTGCCATGATATATCAGATAATAAATACTGACTTAACTGAGAAAATGCAAACGCATAAATAAGGTCAAAAAAAAGCTCAATTGGAGTTACCTCATACTTTTCTTCTGAATTATTTTCTTTGTTCATTTTTTCTCACCTCTAACTTATTATTTTTTTGAATTATTCCTTAAAACCATTTTGATTTGTTTTAACATTCTCTTTTCCTATATATAAATTATAAAATTTAAGAATAGGTATGTACTAAAATATGCAGAACAACATTATATAAAGTTATTCTGCATACTTATAAAGGATTATATAATTTAATAAAAATTATTAGCTTAAAGTCATATTCTAACAATTTAAATTTGCAGCTATCCAACAACAATATTAGAAGCTTTTTTAAGATTGCTTGCTGATTTTGCTAATTCTTCCATAGTACTAGAAAGTTCTTCAGTAGCTGCAGCCTGCTTCTGCCCTATAGTTGAAGTCTCAGCTATTTTTTTATCTATAACTTTTATTTTTTCCTTTATTTTATTTAAAATACTCTCAACATCTTTTATAGCTGTCGAACTATTTTCAGCCATTTTTCTAATTTCCCCTGCAACTACAGAAAATCCTTTACCATGCTCTCCAGCTCTAGCTGACTCGATTGAGGCATTTAAGCCAAGCATATTTGAAGTATGTGCTACCCCTCTTATTATTTCAATTATTTTTTCAGTTTCACCTATTTGCTCAGTTATTTCTTCTGCTAATTGTAAAAGTTGTGATTGTTGATCTGCTAATTGCCCTGCTGAAGACGCAAGATCTCCAATAGTAGTTAAAGTCTGCTCTGATGATGCCGCTACTAAATTTGCATTATCAATTAGTATTTCACGATTTTCTAAACCAATTCCTAATCCGACTCCTCCAATTACTTCCCCTTTACTATTAAATATAGGAATAGCTGTAGCTTCAAAGCTAATTCCTAAAACCTCCTTAGGTGATATCATTCTCTGAGGTTTACCAGACTTAATAGCTTTAGCTACTGGAAGATCATCAGTCACTTTAGCGCCAACATTATTTGTTGGTAATTTTATTTCCTTTCCTGATAAACTACAGATAAGCTTTTCTGTATCTGAAACACCTATAATGCAATCTAAAGGCATTAAACTTTGAAGTGCAGGTGCTAGCTTCACTAGAAAATCCAGAATAAATTCATTTTCATTTTTTTCATCTAAAAACATAGTATAATTCCTCCTCTTTTAAACTTAGCTATTATGTGTCATTTTTACTATTAATATATTTAAGATTCTTATTTCTACTATTAAATTTAATCTGAAAGCATACTTGTGACCAATGCTATTACAATCATAATTAATCCTGCAATGCATACACCACTCCAATTATATAAATTCCATGCTAGAGAACCTAAGGAAGAACCTACAGCAGCTCCAATAAAATTACTAACAACAAATATAGTATTTATTCTGCTTCTTTCATCTTGGTTTAAGCTATAAATTCTAGTCTGATTCGAAACCTGTGCACCTTGAATACCTAAGTCTAACAATATTACTCCCAATATAAGCCCCAAAATATTCATACCAAAAAAGTAAAAAATCATATATGAGATTATAGCAATTCCACTGCATATTACAGCTACAATTTTAGGATTTCTTTTATCATTTAATCGCCCTATAATTGGTGCTCCCAATGCACCTGCTGCCCCTAATAATCCGAATAAGCCAATTTGATTACTGTGCATATAATATGGTGAACCTTCCAAAAAGAATGTTAATGTTGTCCAAAACATGCTGAAAGCACCAAACAACATGGAGCCTGAAATAGAAACATATCTCAATGTCTTATACTTGTGAGCTATCTTTATAACTGACTTAATGAGTTCCTTATAAGTTAAATTTTCATTTGATGTTGTAACAGGAAGTTTAAAATACAAGATTATGTCTAATAAAAACATTAAGATAGCCGCAAAAATAAACATAAATCTCCAGCCTGCTATATATCCAATATAACCTGATACTGTTCTAGCCAATAAAATTCCAAATAACAACCCACTTACAACAGTTCCAACTACTTTCCCTCTTTCCTCAGGTCTTGCTAACTGAGCTGCCAGTGGAGTTATAATTTGTGGTGAAACAGTGGTTAAGCCCACAATAAAACTAGCTATATAAATCCATATTAAATTTTGAGCTGTTGCTACTCCTATAAGTGATATAATTACCAAAAAAGTTAGTACTAGTATTAATCTTCTCTTTTCTTTTATATCTCCAAGAGGTACCAATAAAAATATTCCTAGTGCATATCCTAACTGTGTAAAAGTTGATATCAAGCCAGCTTCCTGAGATGTCACTTTGAAGGTATCAGCTATTTCAGATAGCAGAGGTTGATTGTAGTAAAGATTAGCCACTAATAATCCACCTGCAATAGCTAATAAAAACGTGATTCCTTTTGTCAAAAAATTATTATTTCTTAGTTCTTCTGTTTTTGAATAAGAAAGCATTTATTATATACTCCTTCTAATTTAAAAATCATATTTTTTACTATTAATTGTTTTTACCGTTATACTAACTATAAAACCTTAAGTCGAGTTAAGGTCAAGTATTTTTTTATAAAAAAACTTTTCATCTTTCAACATATAACTATTAGAGCCAAAAAGGTACTTCATGCTTTTATTAATTATATTTTCTTTAATATATACAATAATGTGGCAATAGAATTAAAGTAGCAATTATACCAACAATTATAATTAGGAGCTGATCTAGAAATATTGGAATAATCAATTTTCTTAAAGCCTTATTGGAAAAGATAAAAACACCTCAACTTCCGTATCTAATAAAATTCTTTTTATATCTTAAAGTATAACATTTGATTTTCACTACGACTAATGCTTATATTTAATTTTAATTATGCCTAAAAAGCATGATTTAAAATTGCAATTAAATAACAAAACCATCAGACTTAATATCTGATGGTTAAAACATTACTTTCTTTCTGATAAAAGCTGTCCGCCAAATCCAATGTTATCCTGCTCATTTTCCTTTAATAAAACGATAAATGCTTGTTCTGGTACATTCATAAGCTTTGATGCTGTTTCTGTAAGTTCCTTTACTAATTCACTCTTTTGTTCTTTATTTAATTTTCCTGCTTCTACTGTTATTACTGGCATATTTCATTCTCCTCTTCCTTATTATTGTAATTTTTTAAATTATGAAATAGATTTTCCTAATTCATATGCTTTGGTTGGGAAATCAGTTTGCTCAAGCACTTCTCTTACTGGACATCCAGTTGCAAATAACTTTCCTGAATCTTTCCAATTCATAAAGCCAAGTATAGCTTCATAAGTTTTTTCTAATCCTTCCATTGTTGAATCCTCTGCACCATAAGAAGTTGCAATAATCATTGCTTTTTTATTTCCTGATAATTTAGCATTATTTCCATGGAATCTGTCTACAACTGCTTTTATTTGTGCTGACATTGTGTAATAATATATTGGTGTCACGAATACTACCATATCTGAATCTATCAGTTTTTCATACAATGTATTCATAGCATCTCTACGTACACACTCTCCATTATGGCTTGCACAGTATTCACATGCTAAACATGGTTTTACATCTTCAAATGCTGCATCAAAACGCAATATCTCGTGTCCTGCTTCTTTAGCTCCTTCAATAAGTTTATCTGCTAATAAAGCAGATGTACCTTTCTTATGTGGGCTTCCTGTAATAACTGTTACCTTCATTGTTATTCTCCTTCTAATTTAAAAATAATATTTTTACAATTAATTGTATTTGTTTTTCATCGATATATTAACTATAAAACCTTAAGTCGAGTTAAGGTCAAGCACTTTTTTAATTTTTAATTTTTCATAACATATTCAGAAAACATTCTTCATTGAGCAACATGTTTTACTTTTATTTTTTACGCGCTTTCCATGAATCTATCAATTCATTTGTAATAGGTTCACACTTTTGATCATAATTATCAATTTTAAAATTAATAACCTCCATAGTTTCCTGTATATCATGCATTTTTTTCTCTAACCCAGCTTTTGTTTCAAGTAGTATCTCACGTCTTGCCTCCTTAGTTGAGATTCCCAGTAAAGCAAGCTGTATATACTCGCGGATAGCTTCTAGAGACACCCCTGCTTTCTTAAATCTCATGGCAAACTCAATCCAATGTATTGCCATTTCATCATAATTCCTTATTCCCGATTCTGTCCTAGGAACTTCTGGAATTAAACCAATTCTTTCGTAATAACGAAGATTATCAATGGATATCCCTGTTTTTTCTGCCGCTTCCTTTATCGTCATTTACAATACCTCCCTTCTTTAACTTTATAATAAAATAATTATTTTCCTGTAAGTCTTTCTTGTTCTTCTGGGTAACGCTTACCAATAATATCAATTGATTCTAGTGTATTTCGGATATTTTTTAGTTCTTCTGTAGTAAATGTAACATCTACCGCACCTATATTTTCTTTTATTCGTTCAAGTTTCTTTGTTCCAGGAATAGGAACAATCCAGTCTTTTTGAGCAAGAAGCCAAGCTAATGCTACTCTAGCTGGAGTTGTATTTTTAGCAAACGGTCCATACACTTCAGCTGTGTCAAAAAAGGTTACTCCTAATTCTACGGCTTGACGAATCAAAGCAATTGATTCACTTTTTGAAGGATATGGCGGATAACTCTGTGTCATTCCCATGCATCCAAGTCCTATGGCAGATACACTTAGTCCACTATTTCCAAGAATTCTTTTTTTCATTATTTTTGCCTCCTTATCATAATTGTTTTTATGCTCTACTCCATTTAAGATTATATGACCTTGAATTCCTTCCACTTTCCGCTCTTAAACCTAACAATGTATATAACAGAACGAAGCATCCAGTCAAAGCCCATAGCAACCCAAATACCTATAACTCCCATATTAAATACAATAGCCAGAACATACCCAAGGGCTATACGCAAAATAAACATTGAACCTATGGAAACAATCATAGTAAATCGTACATCTCCTGCTGCGCGGAGTCCATTTGGAAGAGTAAATGAAACTGGCCACAAAAAAATTGCAAAACAGTTATGAATAACAACAAGAATATAAGTTAGATGGCGTACTTCTGAAGATAGCGTATATAAATTTAAAATCATAGGAAGCAGTAAAATCTGAGCTAAGCTAATAATCAATGTTCCTATATAGCTAATCTTTGTAAGTCTCTTATTGTAGTATGCGGCCTGCTCATAATCGCCTGCTCCAACACATTGCCCCACCACCGTTACTATGGCAAGGTTCATAGCAGTTGCAAAACTTATAGCAATGCCCACTAAACTGTTGGTTATTCCGTTTGCAGCAATTTGAGCTGTTCCGAATAGTGCAATAATACTAACGAGAAGAACACGCCCTAATTGAACAGTACCATTCTCAAATCCGTTTGGAATAGCAATATTCATAATTCTTTTAATCATACTGCCCTGCCATGAGAAAATCTCAGAGAAACGAATAAATATCTCATTGTTTTTATTCAATGATAGATACATTATAATTACTGCAGCAATTCCCCTAGCAATAAGTGCAGAAAGTGCAATGCCTGTAACACCTGCATGAAACACAAAGATACTGATAGCATTTAAAGCCACATTTGTCACATTCATAACAATGGAAATAGTCATAGGAATACGGGAATTCCCCATTGAACGGAACAATGCAGCACAAGAATTATATACAGCTAAAAAAGGATAAGATAATCCAGAAATGACAAAATAAATAATAGCTGCAGTCATAACCTCCTCATCTACACTTCCAAAAAGAATACGCAACGTTGGCTTATTAAATAAAAGTACAAACAGCATGATTCCTGTAGAGATAACTGTAGTAATAGTTACTAACTGACTGGCAGCAAAACAGGCTTGGTCTTTTTCTTTACGTCCAATATACTGTGAAACAACCACTGCACCACCGGTAGCAAGAGCAGACAGCACATTAATGAGCAGCATATTTATCATATCCACTAGAGATACTCCGGAAACTGTATCTTCACCGGCATAAGATACCATCATTGTACCAACTATACTGACAGTAATAATAAGTATCTGATCCAGGAATAGAGGAATAATTAATTTTTTAAGTTCTTTATTTGAAAACATATAACACCCCAACTTTCATTATGTCTAATAACTTCTCGTAAATTAATTATTTTTTAGCTTATATATTAAATAATCCAAACAGTCTAAATTCTTCTGCTTATGGTGTATTTCATCCAATAATTTTTGTCTTTGCTGTTTTAAAATATGTATCTTTTCTCTATTTACGATATCCCCCTGCTTTGACAATCCTACATATTTTAATATTGAGTCATTACTGAGTCCCACATTCTTTAAGGTTATAATCATACTTAGACTTCTAATATCCTTATCCTCATATTCTCTGATACCATTAACTCTTTTCACATCATCAAATAATCCGATTTTTTCATAATATCTTAATGCAGTAATAGAAATATTGAACTTTTCACTCACTTCTTTAATCTTCATTCTTCTGTCTCCTTTTAGAAATGCAGACCCCAATTTCACTAATATTTTTTCCTCACTTTATCTTATTTGTTATAAAAAAATGTAGGTTCCTTTTGGTTACCTACATCTTATCTCAGACCATTATATATGTCTAATACCTATTTTCTATTTTAAATTATGCCTTTAAGGCATTCATGATTTTTTCAATGAATTTCGCTGTTGCTGTAGAGAACACCTGATGCTTCTTCCATACTATAACTGTTCCAGTTTCCAACTTAGGATAGAACGGTTTAAAGCATAGATTTGTTTCATCATTTATATTGACTAATTTTTCAAAACATATTGCATAACCTAACCCCTCTTCTACCATAATTGCTGCATTATAAATAAGGTTATAGGTTGCAATAATATTGAGTTTTTCATATTGAACACCAAACCAGTTTGAAATTTCATTTTGGACTATAGAACGTTTAGTATTTATAATTGGCATATTAGCCAAGTCCTCCGATTTTATATACTCCTTTTTAGCCAAAGGACTGTCTTTTTGCATAAGCACTCCCCAGGTTTCTTTATTAGGAAGTCTAATAAAATCATATTTTTCAATATTAACCGGCTCTGTCAATAACCCGATATCTATCAATCCTTTATCAATTCTCTCCTTAATATCATCCGCATTACCGCTATATAAATTATATTTTACTTGTGGATATTCTTTATTAAATTTTTTGATCAAATTTGCCAAAACATGCATTGCATTAGTTTCTCCAGCACCAATAAATATTTCACCACTAATTAAGTCATCCTGTTCACTAAACTCCATTTCCGTTTTATCAACCAAATCCAAAATTTCTTCAGCTCTTCTTCGAAGCAGCATTCCTTCATCAGTAAGTGTTATCTTGGTTTTTCCTCTTATGAATAATTGAACTTTTAATTCCTCTTCCAGCTGCATTAATTGACGAGATAAAGTTGGCTGAGTAATATGCAGTATTTCTGCACCTTTAGTAATACTTTCTTCTCGAGCAACTGTTAGAAAATATTTTAATACTCGTATCTCCATTTTAATTTCTCCGTATATTCTTCTATTTTTGTAAATCAAAAAATTACTTTATATTAATAATATTATAGCTTTTTTATAAATAATTTCAAAAATTAATGTTGTATATACAAAAGACCATCAGATTTTAAATCTGATGGTCGAAAACACTATTTTCTTTCTGACAAAAGCTGTCCGCCAACTCCAATGTTATCTTGCTCATTTTCCTTTAATAAAACTATAAATGCCTGCTCAGGTACATTCATCACCTTTGATGCTGTAGCTGTAAACTCTTTAACCAATTGACTTTTTTGTTCCTTATTTAATTTTCCTGCTTCTAAAGTAATAACTGGCATATTTTTCTCTCCTTTTCTTAGTTATATGTTCTATATTATCTTATGGATTTTCCTAATTCATATGCTTGAGTTGGAAAACTACTTTCTTCAAGCATTTCTCTTACAGGACATCCAGTTGCAAATAACTTTCCTGCATCCTCCCAATTCATAAAACGAAGTATAGATTCATAGGTTTTCTCCAATCCTTCCATTGTCCAATCATCTGCACCATAAGAAGTTACAAGAAGCATTGCCTTTTTATTTCCTGCTAATTTTGCATTATTTGCATGAAAACGGTCTATAACTGCTTTTATTTGTGTTGACATTGTATAATAATATAATGGTGTTACGAATACTACCATATCTGAATCTATTAATTTATCATACCATGTGTTCATTGCATCTCTACGTACACATTTTCCATCATGGCTTGCACAATAATCACATGCTAAACATGATTTTACATCTTCAAATGCTGCCTCAAAACGTAATACCTCATGTCCTGCTTATTTAGCTCCTTCTATAAATTTATCTGCTAACAAAGCAGATGTACCCTTCTTATGTGGGCTTCCTGTAATAACTGTTACTTTCATTTCTATTATCCTTTCAAATTAAAAATCATATTTTTTACAATTACTTATATTTGTTTTTGCTGATATACTTACTTTAAAACCTTAAATCGATTTAAGATCAAGCAGTATTTATAATTTTTTATTTTTAGTGCAAAAAAACTCTTCATTTACAATATATTTATACTGCAAGAAGAGGTTTTTCACATATTCTACAATCGATATTTATCTTTCACTTTTAACATTTTCTATTTTTCTTTTTTACTTGCTTTCCATGAAGCTATCAATTCATTGGTAATAGGTTCACACTTCTTATCATAGGTATCAATTTTATAATTAATTACATCCATTGTTTCATTTATATCATGCAATTTTTTTTCTAATTTCGCTTTTGTTTCAAGTAATATCTCTCGTCTTGCTTCCTTAGCGGACTCTCCCTGTAAGGCAAACTGGATATATTCACGGATAGCCTCCAACGACACCCCCGCTTTCTTAAATCGCATAGCAAACTCAATCCAGTGTATTGCCATTTCATCATAATCTCTTATTCCTGATTCAGTTCTAGGAACTTCTGGAATCAAACCAATTCTTTCATAATATCGTAGATTGTCAATTGATATTCCTGTTTTTTCTGCTGCTTCTTTTATTGTCATTTACTATACCTCCATCATTGAATAATACTATTTGTAAAATTACTTTTTAATCATTTCATTTTATTTACCACTCTTAATTTATTTTTTCTTATTTTAAACCCTTAAGTTGACTTCATGTCAATACTTTTTTAATTGAAATATAGTAATCTGTACTAATTGTATAAATGGAATGATTATTTTCATAAAAGTTGCTAAAAAAGCAATAAACAAAATGCTTATTACTTTTAAATCGTAAATATGATCCCTATATACTTTTAACTATAATAAATTTTATACCTTAATTATTTAAAAATTCTAACAATGATAATACAATCGTTTAATTCTTCTTTATATTGAAAGTTCTTCTGTAAAGTTATTCATATAATTTCTCATCAATACAGTTACAAAACTCAAAATTAAGAAGAGCACTCCACCTAATACAATGTATTGTGTACCTATTGATGATATTAATAATCCGCATACACTCGTACCAAATGTTGTTCCTAAGTTAGCTGATGTTAAAAACAATCCATTAGCGAAATCAGGAGCCTCTGAAGCTGAAGACATAATCCAATATTGATTAATATTAGCTCCTGCACCAGCTAATATTCCCCACGCCAAAGTAATCAGAGCCGTGGGCACAGTGAATTTCCCCATTAAAAATAATATGATGTAAACTACTCCTAATGTAAAATGAAAAGACACAACAAATTTAATAGCATTTTTAGTAAGTAATTTTCCTGCAATAATATTTCCAATAATATTTGCTACGCCATATATTAATAAAATTAAACTAATTGTTTTCTCTGAAATATTCGTAACGGTCTTAAGATACTCTGCAAGATAACTATATACCCCAAATACTGCTCCATTTAAAAAAATAACAGTAGCAATAGAAATCCAAGTAACTGGTCTTTTTAATACGCTTAATTGTTCTCCATAAGATAGTCTTTCATTAACTGGCATAGATGGTACAAATATGAGAGTAGCAATAAATGCTATACCATTCATGATGGCAAAAAACAACATAGCCATTGCTAATGAAGTTACACTAGCAATAAAGCTAGTTACTGGTACACCAAGTACCATACCCGCAGATACTCCCATAATTACCTTAGCAACAGCCTTTGGAGCTTCTTCCTTGCTAACTGATGCAGAAGCTGCCGTAAATGCCAATGAACAATAAATTGGATGAAAGAAAGCTGGAATCACGCGAGCAATCAATATAACTGTAAAACTTGTTGCAAATGCTGATATAATGTTACCTACAAAGAAAATACCGAGAACAAGTAACATTACATTTCTACGATTTATGCCCGAAAATAATAACGGCATAGTCGGTCCAGCTATAGCAACAGCAAGTGCAAATAAACTCACTAAAAGCCCTGCTTGCGATACACTGACATGAAAATTATCCGCAATTAAAGGCAATATTCCAACAACCCCCATTTCAGTATTTATGATAGCGAAAACTCCCAGAGTTAATATAAATATAATTAAATTATTTCGTTTGGTCATAAAAATTTATCTCCTCCATTAATAATTAAACTTAAAATTTTCATAATTCATTTCTTTGAAATTAAGACTTTTTATATCTTAATACATTGCTTAAATTTCACTTAATATAATAATGTACATTTTCATTTAGTTTCATGTAACAGCAAAACATTTATTCATTAATGAACATGCGTCTATTATTAATTATATGCTAAAGCAAGTTTGTTACAATTGTTAAAAAAACACTATTCGTTTATTACTGAACAAATAAGTTATTATTGTTAAATATATTCAAATAAATTTTCAGTTAATCTGATAAAATCTGAGTTGATACTAGAATTCTCAACTTAAAAGGAACTATTAACTCTCTTTTTGTAGGCGAAAAGAACTGCTGACAAAACATGTTTATCAGCAGTTTAAATTTTATTTTCTAGTAGAATTATTTGTTTTAATGTTTTTGTGTGCCGTTGAATTCTTACCAACACGTGCTCTAATTGATATTCATTGCTTCTGAGCTGCTTTCACTCTCTTACTTGAACATGGTTTAAATCCAAACTTATATAAACATAAACAGCCCAAAGGCATTGATATTCATTACCTTTGAGCTATTTTCATTTTTACCTAAAATATTGTACTTATGCTTACTAAATTGTACGATTTATATATTCTAGCACACTTCCCCTTCCTAATCTGGCTCCTTTTCTGCGAAGAAAAAACAGAACCCCTAAATAATAGATTTACTTTTTGGTGTAACACCAAACATTCGTTTATATTCTCTGTTAAATTGAGACAAGCTTTCATACCCGACTTCATAAGCAGCCGTTTTGGCCGTTATCTCCTTGTAGAGCAATAGTTCTCTTGCTTTATGAAGCTTCACTTTTTTTATATATTGTATAGGAGGTAATCCCGTGATTTCTTTGAAGGTACTATGGAAACTGGATGCGCTCATATTAGCATGCTTTGCAAGAGTACTTACATCATACTTTTCTTGATAATTTTCATATATATTTTCAGCCGTTTGAGAAATTTTATAAAAGGTATCATTACGATATGAAATAAAATTTAAAGCGTAACCATGGGGACCCTTTAATACAAAATATAAAATTTCCTTTATATATAGTGGCGCTAACACTTTACTGTCCTGTTCATCTTTAACACAATGAAGAAGCCTGCTTAACGAATCAACTAATTGATCATTTATGGGTTCTGTATAAATGCCAGGTTTGCTTTCATTTTGATACTGAAAAGAAATTTCAGAGTCAAAAAGGATTTCATTAATTATTTTTTGATTTGCGTCAATCCTAAGTCCAAGTATCGGCTTATCATTTGTCGCAAAAACTCTGCATTCAAGAGGAACTGGCAACGATAAAATCAGATAATTATTATGATCATAAGTTAATATTGAGTCTTCAAGCTTAATCTCTTTTTTACCTTGAAAAATGAAAACTATCCCTTTTTCATAACATATCTTCATTTGTTCTTGTGACTTGGCTATTTTAAAGATATCTACACCTTCTACAACATCTTTTATAGTACCTTCATCAGGTATTAAATGTGTCAATTGGCTTGCATACCGTTTCTAATTCCATAGCTTACCTCCTTTTCGTTATAAGAGTATTGTATAATAAAAATAACAGTTTAACAACTTAAAACATCATTTATTTGCAGGAATAGGCAATCATTAAATAGGATTGTGCATTGAAGCAATTGTATATCCTTATTATAATGATATTAACAATTTGTTAACTGAAAGGAGCTTATAAAAATGAGCAATTACTATATTTTTAATTTAAGTGAAAAAGTTGAAAGAAAGCATGTAAGCTATCAAAATCGATATGGCATAAAAATCGCAGGTGATTTGTACACTGCAAAGGACATTGATTTGTCTAAGAAACATCCTGCTTTGATTGTTGGTGCACCATATGGTGGAGTAAAGGAGCAAGGACCCTGTGTTTATGCTAACGAATTAGCACAACGTGGATTTATTGTTTTAACATTTGACCCATCATTTATGGGTGATTCAGAAGGTCAGCCTAGAAATGTTTCATCTCCAGACATCTTTACAGAAAACTTCAGTGCAGGAGTAGACTATTTAGGACTTCAAAACTTCGTGGATAGGGAAAAAATAGGTGTTATTGGTATTTGTGGTTCTGGTGGTTTTGCCTTATCTGCTGCACAAATGGATACAAGAATTAAAGCTATTGCAACTACTTCTATGTATGATATGTCTGTTGCCGGACGTGGTGCAATGGACAAAGAGATGATTCAAGCAACAAAAGAAAAATTATCTAATCAAAGATGGATTGATGCTGAAAATGGTTATCCTGAATATATTCCTTTCTTCCCTGAGCAGCCACTTGATGAAGTACCTGCTGAATTAGAAGAACCTACTGCAGAATGGTTTAGATTCTATGCTGTTAAGAGAGGTCACCATCCAAATGCAAGAGGCGGATTTACTTCTACAAGCGATTTAGCATTTTTAAACTATAGACTATTAGACTATATTGATGAAATCTCCCCTAGACCTATTTTGTTTATCGTTGGAGATAGAGCACATTCTAAATTCTTCAGTGAAAATGCTTATGCTGCAGCCAATGAACCAAAAGAAATCTATGTAGTCGAAGATGCTGAACATATTGATTTGTACGATAGAGTGGACAGAATTCCATTTGATAAATTGGAGACTTTCTTTAAATCAAATTTAAAATAAGCACTAGATTCGTCTGGAGGTAACTGAAAAAAATCGCCGTATATATTTTCAGAAAAATCTTTGCTAAAGTAAATCCAGTAGAAAGCAATAAATCTGCTTATCTACTGGATTTATTAATTCTTTTAAATAACTTATAAAAATCTATATTATAAATTTCCTTTAGAAACTGATATCTTCTCCATTTGATGCTATAACTTTCTTGTACCAATAGAATGAATCTTTCCTACTTTTTGTAAGATGTCCTTCTCCATCATCATTTTTATCAACATAAATGAATCCATAACGCTTTCTCATTTCCCCAGTACCTGCTGATACAAGATCAATGCATCCCCATGAAGTATAACCAATCAAGTCAACACCATCTTCTTCAACAGCTTGCTTCATCGCTTCAATATGTTGAGCTAAGTAATCAATACGATAACTATCATGAATAGAACCATCTACCCCTACTTTATCAATAGCTCCCATACCATTTTCAACAATAAATAGTGGTAAGTTATATCTTTCTTGCAATCTATTCAATGCAACTCTTAGCCCAATAGGATCAATTTGCCATCCCCAATCTGTTGCCTTTAAGTAAGGATTTAACACCGAAGTAATCATATTTCCATCAGTAACTTTTTTTGTTTCATCTGTACTTACAATTAAGCTTGAATAGTGAGAAAATCCAATATAATCAACTGTACCATTCTTTAATAGCTCGTCATCACCATCTTGTTTATCCAATTTTACTCCTAATCTCTCATATTCCTTTAATTTATATTCAGGATAAAAACCGCGGCATTGAACACCAGAGAAGAAATGCCTTTGCTGATCACTTTTTATTAACTTTAATTCGTCTTCTGGATTGCATGTAAGTGCATAAGTAGAACCCATAAGCTGTCATCATACCGATTTTAAACTCTATTCAAAAATTGCAACATATTCCAGTAGTAATTCTATTCATTTGATATTAGATATATTATATTCCTGTTTATTTAAGATGAATTATAATTACAACTTAGAATATAAAACTAATATTTCTAAAAATATAGATGATAGATTTTCAAATAGTAACTTATTGAAGGAATAACATTATATTACATTATATTAGTTTTATCTATTCTTACCAAGTACATCATCCACTTTTACACTTTTTAGTTCTTCTTGATAATTATAACTTTTTTCCATGACGAAACGCCCTTATTTCAACAGCTTATTCCTCAAAAGAAAAACATCGAGGTACATGATTTACACAATAACATTGTAAATCTTGCACCTCGTAGATAAAATTAATATCTAATCATACTTTTTATTTTGCAATATATGCCATCTTTAAAATTTCTAAAACTTCCTCCGCTGTCAACACTTTATATCCGCCTAAAAGTATTGTTGAATCCGCTATTAGAGGCAGCATTTCTTCTGTTGCACCAAGTTCCTTAAGGCTTGTTACGATACCACATTCTTTTATGAATTTTTCCATAGCATCAATACCTTCTAGAGCAACTTCTTCTTTTGTCTTTCCAGTTTCATCAACACTCCATACTTGTTTAGCAAAACGAACAAATTTATCTAAACCAAATTTAGATATATATCTGTAATATGGAAGTGATATTGCTGCAAGTCCCATACCATGTGCACAATCAGTATATGCACCAAGTTGATGTTCAATCATATGAACTTCCCAATCTTGTGTTTTGCTTAATCCCATAATAGGGTTCATTGCAAGAGTAGAACTCCACATTAAATTACTTCTTGCTTCATAATTTTTAGGGTCTTTTACTGCAGCTTTTGCACTGCTTATAATAGAACGAAGAAGTCCTTCAATCAAATAATCTGAAGTAACATCATCTTCACCTGAGAAATAAGCTTCCATTAAATGTGACATCATATCAAAAATTCCACTTACCATCTGATATTCAGGTAATGTAAATGTATATTCAGGATTTAATATTGAAAACTTCGGATTAACATTTGATGGGAAAATACGTCCATTCTTAAGTTTCACATCATTATTGGTAATAACTGACCCACCATTCATTTCAGATCCTGTTCCTGCCAATGTAAGAATAGATGCAACTGGCACTATTTTATTATCTACAGGCTCAAAATTTATCCAGTAACGTGTCCATGCATCACCTTCACAATGTGCAGATACCGAAATCGCCTTTGCACAATCAATTGTAGAACCACCGCCAACAGCTAAAATCAAATCTACATTATTATCACGTACAAGAGCAGCTCCTTCCATGACTTTTTCATAAGTTGGGTTTGCCATAATTCCAGATAATTCTACGATGTTTTTACCGTTTTCCTTTAAGATAGCTACAACCTGGTCATAAAGTCCATTTTTCTTAATAGCACCTTTTCCATATGCAAGCATGATGGTATCACCATAGTTTGCAAGTTCACTGCTTAAGTTATCTAAAGCATTCTTTCCAAAGTGTATTGTAGTTGGGTTTTGATAAGTAAAATCTAAATTCATTCTTTTCTCCATTCCTGCGCATTTTTTACGCATCATTTAATTTATTGTTCTTTTATAATTTTATTAATACAGTTCATTGTTTTAGCATTTCTACAAAAACTAAAATATAGTATCTCCATTTTTTACTCGTACTATTTTAGCTTCCCATATTCTTCATCAGTTACAATTTCTAACCACTCGTTAGATGCACCTTCTGCTGGAACTTCCACTGCTAGATGTGCAAACCAGCTGTCTGGTGCAGCTCCATGCCAGTGTTTTACTTCTGGTGGAATATTCACTACATCCCCTGGATGTAATTCTTGAGGTTCTTTTCCCCATTCTTGAAAATAACCTCTGCCTGCTGTACATAATAGAATTTGTCCACCCTTATGATGTATATGCCAGTTGTTACGGCATCCTGGTTCAAATGTTACATTACCTATTACTGTTCTTTCCAAAGACAACATGTTCAAATAACTCTTTCCTATGAAATACTTCTCAAACATTTTGTTTTCTTCTCCCATAGGGAATACAGTAGTTGCCTTTAATTCTTCTAAATTACTCATTGATATCTCCTCCAAATTTCACACTGTTTACTGCATTTGTTGCACATTTCATACTAATATAATTTGCAACACAAAATACTATAGTTCATATCTTAATACCTAAATCTAACTTTAGGTCAAGTACTTTTTTATATTTTTTTAATATTTTTTCATTCTTAAAAATGTTATTTCTTTTCTTGCTAGTATTTACAAATCAACAAAAAATAAATATTGACCTCAAGTTAGGTTTAGGCTATATAATAATTAAATACTTACTTTAATACTTTTGGGTAAAATGATTTTTTGAGGTGAAAAATATGACATATTCAATTGGTGAAGTTTCTGAAATGCTTGGAATTCCCATTTCGACTTTAAGATATTACGATAAGAAAGGACTTCTTCCTTTGGTTGAGCGTACAAATGGTAACATTCGTGTATTCAGTGACATGGATGTTCGTTGGTTAAATATGATAGAATGTTTGAAAAACACTGGAATGGAATTAAAAGAAATCAAAACCTTCTTTGAGTGGTGCGAAAAAGGTGACTCTACTATCGACCAACGCTATGAAATGTTTTTGGAACGAAAGAGTGAGACCGAACGTCAAATGGCTATTCTTCAGAAATCACTAGATTTAATTAACTACAAATGTGAATACTACCGTATAGCTAAAGAAGCTGGTACTACAAATATTCCGAAGTTAATACAGAATCCTATAAAAGAATTTGAAAAGCAACAGTTTTATAAAGATGCTGTAATAGATACCGAATAACCCTTTCATTATATGTAATGCGAAACAGAAGAATTCATTGGCTATAAATAAAGCAAATTAAAAGAGAGTGTCGCAAAATGATTAAATTTTAATCATGAGCGATGCTCCTTTTCGGTTTAAACCAGTAAATTTCCAAATGTTTAAAATCCCACATCAATTATTGAAAGATTTCTGACTTTTAAACGCACTGAAATAAACCT
>JARLHR010000113.1 GCA_031292145.1 Clostridium sp. | reverse complement strand
TTTTTAATAATATCGAATAAGCCAGAACCAGCCATATGAGCCATATGTTTTCTCATGCCCTTTACTTTATGACGTCTTAAAACCTCTTGAATTTCAGATTTTAAAGCTTTATTCATTAGTTGTTTGCTAGAAACTGCATACATTCCCTTATGCGTTTTTATTTTTTTCCCTCCTAAGACTGTTTTTATTTTAGGTGCAACATACCTAGTAGTTTTTGGTTCAGTTTCGAATCGTATTCTTCGACTTAACATTGTATATTATTCTAATAGAAAATAATTTATAATAGAGATTATAATTCTGTATTTATTTCCATTCAGATTTATTTAAATATAAATTGTATTTTTTGATAAATCAAATTTTCTAAGTATAGTATATAATCGAAATGAGTTTATCGTGGGATAAGAGTGAAAATGGTTTTGGAGTTGCAATTGTAAATAGTAAATCCAAACTATTAAACAATAAAATACTGTATTTGAATGGGCGAGATGACAAAAATGCAATAACTACAAAGAAAAATATTTCAAAAGATGAAATTTCAAAACACATAAACATGAGAGATAAAGGACGTAATAAAATTATTGATAAATTATATAAACATTTAAGTAATGGTGAGCCATTTGCAGATGAAGATGAAAAATACACCACTTTGTACGAAACTTTAAAAAAGAGAAAAGATGAAAGTAATCTAATTCAATTACCTCCCGATAGTAAATTTGAACTAACACCATTAATGCCAAAAGATATGAAAGACGGAAGATTTAGAAGTACGTTATTTGTAGCTGGTGAAAGTGGTTCAGGTAAAACATATTTCTGTAAAAATTACATACTTTTATACAGCGAACTTTATCCGAAAAATAAAATATATTTTATTTCACAACAAAATAAAGATAATGATGAAAGCTTAAAAGAAATACGTGGATTCATGGAACAAATAACCATAGAAGAATTAATGGATGAAGAAAATCCAATAACATGGGAAAGTTTTTCGTCTAATCCATGCCTTGTATTTTTTGACGATGTGGATGCCCTTGATAAACGAAAAGTAAAAAAAGCAGGACGTAGCCAATTTGAAGCATGTAAAAGTCTCATGGATAATTTATTGAATAATAGTCGTAAATTTGGTGTATCGATAATAATATCAAGTCACGATTTATATGGTGCTAAGAAACATGAAACTGTATTGAAAGAATGTGAATATTTCTGTTTATTTCCAGAAGGAATTCTATTCGATAATTTAATGTATTTCTGCAATAAAAAATTGGGATTGAATAAAGAAACAGTAACTAGAATTAAAGAGAATAAATCAAGATGGGTTGTTATAAGAAGAAAAGTCTCTATGATGATGCTAACAGAATATAACGCAGAAATATTAAAATAATATATTTATTTTCAGAATATACTATATAAATACAATTTATGAGCTTATCGAATTTCTATCAAAATGGAACTATGTATTTTCCTAATGAAGTCTCAAAAAGTGAGACAATAAGTGTTTTGACTGTTGGAAATCAAAATAATAATGTTGTCCATACAATTGATACATCAGGGAATTACACAGTGACAAATCAAAGCGGACAATCTTTATTAAAATTTGACTCAAATGCTAATTTAATTGATTCGGTATTGACACAAGCTATTGTTACAAATACAAATGCAATTGAAAACTTACAAAATTTGGTGAGTGATATACAAAGTGGTGAAGGACAAGTACAAAATTTATCATCTGTACTAACTGTTGGCAATAATGCAGGAAATAAAAATATTGTTGGAGTCGATGCTATGAGTGCAAATAGTTTAAGTGTTGGAGGTATAAATATTACAACAAACGGCAGTTCAGCTGTCATACCAAATTTACAAACCGTACAAATTCAATGTTCATCTATTTGGCTTGGCAATCAAAATTTAGATACAAGAATAACAACAATTGAAAATTATTTAGGT
>JARLHR010000112.1 GCA_031292145.1 Clostridium sp. | reverse complement strand
AAGATTTTGGAATGACTGAAGAAAAAGTAAAAGATAAATTGAGATATGATAGAACCTACCAAGACTATTTAAAACAGAAAAAAGAAGAACAAAAGAAAATAAACATGGTTAGAGCATTTTTAGAAGCGAAAATGAAGAAAGCTCATAATAAAAAAGAGCTTCAGGATACTATGTATGTGTATGAGCAACTTGTTAAGTATTTTCATGAAACAACTAGACATATAGAAATTAGAATGGATGAAATAGAAAAAACCATTCAGGAACAAAAACTAGCACGTGAAAGGAACTTGACGGAAATGCAAAGGCAACGGGAGGAGAAAGATATTCTTGCAGAGGAGAAGTATAACGAGGAAGTCCGAAAAATAGAGGCACATCATGCAGGAAGAAAAGTCACAATAGAATCAAAAAGAGCAAGAATAGCAAAATTGAATTCTGCACAAGAAAAATACCATAAAGAGCTAGATGATAATCAAACGGCTTATAATCATCAAATAAATTATTATGAAAATCATCATGATAGTACTTTGCTAGAAAAAGAAGTACACTTAAGTGAACTAAATAATCGTTTGGAACAATTGTATGAACAAGTTGAACGCGATATTATTAAATTATTACAGGACAATGGATTCAGTGAACACAAAATTATTAGCGAAATACAAAAACACTCTGAAGGAATCGCTCATCCTTCATTTCAAAGTCCAAAAACAAAAACTGTCAATGTCAAACCAACACATCATAAAGGTGAAATACTACCGCCACCAATGTTTCCTGCTCCAGAAGAAAAAGAAGAAGAAGCAGTCGCAGAGCCACTTGAGTATCCCATTAATATTAGTAATAATGGTAGATTTAAAACAATAAATGGATGGACTTCATCAGAATTAAAACAAAAAATTGGTGAAACTTATCGAAATGAATTCAAAACTGTATATGGTTCTCGTCTTGACCAAATGAGGGCAAATGATGAGGATTTAACAAAAATGTTCAAGTTTTGTAAGAACAAAGGATTAATAAAATAATTTTCACTCCTATGTATATATGATATCAAATACTATAAAAAAGAAATTTCCATCTGACTATCCAGAGCAATATTTAGTAATTATTTATGCAATGGCATTCAGTCATAAAAATGTATATATTGAAGGTACGTACTCAATGCGCGGTTTATTGTATCCATCAGATGTAGACTGTTTTGAAAAAGTACAATCAAAATACAAAAATACGGAAGAATGTATTAATAATCTGGAAAAGCAATTTAAAGAAATAATAAAAAGATTGATGAAGATGAAAAATGTAATTATTGGAAAAATTGTCGCAGGAAAAGTCAATAATAAACCTCTAAAATGGAAACCAAACGACATATTAAAAGGTGTCAAAGATGGAGTTAAATTGAGAAACACGTTTACAGAACCAAGTTTATTTAAGATTGATGTTATTGCATACATAAATAGTGTATATTTGGATTTTAGTACTACATACCAATTTTACAATAATAACACATTGCTCAATAAATATGAATTATTTCAACCTAAAAGTTTAGATGAAGATATTCAAAAGTTTAAAGAAGAAGGAAACTATTATAAAATGGCAAAAAGAATGTTTGTAAAGTCCAACAATAATAAGAAATTTGTTCCATTATTTAATAGTGAAGCAGGAGCAATGAATCAAGTAATGGGAAGTATTGACACATTAATTTACTTGTTGGAAAATAGAGGAAAAGTCTCATTTAAAAATATTGATAACGAAATTGACGATTTTATTAATAAACTGGGTCTGCTTGCCAACAAAAAACTAGTAAATAATTCGGAAATTGTACCACTATTAAAACAGGCGGAAAATACCACAGTAAAAAAAACAGTGATTAGAAAACTAACCACTATTGAAAATAAATTAAATAAAATTGTCCAACCTGATTCAAAACAATATTTATCAGATATGAAATTAATCTGATTTTGAAGCATTTGATACTTGTAATCGTGGATTGCTAATATCTTGTTTTTCTTGTGATGTGTTTCTATTAACGTGTATGCATCCAATATCACAATTAGTGCATTTACTTGCGAATAAAAGCCTTGAGATATACCCAATCAACGTTCCCCCAGTGACAACAATTGTTATTATTACAGCTGTTTCAATAACCATTTTTT
>JARLHR010000111.1 GCA_031292145.1 Clostridium sp. | reverse complement strand
TTCCTTCATACATTACCGTTGCCAGCAACGCACTTGCATTCGAGTTGTCTTCCTATCGGGACGGCGACGCAGGCTTCTTTCAGCCTGTCGGCTCAGCAAACATGCTGGACGAACAAAAAAGAATTCTTAAATAGAATTCAACGCTTAAAGAAAGAACATAATTCAATAAAAACTGAAAAAAATAAAAAAGCTAGTATTGAAAAACAAATAGCTGTGAAAACAAAACAATTAAATGGTCTTGTTGAAAAGTTAGCTATAGCTGATGATTTAACTGATATCCTTATGGATAAAATTAGGCAAATAAAAAAAGAAATTCAAACTTTAGAATCCGAATTAAATTCTGCTAATGAAAGTATTCAAAATGACTCATCTGAACTTTTTGATTCTAAATTTATTAGTGCAGTACTAGATAAATGTATTAATATAAAAAATGAATCACTTGAGAATCAAAGAAGAATAATTAATTACTTAGTTGATAAGATAGTTTATAATAATGATGATGAGACATTACATATCTACCCACTTGGCTCTAGCGAGGATAAAAAAAAACAAGTATTCAAGCTTTCTTAAAAGATGTTCATGCTGATTCCCTTTTGTTGCACTTTTATACGCGTACCAGTCGGACCACAAGATAAAATCAGTCCGTTTTTCATGGATATGATTTTTCTAATTAATTTGATTTGATTTTCTAAAAATCCTAAGTCCTCAAGTTTATACGCAAAATTATCAGAATATAATATTCTTATAACTAATTTTTCTCCATAAACCACAGGGATGGATGAAACTCTTAAATCATATTTTAAATTATTATAATAAATCATTATCTTTCCATCTTGTGGTTTTCTCTTTTCAGTTATATCCATATTAGCTTTAAGTTTTATCTTCGATGCTAGCGTAACATATTCCTTTGGATCAATTTTATGAACTAAGGTTAAACTCCCATTAATTCTATATCTTACATAAGTGCAATTCTTTTGTGGCTCTAAATGTATATCACTCGCTTTATCTTTTATTGCATTAAATATTAATACTTCCTCTAAGTCTTTGTCTTCATCACCAAAGATAATTGATTTTAAATTATCGTAATTCTTTTCATCAATCTCTTTTATAACTATATTTTTGTTATATATAAATTTTAAATATTCTTTTGCTTCTTCAGTTTCTTCATATGCTAAAACTATAACTTCATTTGATTTTTCTTTTATTGGAATAATCTTATACTTTTCACATATTTCTTTTCTTAAATCTCTCGCTGTATTTAAATCAACATCTTCAATTCTATATTCTTTAATTTCAAGTCCCTCCATTCACGTTCTTTACTATTTAATGTAAATTATAGACTTGAAATTTGATAATTATACATGCTTTGTATTTTTTCCAAATAATTTCTTTTAAAGTATGTTTAAAAACTTATTAAACAATTAAATATCCAAGTCAGAGATTCAATATAATATAATTTTTTACTTTGAAAAAGAATCTCTGAAAAATAATTTAATCCTAGCTTTCATTTTTATCTCCTAACTTATCCGTTTATAGCACTTACATAATAAGAATCTTCTTGAGCATTTGTTGTAGTTGAATAAAATGTAAAATAATATTCTCCATATTCATTAAGTTTTTGATCTGAATTAACAGTAAATTTATATTCATTAACATGTGAATTATCAAAGTATGTATCTGCTATATCTTTGCATTGCTCATAAGTATATTTAGTATTTACTATTTCGCTAGTATCAAGTCTTGTAAGAATACCTTGTTTTAACTGAAATGCTGTATCGTTTCATTTTCAAAGTAAACCCATCCAGTATAAATTTCTTGCCATCCAGATGATGCATAAGCATTTTGAGTAAATCCCGCACACACCAATAGTATTAGTGTTATTAAAAAACTTGTAAATATTTTCTTATTCATAAATTTATCATCCTCTTTTCTGTACCACAATTGTATATCGTTTGTAATTTTCGTCAATAATACCTATTGAAACATAACTTTTCTGTTATAGAGATAGTATTTTACCTCTCCGCATAAACCTAAATACTATCTCTATTTTTACGCAAAAAAATAAAGCTAACAAATCAAACTTAGCTTTATTTTTCTGCCCATAAGAAAATTTATTTCCCTAACTGCTTTCTTAATTCTTCTATTGTGCTTAATAATAATTCATGAGTTCTTCTGCTTTCCTCTTGATTTTCCATTAAAGTATCAATTTTTTTATGCAAATCTTCTATTATTATTTCAGATTTTAATTAAATGTTCTAATATTATCTCTATTTTTATGCAGAAAAATGCAGCCAAATTAATAGCTGCATCTTTGTAGAATTATCTTTTGGTTTTTTGGGATTAATAATATAATATCACATTGTTATAAAATATTATATATCTTTTAATAATTATTATCACATTCTTTTTTTAATAGCTTAAAAGCTGTAGTCTAATTGATTCTAAAATCAACCTAAAATTCATTGATTAAATTCAATCTCTTCTGGCGATAATCATATATGTAAGTATCATATTATCTCCTAATATAGTATTTTAAAAAAGGTAGCAACGATTCATTGCCATTGCTACCTTATTTCGATTTATTTAATTCGTTTTTTACGTACTCATTAATTACTTCTTCTTCCCCTTCAAATATTTCTACTAAATGTAATACGATCTCTTGTTGCTCCTCCGGAAGACCTTTTATTGTTTCCATTATTGTATCCTTAGTTATATTACTCATAAAATCACCACCTGAGCATTACAATGTAAATATTATATTACTCTAAAACAAAATAATCTATAGTATAATTTTATGCACTTTACTAATAATATAATTGCCAATCTTTATAGCTTGGCAGGTTGCAAAAGGCAGTAGATTAATTGATAATTTACTGCCTTTAGTTATTTATTTAGATATATTTAATATAAAATATCTTAGATAAGATATTTTCCACGCTCTAATTATAAGCCTTTCATTGCTGGAATTATATTTTATATATAGTCCCTTTTAAATTTTGAGTAACATTTTTATTGTAAAATTAGTATATTAGGCATTATAGCAAATACTTTTCCTAAAATATTATATACCCTCTTTATATTCCTCAAAAAATAGAGCATATCAGAACTAATTCTGACTATTGCTTTTATATTCGCTGTTATGACAAAATATAAGAACAATAAATATAAATTTAAAATTTATATTATGGATAATGCTAAAGCCGTCGCTTTTAGTGAGTTAGTTCTAAATTACTAAAACGTACTAACTTTCCTTAATAATTTTGATTCTGATATATCTTTTGGTGATGGATATTTAATACCAGGGCATAAATCTATTCCTACTATTTTATAAGCATCAGCTACCAATGTTGAACATATATGTCTATGAAATGGCTCTTTATAAGGCAAAGTTACATGCAATGCATATCTTATTGCCTCAATGATTAGTAACAAATAATCATATCGTGTACCTACTTGTTTACTAAGAAAATCTTTTATACCTTGTCGTTGTTCATCTGTTAAACTATTACAATTAAATATGTCTAATTGCCCCTTATATTTATTAATTGGAACATATCCTGTTTTCTCAAACCCTTCTGCTTCAATGAGTTGTCCATCAATAAAAGTAGTGGCATGACTATATTTACTATTCTCAAATTCTTCTATGGCATCACTTATTATTCCTGTGCCTCTTTTTAAACATATATCACCATTTTTCATAGAATCACCTGCCATATAATAGTATTTACTGCATCAACTGTTGTTGCAGAGTTAATTTCTCCTATTAATATATGCAATTTATTCTATTGTGTCCATCCAAATGTACTAATATTCAGAACCTATTTCTCGCTTGTTCTTCTAAATAAATTTAGGATAGACTATAAAAATTGATGTTGAATTCCTAATATAAAGTAGTTTCAACATTTTCATCAAAACCTACGCTATAATGATCTTATTCTTAAAGGAACTTCTTCTATTCCTTTAGATAAATCTGTATTTATTAAATTAACATATTGTATTAAAAGAATTATTTTCCTATATTGATTGGTTATATCATCGAAATAATTTAAACATGCAGAAAAATTATTAACTATACTAATTTCATCTTGCAATTTAGTTATGGAATATATTTGCTTATAACTTGATTCTATATTATCTAATGCTACATTAATCATTTTGTTATTATGAACGTTTTTCATTGTAATTATATTTGACCCTAACTCACATCCATCAATAGCAATTAATTTTTCCCTAAATAATTTATATTTTTCTTGCGCGTTTTGAATTATTGAACCTGTACTACCTTTGTAACAGCATGTAAATAACCACTCATTTATTTCTTTTCCATAAAAATTAGCTTCCCTTATCTGAGAAATAAAGTTCTCAATATTCTTTATAAATTCAAATTGTTCATCACAAAATAAAAATAAGGGTGGCAAACAATATTTCTACTGTCTACTACCCTTTAAAAATAATTATTTAGCTTGTAAAAATTCCTCATAGTTTTCTATTTTGTCCTCTCTATTGGTCTTTTTTAACCAACTGTTATACTCCTGAATGACGTCTTCTACAGTTTCTAAGTTTAATTTGTTGTTCTTTTTGGCTTCTACATATATATTAATTTTCATTATATTCCCCATTTATCTCACCCCACTTTCCTATCATATATACAATCATATAGGTATAATTTTAGTCCTAAAATAATTACAATTTTATAATCATAGTAAACATTATCATTTTTATGGTTACTAAATTCATTTTTCAATTATAGACACCCATTGTCCTCTCTAATAAATAGATTATCATTCGTTTTTGTCAATGATGTGTCAGCTGTAAACATTTTCTCTATATCGCAAATAATAAAGGGTACAGTTTAAATAACTCCCATACCCTTAAAATTTTTAATTTTATGTTAAGTATAATTCTATGTAGACTTTAATATAAAACTTATAATAATTTTTATCTATTCAAATACTACCAAGTTTGATCTAATTTTTGTTGCATTTTTTGAGCTTGCTCATCTAGTTTTTCCTTGGTTTTATCTAAAAACTTTTCCACCTTTTCTTGTTCCTTGTTGAATTTATCTAAATAATTATTAGCATAATTATTGTTTAAAGGTACAGTTACTGCTGCACCTGTAGTAGTATTTATTGTTGGGTCTACAATAACATTTGCTGCTGCACCTGTAGTAACATTATCTAAATTGCCATCTATCCAAGCACCCTCAGAACCTAATCGATATCCATCAATAAATGCATTGTATAGCATATCGCCACTTTTATTTAAGTAATACCATTTGTTTCCGTCGTGAATCCAACCAGTTGCCATATCTCCGTTTTGATTTAAATAATACCATTTACCTCCTTCATTAAGCCAGCCAGTCGTCATATTTCCATTTGAATTTAAAAAGTACCACTTGTCCCCGTCTTTAAGCCAACCAGTTTTCATATATCCATCATTATTAAAGTAGAACCAATTACCTTCAACTTGTTCCCATCCAACTGAATAACCATTTCCTTTTGAATTCCACCAGCCATGACCATCTTGTCTCCATGATGCTGAAGCACCTATAGAGAACATCCCTATAGCAGTGCTTGTTGCAATTGCTAATGTCATAACTTTTTTAATTAATCTAGTTTTCATTTTCCAATACACTCCTTGTTTTCATGTTTAAACATAATTATATATTTTTTTCTTTACTTAATACTATTCGTTATTTAATCTCATTTTCTGACCAAAAAAATAAATATTATTAAATTTAAGATAAATTCAAGTTCAATATAATCATTACGTTTCCACCTATTACCAAAAGCTAAGAAAATTATTAGTTTTTAAAAATTTGTCTGTTCTAACTTTAAATTTATATATAAATGCAGCAAATCGAACTAATTTTGATAAAATAATATCAACTGAGCCATTAAGGCATTTTTTTAGAACTTCAAAGTCATTTTTAAATTTTTCTTGCTTTTCTTTATCAGCTTTTGCAAGGACGTAAGTTGGTCTAGTATAACTTAAATTTAATCTGTGCAATACATAGGCTATTCCCCTGTGTGACATTGATATATTAAATTCTTTAATAACCCATTGTCTTATCAATTCAATAGTCCAATTCTTTTTAGATTCAAAACCAACATCTTCTGGTGTTTTTGTAGTAATAGTTTCTACTATTATTTTTTCCTGTTCTTCATTGATTTTTTGCTAGCCCCGCCGCCGTGGGCAATATTTAAGCCATCTAACCCTTTTGCTTTATAATTTTTTATATAAATTGAAACAGTATGCTCCTCTATATTTTCCAATTCAGCTATTTTTCTATTGGTAAAACCTTCAAAATGTTTGAGCAATACATAATTTCTTTTATATAATCTTATATTTTTTGTATATTTTAAAGCAGTTTTTATTTCATTAATCTCATTTTCATGCCCGGTAATTTTGTTAAGAACTAAAACATTCATATTTAAAACCTCGCTATAATTTTATTTTATATCTTAGTTTTAATCTTTTAATCAATTTATATTAATGGATATATTTTCTTAATAAATATTCTTGAAATTTTCATTTTGCAACATATATATATATTTAAAAGTTGGTTCTATACATCAAGCTTTCAAATGCTTAACAAAAAATAACTGTAACATTTATACATAGTTACTAGACTCCAAGTGTATGTCTGAACCAGAAATCAAATACATTTTTGTGAAGCAGGCATTTGAAAATTTCGCTGCAAAAAGCACTAAATGAAAGTTTGTTCCACTTTAGCTTGTCTGAATGAATATTCAGAGCAAGCTAACGTGGGTACAAGCTTTCATTTAGTGCTTTCAGCGGAATTTTCATAGTCCTGCGGAATAAAAACGTATTTGATTTCGGTTAGCCACCACATAACTCTAGATTACGTGGTAGTTATCCATATTAATTTATGTATTCCAAAAATACATAATCCGTTGAATTCTTAGCTATGGCACTTATGCTTCCATCTTGTGTATATGTATAAATTTGCTCCTCCGCAGTATCTCCACCATCAGATCCTATAAATATGATATTTCCATTTTCATCTACTCTTAATCCTTTATCTATTTTTACTACAGTTGGGAAATCGTAAACTAATCTTTTAGGTGTATTATTTATTAATTCATATAAGGAATTTATATTATTGGAAGCTTTCCCGGTGAAATACAAATTTCCATTATTCATAACTATATCAGTTAGTTCTAATACCTTATCTGTTAAAAGCTTAATATCTTTTGATTTCTTATCTATCATAATTAATTGTTTTTTGTTTTCTAAGGATATTTGCAAAAATACCACATTATCATCAGTTCCTTTTAAAAATGCTAAAAATCCTTCTTTAATGTTATAAAGTAATTCTTCTTTATCTTCTTTTATATTATACGTAAATAATCCATTTACTCCATCATTACTAACGCCGTAATAAATTAATGTATTACTATCATACCAATCATATAGTACACCTGATATAGACACATTTGACTTAATTTCCATAGGCTTATTTCCATTTGTATTAAACACTTTCAATTTTAGCCCATTATCATCTATAAAATACGATATATATTCACCACCTTTAGATAACTTAAGACTACTATAATTTGAATCTTTAATTTCATATTCCTTATTATCACGAACTATATAATTTTTTCCTCCATCAGTATAAACATAAGTTGAACTGCTTTTATCATATGAAGAAATACTATAATTATTTTTTACTGGTGAATATTTTTGATTTTGATAATTGTATAATTTATAATTTCCGTCTTCAAATTTTAATATAGCTCCTGAATTCAATTTAATATCCTCTGCCACATTAGTTGTTTTTTTCTCTTGGGGAGATGAACATCCTAACATAAACAGAGGAATAACAACTAAAGCTAAAACCCCTAAATACTTTATTTTTGATAATTTCATTTTCTATTCCCTCATTATTTGCTATTTTTTATAAAGAAATTTCACCTTCAAAAGATACTTCTGCAGGACCTTTCATATATACATCATCACCTAAAACTTCTATAACTAATTCCCCACCTGGCGCTTTTGCAAATATCTCCTTGTTCTTATCTACAAGTCCTAATTTCTTAGCTACTACTACCGCTGCACTACAACCAGTACCACAGGCAAGGGTCGCTCCTGCACCTCTTTCCCATGTATTTACCCTTATATGGGTATCATCAATTATCTTTACAAAATTCACATTACTTCCTTCTTTAAATAAATCTAGTTTTTCTATTTTTGATCCATCTGCTACAACATTATATTCTTCATTTTTTTCAAAAATAACTGTATGTGGAACCCCCATTAATAGCGTAGTCATATTATAAGTTTTATTATCTACAGAAATATCTTGCTCAATGAGACTTTCCATGTTAACTAAAGGTATATCATATCCACTATATGATGGTTTTCCCATATACACCCTTACATATTTAACCTTATCATTTTCTAAAATTATTTCTATTTCTTTAATCCCGTCACCAGTTTCAACTGAAAATTTAACACCGTCAGTTATTTCATGTTCATACACATATTTTCCGAAACATCTTATAGCATTTCCACACATATTAGCTCTTGAACCATCTGCGTTTATTATAACCATCTTGGCATTTGCTAATTCTGATTTTCTTACAATTACTAGTCCATCAGCCCCTATTCCAAAATGCCTATCACAAAGTTTTTTTGCAAGTAAACACTCTTCCATTATTTCATTATTAAAGTCTTCAATAAATACAAAGTCATTTCCAGCCCCTTGCATTTTATAAAAATTCATTTAAATTCCCCCTCAGTAACAATTTTTCTTACATAGCTTATAAGTATTAATAATTAAATGGCTTTTTATTCATTTAATAATACCACTAAGTTTAAATTATAACTTATTTCTCAAATTTTCTATACATTTTTTATAAAATTTTTATATTTTTTTTGTTAAAGTTAAATCCTTATTTACATTCTACATATATATTAATATTTTTGACTGTTTAATAACCATAAATTCCATATTGCAAACCTTTTTCCTACTTACAATTTGCTAATATTTGATAATTATCTAGTATTAATGTTATACTATTCTTAGTTATAGCAAGAAAGGATGACACAAAATGGCATTAGATGGTATATATTTATATAGTTTAATGAATGATTTTCAAAAATCATTATTGAATTCAAAAATAGATAAAATAAATCAACCGGAAAAAGATGAAATTATTTTAACCTTACGAAAAGATCGTAAAAACTTAAAACTTTTAATTTCTGCATCTCCTAGATTTCCTAGAATTCATTTAACTAACATTGTTAAGGAAAATCCAATAAAAGCTCCTATGTATTTAATGGTTCTTAGGAAATACATTTTAGGAGGGAGAATTACAAATATTACCCAAAAGGATAGCGATAGAATTTTAATAATAGAAATTGAAAACAGAGATGAACTTGGTTTTGATAGCGTGTATTCCCTTGTTATTGAAATTATGGGACGCCATTCTAACATAACTTTAGTCAGAAATAGAGATAATAAAGTAATGGAATCGATAAAACATATTACAGCCGATATAAACACCTATAGAGTGCTATATCCTGGAGTTAATTTTGTTTATCCACCTATATCAACTAAATTAAACCCTTTTTCTTTTACCTATGAAGACCTAAATTCCTTTATAAGTAAAAATTCTATTATTTTTGATGATAAATTTTATTCTAATTGCTTTACTGGAATTAGTAAACTATTATCCAATGATTTATATTATAACACTACAAAGGATAATAATTCACCTACAACCCATGAGATTTATGAAAAATTTAAGATATTCATAAATAACCTAGACAATAATATATCTTATAATATTTATACAGACAGTAGTGGAATAGTTAAGGACTTTTATTCATTAAAGTTAAATTCCTTAGAGAAAGAATTTCTATCAGTACAGCATAATGATCCTAATACATTAATGGATGTATTTTTTGAAAATAAAGATAAACAAGATAGGCTTCAAAATAAATCTACTGATTTGCAAAAACTTATTCATACAAATATTGAAAGATGTAATAAAAAATCAAAAATCCTTAATGAAACTCTTAAGGAATGTACAGAAAAAGAAAGTTTAAAAATTAAAGGTGATCTCTTAACTTCGTATATTTATACTATAAACAAAGGTGATGTTGAGTGTACTTTGCTCAATTTTTATAATGAAAATGAAGAAGAATATATTAAAATAACTCTAGATAAAACAAAAACTCCTTCCGAAAATGTTCAACGCTACTATAAAAAATATAATAAACTAAAAATATCAGAAGAATATGCTAAGGCTCAGCTTGAAAAAAATATGCAGGAAATTGAATATTTAAATTCGGTTCTTACAAATATCCTAAATGCAGAAAGTTATAATGAAATTGATGAAATTAAAAATGAATTAATTGAAACTGGATATATTCGATATAGGAAAAATAATAAAAATTCAAAACAATCAAAGTCTTCTAAACCTCATCATTTTGTTTCAAGTGATGGGATTGATATCTACGTCGGAAAGAATAATTTACAAAATGATTATTTGAGTTTAAAATTTGCAAACAAAAATTACTTGTGGTTACATGCAAAGGATATTCCAGGTTCTCATGTCATTATTTGCTCTTTTGATGTTCCTGATAGAACTCTTGAAGAAGCAGCTATAATTGCTGGTTACTATAGTAAGGGAAAGGCTTCTTCAAAATTACCTATCGATTACACCAAAGTAAAAGAATTAAAAAAGCCTAATGGATCAAAGCCAGGTATGGTAATTTACCATACCAATAAAACTTTAATTATAAATCCTAGCGATTTTAATGAAAAATTTAAAAGTTAACTTTATCTAAATATAGCAAACTACTAATTATATTTAAACTTAGAAAAATATCTCATACTAGAAAGAACTGGTAGTCTTTTGCGTAGTGTTGCATTGAGAATGTTATTGTAGTCATTTCTTCGGTAGAAGTTGTTCAATTTCAGCTTGTCAAATTGTATAATTGGAGCAAGCTGAAATGGGTGCAACTTCTACCGATAGAAATCCACAATTACATTCTCTAGCAACCGAGCAAAAGGCTACCAGTTCTTTCGGCAAGTTATAGAACAAGTTTAAATAAATAAGTCAAATTTTTTCCATGCTTCTTCTAACAATTCTATATTACTATTAAAATAGTCTTTCTTTTCCTTTTCAATTGAACTAATTAGAGCATTAATTAAACTAAGTGGTGCTGCAAAAGATTCTATCTGAGTGGAACCTTTACTCAGTGCTGTTAATGTAACATCTGCATGTGGAACTAGTGGCGATAACATATTATCTGTAATAGCTATAGTTGTAACCCCTTGGTTCTTTAAATGTGTAAAAATTTCTACAGTACTTCTAGTATATTTTTCAAAACTAATTCCGATAATTACTTCCTCTTCATTAAATCCATTAATTTGTTTTGGTATCTGTTCTATGTTTTCAATTAAATTAACATTGTTAAACATTAAATCTAAATAATACTTCAAAAATGACCCAAGTATTAAAGCACTTCTTCTTGCAACTATATATATTTTTTTTGCATTTATCAATAAATTAACTGCCTTTTTTAATTCATATAAATCTAACTCTTCCATAGTCAATTTAATATTATTTAAATCCTCTTCAAATATACTATATACCTCTTTTTCTTCATTACAATTTCCATCAAATTCATTTTTTATACGTTCAGTTTTAGACACTTGCTGTTGCATGGATTCCTGAGTATCCTTTAAAAATTCTGGATATCCCTTATATCCTAGAAAGATTACAAATCTCGTAACAGTTGCAATACTAACTCCAGATAGCTTCGCTAATTTTTCTACAGTTAAAAAAGGCGTGCTGTTTGGATGCGCTAATATATATTTTGCTATTTTTTCTTGTGCTTTACTCATATTGGGTATTTTTTCCGCCATCCTTTGATATACCTCTGCCATTATTTGAACTCCTTCCTTAATTCATACATATAAAATACTATTATTTCTAAGTTCGTAGATATATAATTTAGAACAAAAAAGGTGCTAACAATTCTTAAATTGTTAGCACCTTTGCTACCATATTTTACTTAAGCTAATTTTATCACTGGCATAAAATTTTGTAAATATATTTACACCTCTTAGTTCATAAACTTCGATAAATAACTTTTTAACCTAATTATCTTAAATTAATTAAATTTAAATTAAAATATCTTTAATTTATTAACTTATTTATTAAAATATCTCCTTGATTTTTAATTTTTTCATTGTCAAAATATTGATAATAATAGCATTTAATTTTACCGTTATATAATTTTCTATTCTTAGTAGACTTTAATCCAAATACTTTTTCAAAAGTTTCAAAGGAAGTTAATATATTAAAATCCCAATTTTCTAACCTTTTCTTTGTATTTCCCATATACTTATAAAGAGTATTTAATATTTCCTTTTCACCAATTCTCTCTCCATAAGGTGGATTTGAAATTATAAATCCATACTTTCTAGAAGTTGAAAACTCCATAAAATCCCTTTTCTGAAATTCTATATACTTATCTACTTTGGCTTTTTTAGCATTTTCCATAGCAACTTTAAGAACTTTATAATCTATATCATAGCCTATTAATTTTATATCATTATTTTTTTCTGACTTTCTAGCACCATCTCTCACTATATTAAAAGTGTTATCACCTATAGATGGCCAAGTTTCACATACAAAACTCCTATTTACTCCTGGAGCAATATTTTGAGCTATCATAGCAGCTTCTATTAATATAGTTCCTGACCCACAAAACGGATCAATAAGTTCAAAATTTTCATTCCATCTAGATATTAAAATTAAAGATGCAGCTAATGTTTCTTTTAAGGGTGCTATTCCTGCAAGTTCCCTGTACCCTCTTTTATGTAATCCCGGTCCAGTAGTATCTATTGTAAGGGTAACTATATCCTTTAATATAGCTACTTCTATTTTAAATACAGGCCCAGTTTCACTAAACGTCTCTATTCCATAACTTTCACTCATGCTCTTAATTACAGCTTTTTTTACAATTGATTGACAATCCGGCACACTATGTAGTGTTGATTTAACACTTTTCCCAACAACATGCATAACCCCATCAATGGGAATTATTTTACTCCAATCAACTTTTTTTGTACCTTGGAACAATTCTTCGAAGGATTTCGCTTCAAATTCGGCCATTTTTATAAGCACTCTATCTGCCGTTCTCAAATGAATATTACATATTGCTATATCCATTTCATCACCCTCAAAAGTTACTTTACCATTTTCAATTTTTAAATCTTCATATCCAAGCGCTTTTAGTTCTTTTGCTGTTATACTTTCTATTCCGAAGGTACTTGTTGCAATTAAATCATACATTATATTGTGTTCTCCCTTTATTCATTAATATTTCCCTCATATATCTTAACTGAATCATCTCCGTCAATTTCCTTTAATGAAACTGCAATGATTTCATTTTTTGAAGTAGGAATATTTTTCCCTACATAATCTGCACGAATAGGCAATTCCTTATGACCTCTATCTATAAGCACTGCTAACTGTATACCTGTAGGCCTATTTACGTCTATAACAGCATCAATAGCAGCTCTTGCAGTTCTACATGTATATAAAACATCATCTATTATTACTATTTTTTTATCTTTTATTTCAAGCCCTAAATCTAAATTGTGAGCTTCCACCTTTTCATTTACAATACTCAGATCATCTCTATATAATGTTATATCAACAGATCCAACTGGAACCTCTTTTCCTTCAATTCCCTTAATGTAATTTGATATTCTTTTAGCAAGTGGATATCCTCTAGTTTTAATTCCAAGTAAAACTAAATCCTCTACACCTTTGTTTCTTTCAATTATTTCATGTGAAATTCTAATTAATGTTCTATTTATAGCTTTTTCATCTAGTAGCACTGCTTTTAATTTCATGTTACCCCTCCATAAATATTAATATACTCACCTAAGTTCATTTCTTAATTTATCTACGATAATTATAAAATACTCTGGCAATTCTGTAGTAAACTCCATATATTCATTCTTTTTAGGATGAATAAAACCTAAAGTCTTAGCATGCAGCATTTGACCTTTTACTTTAAATTTTTGCTTTTTAAAACCATAAAGAGGATCTCCAACTAATGGAAAACCAATTGAAGCCATATGTACTCTTATCTGATGGGTCCTCCCAGTTTCTAAGATACATTTAATTAAGGAATATCCATTGTATCTTTCAATAACCTCATAATGGGTTACTGCTCTTTTCCCACCTTCAACTATTCCTATCTTTAACCTATCTTTTTTGTTTCTTGCTAGTGGTTTATCAATAGTACCTTTATCGTTTTTTATTCTTCCTTCTACTAAAGCATAATATTCCCTTTTCATGGAATGGTCTTTTAATTGTTCAGAAAGTTTATTATGAGCATCATCATTTTTAGCCACTACTAAAACGCCCGATGTATCTTTATCTATTCTATGGACTATACCAGGCCTTATAACCCCATTAATACTAGATAAATCCTTGCAATGATAAAGTAATGCATTAACCAGTGTACCATTATAATTTCCTGGCGCTGGATGTACAACCATGCCTTGTTCTTTATTTACAACTACTATATCTTCATCTTCGTATAAAATGCCTAACGGTATATCTTCAGCATCTAATTTTAATCTTTCTGGTTCATTAAATATTACTTCAATTTCATCAAATGCCTTAACCTTATAGTTACTTTTAGGAATTTTATCATTAACCTTGATGCTATCCTTTTCAATAAGTCCTTGAATAAAAGATCTTGATTTATCAACAAAAATTTCAGATAAATATTTATCAATTCTTGCTCCTTTGCCGTTTTCATCAACTATAAAAACATTTTTCTCCATAAACCAATAATCCCTTCTTTTTATGTATATTCTTTCAACATTATAATATATAAACCAACACTTTACAATTGAAACTTAATATATCCAATTATTAAAAAGTACAATTACCAGCTAATTCAATAGTTCAGAAATCTCATAATAATAATCGAAATAAAAAAGCCACTATTGAGAAGTGGCTTTTTATTTCGATTAATTAAATCAGTAAGTTAGTATATCTATTTACGTTCAACCATATTAACTTACTGATTTAATTAACTATATTAATCCTCTTGAACAAAAAAACTTTTGATTTCATTTAATTCATCATTTAATGAAATAGGTTCCTTAAATTCTTCATTATTTTCTAAATGCTCAAAATTTTTATTTGATATGTTTATGCCTTTTTCTTCTATTTCTTCAGTAACATCCTCATCTCCAATTGGGTCAGAAACATTGTAATTTTTAATAAAATCTTTCTCCAAGTCATCGAAGGTTTGCAATTGTGTGTTCATAAAATTTCTATATTTAACTCTAAATTTTATAAATTCTTGTTTAACTTTTTCATATTCATCATTTATTTGTACTACATCATTATGTGCTTTGTCCATAAGCTTTTGAGCAGTTTCATTCGCATTTTTAAGTAACAATTCAGCTTCTTTTTGTGCTGAATTTTTAGCTTGCTCTGCAGCATTTTGTGCAAGTAATAGCGTATTTTGTATTGTATTTTCAATTTTAGAATAATGATCAACTTTTTCATTCAAATTTGTAAGCTTTTCTTTTAAGTTAGCATTTTCTTTATATAGTTCTTCATAATTTTCTACTACTTCATCCAAAAACTCATCAACTTCATCTGAATTATATCCTCTCAGACCTTTTCTAAACTCCTTATTGTTTATATCCATTGGTGTTAATTTCATGCTTTCACCTCAATTATGTATATTTCTTTATAATAATCTTTAATTTTCCACTTTTAGTATTTCCGATTGAATTACCTAAAATAAATTTTCCAAAACCTCTTATTGTAATTCTTTCTTCAGACTTTAGTTCATAACTCTTTTCTTTTATCTTAACGTAATTTACAAGTACTTGACCTTGTTCAATCATTCCTTGTGCTTTAGCTCTTGATACATTTATAATCTTTGAAACAATTCCATCTATTCTTAAAGAAGAAACTAAAACAATTTCTTCTTTAAAAGTAAATTTAGGTAAAAATTCAACCTTATCAATTATTTCAACATCACACTTAACTTTAGAAATCCTTTCTAAATTGCATATTATAAAACTTTCGATTTCTTCGTGTATTGGCAAATAACAAGTATTTTCGGATACTAATAAGTCTCCAATTTTATTTCTTTCTATTCCAAGAGATAAAATTGCTCCTAAGAAATCTCTGTGGGTAAGAGCTGAAAACTTTGATGTATTTTGAATTTTAAGTAGTTTAATAGGAAATGGACTTTTATTTATATTATTAAAAGAAACCATTCTTCTTTCAGAATCTTCAAAAAGTCCATTACTTTCAACTTTAAAATAATTACTGTTCAAATTATTTTCAAACCAATTCCATACATTTGGGGTATAAAAGTTTTTGCCAAACATAGTAATATTTTTTTCTTTAGCTAATACATATCTTTCATATAGATTTACGGCTTCATCTCTATCTTCATCAGTAAAATATTTAATTATTTTATCTTTCATAAGTTATATTATATCATCCTTATTATATTATGTGATTTCTAATAAAATCTATCACAACTAATGCAACTATAGGTGAAAGATCTATTGGCAAGCCAGGAATTAGCCTATCTTGCAATTTTTTTATTGGTTCTAAAATAGGATAAATAAACTCATGAATAGTGCTTATAATTTTATTTCCTTGAGCTTGCGGAATCCATGAAGATATACAATCTATGATTATAGCTAGTTCTAATAAATTAAATAATATGCTAAGAACTGTGTAGACACTATATATCATTCTTTATCCCCCTATTTTGACCAATTAAATAACGCTTTTGAACTTAGCTCATTCTTTAATTCATTAGTTACTTCAACATTTGAAGGTGAAAGAATATATACACCTTTTTCAATTTGTTGTAATTCTCCACCTAATGCATAACAAGAACCACTTATAAAATCTAATAATCTTTGAGCGATTTTTAATTCTAGCACTGTAGTGTTAACTAATACTATCCTTCTATTTTTAAGTGCTTCACAAATTTCAGTTGCTTCCTCATAATCCACTGGCTTAGTTATTGTTACTTTTGTAGTCGAAGATGTATGAATATTTACAACCTTGCTATTTTTCTTATTTGTAATAACAGGTTCTATTTCTTCTTCTTTATTTTCATTTTCATATTCTTCTTCCTCGTAATCCTCGTACTCCTCATAATCTTCAAATCCTAATAAAGATTTAACTTTTGACAAAACATTACTCATTATTTACTCCTCCTAAATATAATTTCTCTCTCCAAATATCCCTGTTCCTATTCTAACTAAATTAGAACCTTCTTCTATAGCTGTCATAAAATCATGAGTCATTCCCATTGATAATATGTTCATTTTGATATTTTTATATTCTTTTTCTTTAAGCTCATCAAATATTTCCTTTGTTCTTTTGAAATATCTTCTATTACTTTCCTCGTTTCCTATTGGGATTATAACCATTATTCCTTTTACAGTCACATGGTTACACTTTTCAATTTCTTCTATAAATTCATATAAGTTTTCTTCAAAAATTCCACTTTTACTTGCTTCTCTTCCAATATTTATTTGAATTAAAGTATTAGCAGTTTTATTAGCTTTCTTAAAATTCTTTTCTATTTCATTTAGTAAATAAATACTATCTAAAGAATGTATTAAATACACCTTATCTACTAAATATTTAACTTTATTACTTTGAAGATGCCCAATAAAATGCCATCTTACATCATCATGAAAGTTTTCCGCCTTTTTCGTTAACTCTTGAACTTTATTTTCTCCAAAATCTCTTAAGCCCGCTCTATAAGCTTCTTCTAAATATTCTAACGGCTTCGTTTTGGAAACAGCCAAAAGCTTTACGTCTTCTGGAATTTCAGATTTAAGTTTTTCTATGTTTTGAACAATTCCCATAATGTAACACCAAAATATCCTTTCTTTCCCTCACTTAGTTTATATTCTATATAAATTTAAAATTTCCTTCAAAAATATAAATTAATTTTACTTTTTTGATTGTGCTTTACTTTGATCTTCACTCATGTATTTAACATTGGAATTAGATGTCGTTGGCGGCATAATTATTTTATCAACAACTTGAATATCTACATAAAGCTTTCTAAAAATTAGTTGCTTCACATGACTTCCATCCTCTAAAAGAGCTGCCTTTAACTTTTCAGGATCACCTATCGCATAAACACTAAATGGAGCATATTCCATACTTCCATCGTCAAAGCCCAAAAACGCCCAATTACATATTACTCCAGACCATGGAACAACTCTATGATTATTAACACTTATTGCCTCTGCACCAGCGACTCTTAGTTCATTTAAAACTAATGCCATATCATTATCATGCAAAAGCTTATTATTTATTTGATCAGTATTTTCTTCAAGGGCATTAGTGGTTCCATCATTTATCTTTAATATAATTCCTGGTCCTTCTGCTTTAGTTAATCCAATAAACATTTCATAGTCATTAATTTGAGCTTTCATGTCATCAAGAATTTTATCATTTCTTGTATCATGTTGAACATAATCCCTAATTTTATTTTGCTTTTCATTATTATCTTCTTTAAGATTTCCTACTTGCCTATATAAAGCCGCTCTTTCTTCAACAGCGTTTTGATACTGGGTTGAGTTTAATTGTTCATAAGATTGACTTCCTTTTAAATGATAATTCATTGATATTAACGCACCTACTATTATGGTTGCAATGAAAACAAAGAACCCCCCCCTATTATTTCTCACTACATCACCTCATTATTTAATATCATTTTCTTCGTTTTCTAGTAAATTTTTCTTTTTTTTATTTTTTCGCCAAATTTTAAATTCTTCTAATAATAGTCTTCTTATAATTGCAAAGTTATCAAATATTCTTCCTCCAAATACAATTACTGCTGCCATATATATTGGTATTCCAAGCTTATCACCTAAATACGCAAGGCCAGCTGCTAGTAGCGCATTTCCGAAGAAACCTGAAATGAATATATCTGCTTGAAAATTCTTCGAAAGATTCCCTCTAATCGCCCCAAAAACCGAATCCAAACATGCAAGTATAGCCACAGACATATATGGAGACAGTTTATCTGATATGTTAACATCTAATACAAAACCAAGTATAATTCCAATTAATAATCCTATAATTGCGATCAAATTAACTCTCTCCTATTCTTTTACTGATTTAATAAAGTCACTTTTTAATGATTGTGTTGCTTTTCCTATAAGTATATCATCATCTGCTTTTACTTCATTATTGTAGTTTGGAAGAGCACCGTATTCTAAAGATCCTGGGAAAGAAATCCCAACATTAAGTCTAGCCTTATCTCCTATTGCCTTAATTACAATTTTATCTTTAGTATATACCTTCCCAGAAGAACCTATAGCAATTCCATTTCCAGCTGTCTTTATTCCTGTCTGCGGAGTTATTCTAATGTCATTTATAGATATAGCCTCAGCTCCTGAATACCAAAGTAGATTTACTATATGTACTAATTCCTCTTCTCCTAAATCTCTGCTACTATCATTTTGATTAGAACCAAAGATAGAACTCTTTGGACTTATTGTAAGAACTATTCCTGGCCCTTTTACATCAACTATTCCTAAATGCATTCTTGCATTATCAAGCTGATTTTTTATATCTTTACCTACATCTCCATTTTTAGCCGCTGTTTCTTCCATTTGCTTTAGTTCATCTGACAACTTTGAGTTTGTACTAGTTAATTCTTCTTTTTCTTTCTTTAATGATTCAATTTCGGAAATTATATCATTTTTATCATAATTACTCATATTAGCTTCCATATTTTTATTAGATAATACCTTAAATTGATATGCTAATAAAAATCCTAAAAGTGCACAAACAATTGCTATCAATACTTGTGATTTAGAGATCTTCATTTCTATCTTACCTTTCTTCTTTATAATACACAGGTGCGCCATTGAATCCTACATCTACATAACCTTTCGTAATTCCAATATTCGGACTTTGAATAATATGCAATAATTTATTCATCTTATCTGGTATGTTCTCATCATCTCCCAGCCTGCCTTCCACTTTACCAATATAGACTTTTATGTTCATAAAATCACTCAAATCAATACTATCTATATTATAATTCGTAGGATTCTTTTTTATAATCTGATAAAAAATATCTAGAAAGTTTAATGTCCTAGTATCATCCAAAGTTTTATTTCCCAATTCTACATTTTTTAAATCAATTCCTGTAATCTTTACTAAACTTCTATTTTCAATATTATCTGTCTTTTCAAGCAAGTTTGATTGGTCATCAAAAACATATTTATATCCATCCTTTTCAACATAGAATACTCCTTGTTTTTCTAAAACTTTTATATTTACTTGCTTAGGGTATGTTTTAGTAATTTCAACAGTATCTACATATGGGTTTTTCTTTGCTTCCTTTATTATATTGCTTTTATTTATAAAGAAAATATTTTGACCAATGATATTTTCTGTCCTGTTTTTAACATCTTCACCACTCATAATTGGATTTCCCAAAATAGTAACTTTTTTAATAAGGAAAAAATCTGATTTAGTTGCAAAAATTATTGCTCCTACAACTATTATTATACTATATACTATTATTCTTTTTACTAATTTTCTTCTTTGTGCTTTCAATATTAGTTTGTTAGTCTTCGGCAATTTATTATTATTTGTTTTTATCATATTCATCTTATTCTATACATATCCTTTATATAATAACATATTTTTATAGACAATAATATTTATGATATAATGATACCACTTTACTCAAATAATTTCATTAAAATTCAAATGCAATTTTCACACTTCCAAAAAAATACAGGGCAAAGAATTTGTGCTTTAATTCTTCGCTCTGCATTTTTTTATATTTTTTTAATTTCTTCTTTACCTTCAACTTGCCGCGATATATTTAAAAGTATTCCTATCGCCGTCATATTTATTACAAGGGCGCTACCTCCATAACTAATGAAAGGTAATGGTACTCCTGTAACCGGCATTGAACCTGTTACAACTGCTATATTTATTAGAGATTGAACCGCTATAACTGAAGTTATTCCAATTGCAAGGAGCGTACCATATGTATCCCTTGCTTTCATCGCTACATTGATTCCTCTCCATATAAGTATTACAAATAGAATTATTATACATACACATCCAATAAGACCCAATTCCTCTCCTATTATAGAGAAAATAAAATCATTATGTGGTTCAGGCATATATAAAGTTTTTTGTCTTGATTGCCCAAGGCCAAGACCAGTAATTCCACCAGCACCAAGTGCATAGAAAGATTGTATTAATTGATATCCATCCCCAGCAGCATCTTTCCAAGGATTTGTAAAGCTAAGCAATCTTGCCATTCTATAAGGCTCTAACACTGTAAATGCAACAGCAGCTGCAACCAGTACTGGAGCAACATAGCCAAACAAATGCTTTAATCTACCACCAGCTGCAAATAATACAATAAATGTAACTATCATTATAACTGATGCAATACTTAAGTTTTTTTCTGCCAATACTATTGCGGCGTAAAATCCAGATATAGCTAGGTATGGTACTATCCCTGTTGAGAACTTCTTTACACCTTCACCTTTGAGTTCAAGACTCAATGCTAAAAATAGTACTACTACATATTTTGCAACCTCAGATGGCTGTAAACTACCAAATGGCCCTAACGGTATCCACCTTTGTGCCCCATTGACACCTTTAAATAAAAATACTACTAACAATAATGGTATACACCCTATCATTACTGCTACTGTAAATTTCTTTATCTTATGGTAATCAAAGCACATGGCAACTGCCATTGCTATTACCCCAACAACTGCTGATATTAACTGTTTCTTCAAATAAAACATACTATCGTTTGCTGTAAACATAGCATAATAGGAACTTGCAGAATAAACCATAACTACTCCAATAGTCAAAAGTAATGCTACTGAATAAAATATTCCATAATCTATTTCACCCATTTTAACTTTTCTTTTTGGCCTAATGACCTTCATACATAAATCCTCCAAACTTACTTAACTAAAGTGCTATAAAACCTATTATACATAAAATTGCTGTAATACTTGAAAATACTGTCACAATTTTCACTTCACTCCATCCCACGTGTTCAAAATGATGATGTATTGGAGACATCTTAAATACTCTTTTACCTGTTAATTTAAAGGAGGTAACTTGAATTATTACAGATAATGTTTCAATTAAATATATACCTCCAACTATTATTACAAATAGCTCCATCTTTAACATTAATGCTATTGTTCCAATTACCCCACCTAATGCTAACGAACCAGTATCTCCCATAAATATCTTTGCTGGAAAAGCATTAAATTTCAAGAATCCAAGTAATGCCCCAACCAATGCTAGTGAAAAAATTGTCACTTCGGAAACACCTGTCCTAAAGCCAATAATAGCAAAGAAAGTTAATACTATTACTGTAACAGAAGTTGCAAGTCCATCTATGCCATCTGTTAAATTTACTGCATTTGTTACTGCTGCATAGTATATAATCACGAATGGTATGTAAAAGACATCTAAATTCAATTTGAAACTTTTGTTTACAAATGGCATTAAAATATCTGTTCCTATATTGGTATATCCATACCATGCTAACGCTAATGAAAACAAAATTAATAACATCATCTTTTGCGCTGCTTTTAATCCTAAATTATCTTTATGAATTATCTTTAAGATATCATCTAAAAATCCAATAAAACCAAATGCAAGAAATGAATATAATATAACCATTTCTTTACTCATAAGTTTTTGTCCCATAATTAATATGGCTGCTGCTGTAGAAATAAAGAATATAAGGCCACCCATCGTTGGTGTTCCAGATTTTTTTTGATGACTCTTCGGTCCTTCTTTTCGTATATTTTGACCAAATTTTAATTTATGAAGTATTGGTATAAATATTGGTCCAAGTATTATTGAAAATACAAACCCCATTATTAATGGTGCTAAAATTTTTGAATTAATTATAAAGTTTATTGCATCCCCCATCCAGTGCTGCCTAAGGCAAGTCACCTCCTTCGTTTTATTTCATATTCCTAACTTTTTCTATATATTTAATTATTTCTTCAAACTTTTCACTTCTAGATGCTTTAATTAAAATAGTATCATCTTCCTTAATTAAATCAGCTAATTTTTCCATGAGTTCCTGTTTAGTTTCAAATACCATTGCTCCCTCTTCGAATCCTTCTTTATAGCACTCCTTATATACTCCTGTTGTTAACAAAACATCTGCTTTTTTCTTTGCAAATTTACCAACTTCTGCGTGAGCTCCTTTTGCATAGTCACCTAATTCTCCCATTGTTCCAAGAACTGCTATCTTCCTATTACCGGAATAATTTTTAAGAACTTCAAGTGCTGCTTTCATTGAATCAGGGTTAGCATTATAAGAATCATTGATAATTGTAAAATCATCTTTCTTTATAAATTCAAGCCTCATGGAAGTTGCATTGAAATTTCCTAAGCCTTTCTCCATTTCTTCAAAAGTAAGTCCAAAATCTTTTGCTATTTGTATTCCTATTAAAGCATTAAGTACATTATGCTTCCCTACCATATTTAAAGTAAATCTATAACTAGTTTTATCCTTATTGACTACATCAAATGAAGTATGTTCGCTTGTTAACTCTATGTTTTGAGCATAGGAATCATAATTTTCATTATAGCCTATTTTTTCTAATTTAAATTCTCCTGATTGATTTAATGTTTGTAACATATCATTTTCACAGTTTACTATTAATGAATTTTTATTTTCAAAAAAATCAGTTACACATATCTTCTCTTTAAGTATATTTTCCCGACTCTTTAAATATTCTATATGTGCTACTCCTATATTGGTTATTGCTGCAACATCAGGAAGTGCAATACTCGCCAATCTATTTATTTCTCCAAAATTACTCATCCCCATTTCGAGTACTGCTATATCATAATCTTTTGATAGTTCAAATATCATAAGAGGAAGACCTATTTCATTATTAAAATTGCCTTGAGTTTTAAACACCTTGTATTTACCACTTAAAAATGCAGCTACCAAATCTTTTGTCGATGTTTTACCTGTAGATCCTGTTATTCCAACAACTTTTATTCCAATCTTCTTTCTATAAAATCTAGCTAAATCACCTAATGCAGCTTTAGTGTCATTTACTTTAATTATTGTTCCTTTATTATTTAATTGCTCTTTACGAAATTTCACTTCATCTACAATTACTATGGATGCACCTTTTTCAATCGCATGAATCGTATAATCATTTCCATTAAAATTTTCTCCTTTTAAAGCAATAAATAAATTATTATTTTCAATTTTTCTTGTATCTGTTGAAATTTTATTAAAAATGCCACTATTGTTTTTGAATAAAATCTCACCATTTACCGCTTCAATTACTTCTGTCAAATCCAAATCCAAAATCATCCACCCCTTATTTTCTGTTAACTGAATCAAGTATTTCTTTTACAACTTCTCTTTCATCAAAATGTATAGTTTCATTTTTTAGAATTTGATAAGTTTCATGTCCTTTACCCGCTATAACAATTACATCACCCTTGCCTGCAATTGTTATAGCTTTTTTTATAGCTTCTTTTCTATTTTCTATTACTATATAGTTATCTTTATCAAGACCAGTTTCAATATCTCTAATAATGTTCATTGGTTCCTCACTTCTAGGATTGTCTGATGTAATTATTGAAATATCCGCAATATCTATTGAAATCTTACCCATTTGTGGTCTTTTTACCGTATCCCTATCTCCACCGCATCCAAATACTGATATTAGCTTACCCTTTGTAAAAGCTTTTGCTGTTTTAAGTATATTCTCAAGACCATCTGGAGTATGAGCATAATCTATAATAATTTCATAAGGTAAATTATATTCTTTTGCTACTCTTTCACATCTTCCTAGTACAACAGCATTTTCAATGCCAATCTTTATTGCATCTTCAGGAATTTCTAGCTTGAAACATGCTACAATTGCACCTAAAGCATTATAAATATTATATTCCCCAGGTATATTTAAAATAAATTGTTTTTCCTCTTTAAGGTTTATTTTAAATTTAATTTCTCTGCTTCCCATTTCTTCATCAAATGCTTCAAAATCCGAACTATTTTTCACAGAAAATGAATAAATATTTTTTGAATTTAAATTATTTAAATCACTGATTACTTGTCTTCCGTAATTATCGTCAAGATTAATAATTTTTATTCTTGCTCTTTCGAATAATTTAAATTTTGCGTTGTAGTAATTATCAAAGGTTTTATGAAAATCCAAATGATCCCTTGTCAAATTTGTAAAAATAGCAATTTCAAATTTAACACCATAAACTCTATCTAATTCTAATGAATGAGAAGATACCTCCATAACACAATATTCTACGCCTTTATTTGCCATTTCAGAAAATAATTCTTGTAATTCCAAAGATTCCGGCGTTGTTCTTTCTGTATGAATTTTTTCACTTCCAATATAATTTGCAATAGTTCCAATTAAACCAACTTTTTTATTATCTGCTTCTAAAATCTCCTTTAGCATAAAAGCGGTTGTGGTTTTACCATTAGTTCCTGTAACACCAATGATCTTCATTTTACTACTAGGATTATCATAATAATTCGCTCCCATTAACGCCAATGCTTTTCTTGTATCAGGGCACTTTATAATAGTGATTTTCTTATCTTCTATTTCCATATTATCTTGAACGACTATTACTTTTGCTCCATTTTTAATTGCTTTCTCAATGAACTTATGTCCATCAGTTGCATATCCCTTTATGCAGACAAAAATATCAAGGTTTTCAATTTTTCTACTATCGTAATTCATTTTATTGATATCCACATCAATCTCACCTTGAATTACCTCATAATCTATTCCACTTAGAATACTTTTCAAATTCATATTGAATCTCTCCTAACTAATCTATCTTATATAAATGTTGTAATAAAAAAATATAGCATGCGAGCATTCCCACATGCTAGTATTTTATCCTTTATTTAATTCACTTTAAATTCTCTGCAAAGAAAACTGCTTAAGTTAAAAATTCCTCTATTACTTCTTATTAGTTCTTTTTTAATCTTTATAATCTGAACTTAAGGTTAATTTAACAGTTGTTCCTTTAGTAATAACTTCCCCTTCTGAAATATCTTGTGCTGAAACAGATCCACTTCCTTCAAAAGTTGCTGCTATTCCAAGATTTTTTAATAAAGTAGTAGCATCCTCTTTTGAATATCCCCTAACATCTGGCATTACAACATTATTATAAGTCGCATCACCACTTGTGTAAAGAGTTATTTTGGAACCTTCCTTTACTGAAGAACCTGGATATGGAGTCATATTTACTATTGTTTCTCCATCCCCATCTATATTACAATACAATCCTGCATCTTTTAATACTTTTTCAGCATCTTGAGCTTTCATATTCCTAACTTCTGGAATAACAACATCTTTATTAATTTTTTCGCTATTTTCATCAGAAGATTTACTATTTAGATAGTTAAAAATATCTGTAAATAATGGTTTAGCATATGGTACAGCTACTTGTGCTGCATAATATCCACCATTGCTAGGTTCGTCAACAGTTATCATAATAGTAACTTTCGGATCATTAGCTGGAGCCATTCCAACAAATGAAGATATATATTTACCTTCTCCGTAACCTCCACTCTTACTAGGCTTTTGAGCTGTACCAGTTTTACCACCAATATGATATCCATCAATAAAAGTAGCTGCTGCTGATCCTCCTGTTACAACTCCTTCAAGAAAAGTTCTAAGTTCTGCTGCTTTTTCTGGACTTGCAACTGTAGAAGTTTTAGGTTTAAAAGTTTCATCTACAATCTTAACATTATTTTCGTCATTATGAGTTACTTCTTTCATTACATGTGGCTGAATCAATGTTCCTCCATTTGCTATGGCATTAAATGCAGCCATATATTGAACCGAGTTTACGGTGTTAGTTTGTCCAAATGATATTGTTGCAAGGTCAGCTTCAGAAATTTTATCAACTGGTTTCACAATACCAGGCGCCTCACCTGGCAAGTCAATCCCACTCACTTTTCCAAATCCGAATTTATCAATAGTTTCAAATAGCTTTTCTTTACCAAGCATTTGTCCTAATCTTACATACCCTACATTTGATGAGTTTTGAAAAATTTGAAGTAAACTTTGAGTTCCAAGTCCTTGTTCTGCGTCCTTTACAGTAATACCTCCTACTGATATTGATCCATTATCGATAAATTGTGTATCTTTGTTAACCACATTATTTTCTAGACCAGATATAGTAGTAAATACTTTAAATATAGATCCAGGTTCAAAGGTATCATTTACCAATCTATTTCTCCACATTTGTTGTACTTTATCATTAATATTTGCTCCATCAAATTTGTCAGCACCGTTATATGGATTATTAGGATCAAAATCAGGTTTATTAACCATTGCTAAAACTTCTCCTGTTTTAGGGTCCATAACTAGTATTGAGACTGCTTTAGCTTTATTATCTTCATAACACTGCTTAGCTATATTCTCAGCAAAATTTTGAATGTTTTCATCAATAGTTAAAGTTACATCTTTACCATTTATTGGTGACGTATATTCAGGCACTGTGTAAGGCAAATCCCTATTATTCTTATCCAATTCTGCAACCTTCATTCCAGGAATTCCTGATAAATATGAATTATATTGAAACTCTACTCCAGTTAAGCCTTTACCATCAGTATCAGTTGTTCCTAAAACATGTGATAGAAAATTATTATTCGGATAATATCTTTTTGTATCTGGCGAAACTATTATTCCATTTATATTAAGTTCTTTAACCTTATCAGCTATATCTTTTTCTATTTTTCTTACAACAGTAACAGAGCCTGCATCAGCTCCACTTGGAAGCTTTTTTTCTAAATCAGCTTTTATTTCTGATGCATCCATATTCAATACCTTAGCAATTACAGGTGCAATATCATCAGGCTTCAACCCATTGTCTCCTGTTGGAGCCGGAATACCTTCACTTTTCATATGATCAAGCTCTTTAGCTGAAATGGATTTTACTGATCTTTTTAAGTATTCCCCTATCACCTTCAAATCGAAATCTACCCTATAGACATTAGCGGATAAAACAAGTTCACTTCCATATCTATCTAGAATTCTTCCTCTTTCAGCATCTATTTTCACTTCACTTGTCCATTGTTCTTCTGCCATACCAGCATAATCTGCCCTCTTAACTATCATTATATAAGATAGCCTAATTATTAATATTGAAAAAATAACCGTTAATGAAAAAGCAGTAATTCTCATTCTCTGACGCATTTTTGCTTTATCTCTATTATTTCTCTTTCTCAATACCTGTTCCTCCATATATTTTCTTTTGCATAAAATTATTTAAACTTTAAAAAATCTCTTCTACTTTTAAAATTACTAATACTACTAAGATAATTCAAATATATAATGAGATTATTACTAAAAAATATAGTATGCGAGCATTCCCACATACTATTATTTTTTCATTTGTCTAGTTTGTAATAAACTCTTTACAAAATATAACTATTCAAACTGAAAATCTCCATATAAATTCTCATCAGTTCTTTTTTAATCTTTATAATCTGAACTTAAAGTTAATTTAACAGTTGTTCCTTTACTTATAACTTCCCCTTGAGAAATATCTTGTTCTGAAACAGCGCCACTACCTTCAAAGGTAGGAACTATTCCAATTTTTTTCAATAAAGAAGTTGCATCGTCCTTGGAATATCCTCTAATATCTGGCATTACAACATTATTATTATAAGTCGCATCACTATTTGTGTAAAGATTTATTTTTGAACCTTCCTTTACTTCATATCCTGGATATGGTGTCATATTAACTATTGACTCCCCATCTCCCTCTATGTTGCAATCTAGTTTTGCATCTTTTAATACTTTTTTAGCATCTTCAACTTTCATATTTCTAACTTCTGGTATAACTATATCCCTAGAAATTTGTCCGACATTCTCATCTGAGAATTTGCTATTAAGATAATTAAAAATATCTGTAAATAATGTCTTTGCTGGTGGCACAGCTACTTGCGCTGCATAATATACACCATTATTGCTTGGTTCATCAATAGTTATCATTACAGTAACTTTGGGATCGCTTACTGGAGCCATTCCTACAAATGAAGATATATATTTACCATCTTGATATCTACCATCAATAACTTTTTGTGCTGTACCTGTTTTACCACCAATATGGTATCCTTCAATAAATGTTCCGGTTCCTGATCCTCCGGTAACAACCCTTTCAAGATAAGTTCTAAGCTCTGCTGTCTTTTCTGGACTTGCAACTGTAGAAGTTTTAGGTTTAAAAGTTTCATCTACAATATTAACATTATTTTCATCTGTATGAGTTACTTCTTTCATTACGTGTGGCTGAATAAGTGTTCCACCATTAGCAACAGCATTAAATGCAGCCATGTACTGAACTGAATTAACAGTATTAGTTTGCCCAAAAGAAATTGTTGCAAGGTCTGCTTCCGACACCTTATTAACTGGTTTAACAATTCCTTTAGCCTCACCTGGTAAATCAACTCCACTTAATTGTCCAAATCCAAATTTATTAATGGATTCACACAATTTTTCCTTACCAATTTTTTGTCCTAATTCAACAAATCCTACATTACATGAATTTTGAATAATATCAGGAAAATTTTGAACTCCATGCCCCCCTGCTTTCCAACACTTAGGATTAATACCACCGACTGATATGGATCCATTATCTATAAATTGGGTATCCTTATTAACAACTCCTTCTTCTAAACCTGTGATTGCTGTCACCACCTTGAATATTGACCCTGGTTCAAAAGTATCATTAACTAATCTATTTCTCCACATTTTTTGTAGTTTTTCACCACTATTTGCTCCATCAAATTTATCTGCTCCATCATATGGATTGTTCGGGTCGAAATCCGGTTTATTAACCATTGCTAAAACTTCTCCTGTTTTAGGATCCATAACTAATATCGATACTGCTTTAGCTTTTGTGTCTTCATAGGCTTGCAATGCCGCTTTTTCAGCAAAATTTTGAATATTTTCATCAATAGTAAGAGTAACATCTTTACCATTTACAGGCGATGTAAACTGAGATATCGTGTAAGGCAAGTCCCTATTATTCTTATCAAGCTCTGCAATCTTCATACCAGGGATTCCTGCTAAATATGAATTATATTGAAGCTCTACTCCAGTTAAGCCCTTACCATCAACATTAGTACTTCCTAGCACATGAGCTAAGAAATTATTATTTGGATAATATCTTTTTGTATCAGGAGAAACCAATACTCCACTTATATTAAGTTCTTTCACCTTGTCTGCCTTATCCTTTTCTATTCTCCTTTTAACTATGGCAGAACCTGCTGGTGCACCACTTTTAAGTTTTGTTTCAAGTTTATCTTTTATCTCTGCAACGTCTACATCTAATGCTTTTGCTATTGCAGGTGCAATATCATCATTTGTTATTCCTTCATCTCCAGATGGTATAGGAATACCTACACTTTTCATATGATCAATTTCTTTTTGTGATAAATCCTTTAATGATCTTTTCAAATAATTTCTAATCGAAGTCAAGTCGAAATCAACTCTGTAAACATTAGCAGATACAGCAAGTTCTTTTCCATTTCGATCCAATATCCGTCCTCTTACAGCATCAATTTTTACTTCACTTGTCCATTGCTCTTCTGCTCTCGCAGCATAATCTGGCCTTTTAACTATCATTATATAAGACAATCTTATTATTAGTATTGCAAAAACAAAAGTCAACCCAAATGCCGCTATGCTCATCCTTTGACGCATCTTTGCCCTATCTTTATAATTTTTCTTTTCCAACTCCTATTTCCCCCATGTCCTTTCTTTTCATAAAATCCATCAAAACTCGGGTACTCTATATTATTCTCTACGCCTTATTGTAAAACCAAGACTTTTAATTACTTAATTAAATTTATTAATTTAGAGAATATGTTGCTTTCTTTAGTATTTCTGCCAGAACTATTTGATTCTAAATCACTAAAATAATTTTGCGAAAAATCAATTTTCACCACTTCTTCCTTTTTAGGAACGTACATGGCTAAATTACCTTCTGCTTTTTTTTCGATGTTACTTAAAGAAGAAAATTTTAACAAATCTACCTTTAATGCTTCATTTGTCTCTTGCGCCTGATTAATTTGAGCATTTAAATCAGTTACATTTCTTTGCATTGAATATACTTTATTATCACCTGCAATTGTTGCAACTCCCAAGGTAAAAATCACCACCGCAACAGTCATCATATATTTTCTATCATTTTTTCTTCTATTTTTTAATAACGCATTCTTAGCTTTTCTTCTTTTAATTTGCTTAAATTTTTTATCCGGTTTACGTACCCTTCTTTTTCTTTCAGGTGCTAATACTGTATTCCCCTTTATATAATCATATTCTCTTCTTGCCAATTTATTCACATCCCTACAATATAATATGTTAAATTAACTACAACTTCTCTCTCAATATAGTATGTTAAGTTAACTATAATTTTTCAATCACTCTAACCTTAGCACTTCTACTTCTTGGATTTTCTTCAATTTCTTCTTTAGTTGGTATAATCCCTTTTTTGGATATATTTTTAACAGTTGATGTTTTTCCACAAATGCACATCGGAAACTCTTTAGGACAAGTGCATGGATTTTCCAATTCTCTAAATTTAAGTTTTACTATTCTATCCTCTAAAGAATGAAAAGTGATTATTGCCATTCTTCCACCTTTATTTAACTTATTAACCCCATCTTCTATAGCCCTGTTTAATATTTTAAGTTCTGAATTAACTTCAATTCTAATAGCTTGAAAAGTTCTTTTAGCTGGATGTGGCCCATCTCTCCTCATTTTTGCAGGAATTGCAGCTTTAATAATATCCACTAATTCAAAAGTTGTTTCTATAGGCTTTTCTGCTCTTTTGCTAACTATAAAATTTGCAATTCTTTTGGCAAATCTTTCTTCCCCATAATCTTTTATTATTTTATATAAATCTTCTTCGGCGTAATTATTTACAATATCATACGCTGAAAAATCATTTTCTCTATTCATCCTCATATCCAAAGGCGCATCTTGCATATAACTAAAGCCCCTTGATGCTTCATCTAGTTGATATGAAGAAACTCCAAGATCCATTAAAATTCCATCTACCTTTTCAATTTCTAATTCATTTAAAATACTGTCTATATTATAAAAATTATTATGAACATACTTTACATTTTTATAGTCCTTAAGTCTTTCTTTAGCTGCGGAAAGAGCATCTTTATCTTGATCTATTCCAATCAGCATTCCATCTTTTGATAAATACTTTACAATATGAGATGAATGTCCTGCACCTCCTAATGTACAATCTACATAAATTCCATTTTCCTTTATGCTTAATGCTTCTATGCATTCATTTAATAATACTGATACATGTTTAAATTCCATAACAAAACTCCTTATATTCCTAAATCATTCATTTTTTCTGCAATAGAGTCAAAATCGATATTTGACTCATTGTAATCATTCCACTTTTCTTTGCTCCATATTTCTACTCTAGATAATACTCCAATACTTACTATGTCCTTTTCTATACCTGCATATTCCTTTAAATTTTGTGGAATTAATCCTCTACCTTGCTTGTCCAGCTCAACTTCACAAGCGCCAGAAAAAAAGAACCGTACAAAAGATCTTGCATCCTTGTTAGTTAAAGGCAAAGTTTTTAATTTAGTCTCCAATATTTCCCACTCTTGAAGTGGATATGCATATAAACACCCATCAAGGCCTTTGGTAATAACAAATTTATTTCCAAGACCCTCCCTAAGCTTAGCCGGAACAATCATTCTATTTTTAGGATCTAACGCATGTTGGTATTCCCCAATAAACATTATTCTCAGCTCCCACTTTCATAAGTTGGTTTTCCACTCTATTTTTAACCACTTTACACCACTTTTAACCACTCAAACTTATATATTCTATAAAAATGTGGTATTTCCTCCTATGAAATGAATTATTTTTAAATTTTTTATGAATAAACAACTTAAAACCTTGAGGTAAAATTAAATTTATGCATAAAAAATAGATAGTATAAAATTATTATTTTAATTTTATACTATCTACTGTTAATTAAGGCACTAATCTCTTAATGTAGCATCAAGTTTGTACTCTAAAGATTTTAATATCTTTTCGTGCACCTTAGAAATATCCTTATCATTTAATGTTTTATTTTCATCTCTATACCAAATAGCATAAGCTATACTCTTCTTACCTTCTGGGATTTGCTTTCCTTTATATATGTCAAATAATTCTACCTTTTCAACCAAGTTTCCGCCAGCTCGCTTAATTGTTTCATCAATTTCTTGAACTAGAAGGCTATCATCAACAAGTAACGCTATATCTCTTGTCACTGCTGGGAATTTAGGTAATGCTTTATACTTTTTATCCATATCAGCATTCTCATATAAAACATCTAAATCTAATTCAGCTACAAAACATGGTACATCCAATCCATAATTTTCACAAACATCTAAGTGAACTTCTCCAAGTGTTCCAGCATTGTTTCTACCAATAACAATCTTAGCTGTTTTTCCTGGGTGATAACTTACATTTTCACTTTCTCTTTCATATTTAACATTCTTTATTCCAAGACCATCAGTTATGTTTTCAACAACACCCTTAAGATCTAAATAATCACTATCTCCATACATCCCTATAGTTAAGATATTTTTCTCTGTTGGAAGCTTTGTTTCATCTTCATTTGGAATATAAACTTTACCCATTTCAAATAATCTAACATAAGAATTATTTCTAGAATAATTTCTTCCAAGGCATTCCATTATTGAAGGAAGTGTTGATGTTCTCATTACACTGTAATCTTCTCCTAATGGGTTTTTTATCTTAACAACATTTCTTAGTTCACTATCTTCTGGTAAATTAATTTTATCAAATACCTTTGGAGATACAAATGAGTAACTAATAGATTGATTTAGTCCGCTTCCTGTTGCAAGCAATACTACTCTGTTATCTAACATTCCTTTTCTATATCTAGGTTCTCTTTCTGTAGATACCTTGAAGATTGTTGTAGGAATCTTTTCATATCCATAAATTCTTGCTATTTCTTCAGCTATATCTTCTCTAATTGCAATATCAACTCTAAATGTCGGAGCTGTTATAACTAAATTTTCACCATTAATTTCTGTGAATAAATCAACACTGTCTAAACATCTCTTCATTTCCTCTTTAGAAAGATCTGTTCCAAGGAAAGTATTAACCCAATTTGAATCAACAGTTAAAGTTGATACTTCCTTTTTATTGTTATAAACATCTATAGTTCCTTCCATAACTTCTCCAGCATTTAATTCGCATATTAAGCTGCATGCTCTATTTAATGCTATTTCAGCCAAGTTAGGATCAATATCTTTTTCAAATCTGCTTGAAGATTCAGTTCTTAGATTTAGTTTTTTAGAATTTACTCTTATGTTAGTACCATCAAAGTTTGCACATTCAAAAACAACTTCAGTAGTATCTTCTTTTATTTCTGAATTTAATCCACCCATTACTCCAGCAAGAGCTATAGTATTGTCTCCATCTTTAATACAAAGCATAGAATCATCTAATTCTCGTTCAACTTCATCTAATGTTGTGAATTTTTCTTTATCATCAGCTCTTTCTACTACTATTTTATTAGAAGTAATTTCTCTTTTATCAAAAGCATGCATTGGTTCGCCAATTTCAAGCATAACAAAGTTTGTTATATCTACTATGTTATTTATAGGTCTTATTCCAGCTTCAAGAAGTCTTTCTTGCATCCAGCCTGGTGATGGCTGTACCTTAACATTTTTAACTCCTCTCGCCATATATCTGTTACAAAGTGTATCTTTAACTTCAACAGTTAATTCATCATTTATATTTTTAGAATTCCTTGCTGTATATTCTAAACTTGGCATTTTATAAGCTGTTCTTAGGGCCGCAGCTGTTTCTCTTGCCATTCCAACCATGCTTAAGCAGTCTGGTCTGTTAGAAGTTATTTCAAAATCTAAGATAGCCTTATTTAAACCTAAAACTTCTTTAATATCAGCTCCAATTTTAGTATCTGCTGGCAAGATCATCAAGCCATGAACTTGTTCATCTCCAGCTGTACCTAATTCTTCTTCTGAGCAAAACATACCATTTGATACTTCGCCTCTTAGCTTACCTTTTTTAATTTTAGTCCCATCAGCTAGAGTTGAACCATGAAGTGCTACTGGCACTATATCTTGTTCTTTCATGTTTGTTGCTGCAGTAACTATTTGTATTTCTTCAGTCCCTATATCAACCTGACATATACTTAATTTTTCAGCATCTGGATGCTTTTCTATTTTATTAATTTTACATGTAACTACATTTTGAATTACATCACCTTGAATAACAAGTTCCTCTAATTGTGAACCAGTTAAAGTTAATTTATCTCCTAATTCTTTAGGACTAACATTTATATCAACATAATCTTTAAGCCAATTATATGGTACTTTCATTTTATTTCCTCCTCTTTTTTTACCGTTCTAGAATTGATTTAAGAATCTCATATCACTTTCATATAATAATCTTATATCATCTATTCCATACTTTAGCATTACCATTCTATCAACACCAAATCCAAAAGCAAATCCGCTATAAACTTCTGGATCAAGGCCGCAATTTCTAAGAACATTAGGATGAACCATTCCACAACCTAAAAGTTCTATCCAACCACTTCCTTTACATACTCTGCAACCTTCTCCTCCGCAAACAAAGCAAGTTGCATCCATTTCAGCTGATGGTTCTGTGAATGGGAAGTGATGTGGTCTGAATTTAGTTTGAACTTTATCACCAAACATCTTTTTAGCAAACAATTCTAAAGTTCCCTTTAAATCCGCAAAAGTAACTCCCTTATCGATAACTAAACCTTCCATCTGATAGAATATAGGTGAATGAGTAGCATCTACTGAATCTGATCTATACACTTTACCAGGTGATATCATTTTTATTGGTGGTTTTTGATTTTCCATAGTTCTAATTTGAACTGGTGAAGTTTGAGTTCTAAGAACTATATTATCATTAATATATAGAGTATCTTGTTCACTTCTTGCTGGGTGATTCTTAGGAATATTTAAAGCCTCGAAATTATAGTGATCAAATTCAACTTCTGGTCCATCTTCAATAGTGAATCCCATTGAAATAAATATTTCCTCCATACTTTGTAATGTCAAGTCTAACGGATGTCTTTTTCCTATAACTTTTTTTCTTCCTGGAAGTGAAATATCTATAGTTTCATTAGTAAGTTTTTCTGCTTTTTCTTTATCTTTAATAGCTTTTAATACACCTTCTAGCTTTTCTTCAACAACAGCTTTAGCTTCATTAACTAATTTTCCCACTAATGGTCTTTCTTCTTGGGACAATCCTCCCATACCTCTTAATATTGTAGTAAGTTCTCCCTTTTTACCTAAAAACTTTACTCTAATTTCTTCTAATTCGCTGCTATTTTTAACAGCTTCAATTTGACTTAATGCAAGCTCTTGTAATTCTTTAAGTTTTTCTTTCATATTTGTTTCTCCTTTCAACAATGTCAATTCACAATGCACAATCAATAATTCGCAATTATAGAAAACGTCTTTGATAAAGTTTTATTTTTTATATTATGTATCAATAAATTTTCTTAAATTATTCATTACTATGTGCTAATTGTTAATTACACAGACTTTTTTGCATAAAAAAATCGTCCCCCTCTATAAAAAGGGACGAAAAATCCGCGTTACCACCCTAATTGGAACTTTAATTAAAAGTACCCAACTCAATTTAATTAACGACTTTTATTGCCGCTAGCTACTACTATAGATTTCACAGCTAGAACTCCTGAGCGAACTTCAATATTATATTATTTAAGAAGGCTTGCAGTCTATGACCTTCTCTCCCTTAAAACTTTTCTAATATCTACTCTCTCATTCACAGTTTTTAAATATTTCATTAATACAACTTATTATACAAATAAATCCTAAAAATAGCAATACCTTTTATAAGATTATACATGAACTACCGAAATAAGTAATATGTTGTGTTTCGTTTTCTAAGGAATTTAGATGGGTGATTCTAAGAACAGAAGTTGTCCCAAATGGCTAGCCTCAAATACAAGCTTTGAACTAGCCGTTTAGGACAACTTCTATTCAAGAATCACTCCATCTAAATTCCTAATGAAACACTGCACACAACATATTACTTATTTCTAGTTTTATGATAATTTTAAACATTAGTTATTTTTAGAACACTTATACTTTCCCTAAAATTATATGCAATTACTATTTAACTATAGTTAAATTAGAAGTAAACCCATTCCTTTTCTAGCATTCCATATTCATAGGTATCTTTCCAAATAGGATTATTGTTTTCATCCTTGAAGAAATAGACGTTATCTTTCAAATGGCCTTCTCTGCGCATAGTAAGTCTTTCTAATAATCTCCAAGAATTTGGGTTTTTAGGATCACATTTTGCTATGATGCGCCTAGCTTTAAGGTCTTTGAATGCGTAGTTCATTATGGCATTGCAGCTTTCTGTTGCATAACCATTTCCCCAATAATTTAGATTAAATACATATCCGATTTCCCAAGTATTAAAATCTCGTTCTGCAAAATATAGATTTCCTATTAACTTATTGTTTTCTTTTAGGCATACTGCCCAAAATGCTGGATCAGTTGTTCTTCTTATAGCTTCTTTTTTTATTTCTTCTTTTGAGAAAGGTTTGTATGGTTCAAACTTTAAAACTTCTTCATTTGAGACATATTCATAAAAATCTTTCCAATCATCACTTTTAAATCTTCTTATTGTGAGTCTTTCTGTTTCTATTTGTTTCATCAAATCTTTTTCCTTCCTAAAACAACATATTTATAAAAGTAGATATTCATTCACTTGTATCATGATTTAGTTATTTATTAAACCCTTTTGATTTCCACATTTCAACTAACTAGAAAGATTCTATGCAAGGCTTTACCCATTAGTCGCTTTCATTTTTACTCCAATCCCAAGCTTTCGATTTAATCATAAATCTCCTCCCAAAAATCATTTAGATTTGAATGTGCCTTATATTTACAAGATTTTCATCATCAAGTAATCCGAACTATATGATCCATCTTTAAATTTGAAAGCATTCTCCCTCGTTCCATAGGTTTTAAATCCGAATCTTTCATAAAGCTTTATAGCTCTCTGATTTTGAGTTACCACCTCTAACTCAACCTGTTCATAACCAGCTTTATTAGCACAATCTAAAATTACTGTTATCAGAGCAGTTCCTACTCCAAGATTCCATGCTTCTTTTATAATTGCTATTCCAAAAGTTGCTCTATGTAATACTCTAATTTTCTCTCCAATAGGATTTATACTTGCACTTCCAACAAGCCTATCATCAATAAAAGCTGAAATCATAACATTATTCAGACTCTTATTAAGTTCTTTTATAAATTTTTCTTCCTCCTCCAAAGTTATAGAAACTTCTTCTGGATATCGTGTCAAAAAATCTGTTTCTGATGATATTTGTTTTAAATACTCAATCAATTTTTCTGCATCCTCCACAACAGGACTCCTTAAAACACATTCCTTTCCATTATTCAGTTTTACCCTCTTACCTTCAAAAATCACATATAACACATCCATTCATTTCAACCTTATTTTTAAAATAGTTATTAAATATCCATTTACTTTTACAGAATAATTATACTATATTTTTCAAGTATTTACGATTATTTGAATACAATAAAAAAATCAGTACAATTTATAAATTTTATACTGCAAATTAATGTGTGTAATTACTTATACAAAAACATTAAATTCAAAAAAGAGTACCAATCCTTATATAATACATATATTGTCTTTCAATTAATGTTATAATTATCCCGTACTTTAATTATACTTTTAGTATACAATTGTAAGAATATTACGTAAAAAAAGACTATATGTGTATACTTAGGAGATGATGTAGTGAAGTATTTGTTATGGGATTTTGATAATACATTGGCTTATAGAGACGGTATGTGGAGTAACACAATATATGAATTATTAAATTATAAAAAAATACATTTGTGTGTAACAGGCATTTGAAAATTTCGATGCAAAATTTTTATAGTCCCGCGTAACATAAATGTATTTGATTCCCGTTGATTGTGATTAACTCTAGTTTACGTATTGTAATAACTATAGATAATCAATTCACGAATTTGATTTATCTTATGAGTATATACCATTCCAAAAAGAACTGGTAGTCTTTTGCGCAGTGTTGCATTGAGAATATGACTGCTGGCATTTCTTCAGTAGAAGTTGTTCCAATTTAAATTGGGTACAACTTCTACTGTTAGAAATCCGCAGCCATATTCTCTAGCAATCGAGCAACAGACTACCAGTTCTTTCGATAGGTTTATCCCATAAGTTTGATTCTTGCTTTGTTTATCTATATTACAAGTCATTTTGTCTAACTTTTTCATACATAATAACAGATGCAGCTATTGCCACATTTAAAGATTCAGCATTGCCTGGCATTGGTATTTTAACTTTTGTATCCGACATATTTCGCACTTCATCGCTTACTCCGTTACCTTCATTACCAACTGTTAAAAGCACCTTACCTTTTAAATTCACCTGAAAAAAGTTTTTATCTGTATCAAGGGAAGTAACAACCAAATTAAAACCTTTACTCTTTAATTCTTTTACCAAAGATAGATTTTCATCATCATAATGAATAGGTATGTAAAATATAGATCCCATTGTAGATCTAATTGTCTTTTCATTATATATATCTACAGTTCCTTTTGTTAATATAATCCCCTGTACTCCTGCTGCATGAGCTGTTCTTATTATAGTCCCAAGGTTTCCTGGATCTTGCAACTTATCGCAAAGCAAATAAAAATCCCCATCGGACTTTAACGTTATTGTATTCATATTTATGACTGCAAGTATTCCCTGAGGATTTTCTGTAGAAATAAGTTCCTTAAATAAAGTATTGGTTATTTTATAAATTTTAATCTCTTTATTTATATAATGTGCTAAATATTCATCAATTCTTTCTTCAGCATCTTCTGCTACAATTAAATAATCTACATCCACTTTCGCCTTAAATGCCTCTTGAACTAGTCTAAACCCTTCAATTATATATTTATTACTTTTATTTCTATTTTTTCTTTCCTTAAGTTTTTTTGTATTTTTAAACAGGCTATTTTCTTTACTTTCAATAAATATCAAAGCATTACACCTCAAAATCCTAAGCATATTAAAGAAATTAACAAATCTATTATTCCATTTATATTTCCTGTCGCACTGAAAATTTGCTTACATTATATATAAGCTATCAGAAAACATACTAACTTATTATTTTCCGTAATATACCTTATATTTTTATATAAAAATAAAATGCGACCTAAGCCGCATTTTATGTATTAAGCATTTAATTGTTTCTTAGCAACTTCTACTAATTCTGTAAATGCTTTTGGATCATTTATAGCTATTTCAGATAACATTTTTCTGTTTATGTCTATTCCAGCTAATTTGATTCCATTCATGAATTTAGAATATGATAAGTCATTCATTCTTGTAGCAGCATTGATTCTTGCAATCCATACGCTTCTATAATCTCTCTTCTTATTCTTTCTTCCAACATAAGCATTTCTTAATGCTCTAATTACTGATTCATTAGCAGTCTTAAATAACTTACTCTTTCCACCGTAGTATCCTTTTGCAAGTTTTAAAACTTTCTTATGATTTTTACGAGAATTCTTCGCTCTCTTTACTCTTGCCATTACTTAAACCTCCTGCACTACCTCTATATTATAGGTATGGTAATAATTTCTTCATTACTTTTTCTTGTGTCTTTGAAACATATCCAGCTTTTCTAAGATTTCTCTTAGTTTTTGAACTCTTCTTAGTTAAGATGTGACTCTTGAACGCCTTAGCTCTCTTAAGCTTTCCTGTACCTGTCTTTCTGAATCTCTTTGCTGCACCTCTATGACTTTTCATTTTTGGCATGATTAAAATCCTCCTCTCAAGTTATGCCTTTTTAGGCCCTAAAACCATTGTCATGCTTCTGCCTTCTCTTTTAGGTCTTTTTTCTATTAGGCAGACATCTTCTAATTTAGAAGCAAAATTATCAAGAATCTTTTGTCCTATATGGCCAAGTTCCATCTCTCTTCCTCTAAATCTAACAGTGATTTTAACTTTATCTCCATCTAATAGGAACTTTCTAGCATTTTTTGCTTTTATGTCAATATCATGTTCCTCAATAGTTAGACTGCATCTTACTTCTTTAATGCTTACAATTTTTTGCTTTTTCTTAGCTTCTTTTTCCTTTTTTGATTGCTCATATATATACTTACCAAAGTCCATAATCTTACAAACCGGTGGTTTTGCATTAGGAGAAATCATAACTAAGTCTAGCTCTTTTTCTTCAGCAAGTCTTCTTGCTTCACTTGATGAGATAACACCTAACTGTTCCCCATCACTTCCAATTACTCTAAGTTCTTTTTCTCTAATTTCTTCATTCATAGGAAAATCTTTATTAATATTTTTCACCTCCGAAAAATTACATGCATAATAAAAAGACGGCCTTATAGCCGTCTCAAAATTATCAATACTCAATGCATAGATATCCATTAACCCGTACTAGTAGTACCTTTAACACTGTAGGGTGAGAAACGGCTGTTTCTTCTTAACGAATATGAGTATATCATTATTAATTATTCATGTCAATACTTTTTTACCATTATTTTTTCAGTTTTATAATCCTGGTTAAATTTATGAAAAGTCACCTTGTTTTCAAATACTTTTTCTATTGTATCTAAGAATTCCTTATTAGTACAATTTTCTTTTCCAAAAATGTTTATAGTTTTAGGTGCATTTGTTATGAGTCCACTTATTAATATATCCTCAATATTCAATTCCAAGCTGTTTTGTTCTGTTGTAATGTCATTTATAAAATTATAATATAAATTTTTACCGTCTTTATCTCTTACTATATAATTATTATCTTCATCTATTATTATATTTATTTCTTCAATTTTGCATTCCTGTATTTCTACAAAATATTTTAACAATTTTATAAATTCTTTATATTCTTTTTCCACCATATATCTTTCTACTGTTTTATCTATAATTTTTTCTATATCACTTCTAAGTTTTTTCATCCTAAAAGTTATAAAACCATCTATATTAATTTCTTGTTTTTCGCTTATACAATCTTTAATTTTTTCTACCATTGAATTTATACTATTTAAACAGTATATAGAGTCATCATTATTAGGTATTTCTTCACATTTTAGTATTTTTACTATTTCATCTTCCACTTCTAGTATTTCACTTTGCTTTAAGAAGAAATAATTATCAATTAAAAATTCCAGCATTTCTTTTTTTCTATACTTATCAATAACTATTCTATATAAAATATTACTAACATATAAGTTAATAATCTCTTTTATTTTTTCACTATAACAGCTTTCTTCACATATTATCTTAATTATATTGGTCTTTCCTTCAATACTTTCAACAAATCCAATCAAGATATCTTTTTTCTTAAGTAATTCTCTTAGCTCTTTTAGGTCATTAGAAAAACTCAAGTCTTCACTGTAAGCTAATTTTAAAACAAGCATGGATTTCACTCCCTTCGTAATATTAGTATGTATTAAAAATTTAATGATATGCAAAATTTTAATTTTATTTTTAATGAATAATACAAATATTTTTCAATCAATAACGTTTCATTAATACTCAAAGAAAGAAATAAACTTTTTTCAATTACAGTAAAGAAATTTCACGTTAAATTTTATTAATCAATTGTTAATTTTAATTATTAATTGACATGCTCTGCTTCAAAGCTCACAATATAATTTGAAAACTATACTATATTGAAAAACAAATCACTCGTTATATATTTCAAGGAGAGTTATATGCATTGTTTTATTGACTATAGATCTACTAAAGAAGAACTAAATAATCTTTTAAAATTAAATATAAATCCAATTCTAGTTCCTAAATGCAATTCTGTTTATGAAGCCATAAATGGTCACCCTGATATCCAATTAAATTTACTAAAAAATAGTTCTTTAAATAAAATTATTGTACAAAGAGAGATTTCAGAGAATTTCAAGGATATTTTAATAAAAAATAATATAAACTTTATTGTTTCAAAAAATGCATTATCATCTAAATATCCAAATGACATTATTTTAAATTCCTTAATTCTAGAAAATCACTTTATTCACACTTTAAAATACAGCGATGAAAATCTTCTAAATTCCCAAGCATCCAAAATACACATTAATGTACCTCAAGGATATACTAAGTGCTCTATTCTTCCTGTTAGAGAAAAGGCTTTAATAACAAGCGATAAAGGCATTTTTGAATCTTTAAAGAGTTATGACTTTGATATTCTTTTGCTTCCCCCAGGAGATATATTACTACCTTCATTAAACTATGGTTTTATAGGCGGGGCTGGTGGTATGATCTCAAATAACAAAATGGCCTTCTTTGGTGACTTAGATAGCTACAACTGGGGAGATCAAGTTGAAAAATTTCTATTTAAATACGACGTCTCACCTATTGCACTGAGAAAAGGAAAATTAATAGACAGAGGTAGTTTGTTAACCTTATAATCATGTCCACTATATAATATGATTTCTTTTTTTTTATGTTACTTTTAGGTAATGCATATGAAATAAAAAAACAAGTTCAAGAGGAAAAATAAACCAATATATTGACTTGTTATTTTTTTTAATAATATTAAATAAAAAAGATAGTAATAATGCTGATCTAAGCACTTACTATCTTTTTTACACTTATCTAATTCTCTTCTTTATCTCATCACTTATTCTCCCAGTTTTCTCCTTTAGAATCCTACTCATGCTTCTCATTTCTGCCCCCATATCTTCAAACAATTCTAGCATTTCATACCTCATTTTTTCTGCCTTCTCTTTTATTCCTTTTGTTAAGTTTTCCATTAATAATTTCTCCTTTCGTTAAATATTTACTATAATTTAAATTATTATAACAATTAAAATATTTTTATTTATGTTATAAGGTTGCCCCAAAATAGGAATATTATTATAAAAATTTAATTTGTTTTTAAAAAATATACATCATATCATTTTTTGTTATTTTATTTTATATACATGAAATTTTATAAATTTACTTTGACATACTAGGTTTCTATCATTTAAACTATTATGGATATGCAATTTACACAATGCATTTATTATTGAAATTATTTCAATAGATTTTTATACATAAGTGAAGTTTTCACAAATAAATTATAAATTTAATAAAAGTTATAGGAGGAAATTAATGAGCGTACTTATTGTTAAAAATATGAATCACGGTTTTGGTGATAGAGCTATTTTTGAAGATGTTTCATTTAGATTATTAAAAGGAGAACATGTTGGTCTTATCGGCGCTAATGGTGAAGGTAAATCAACATTTATGAATATAGTAACTGGAAAACTTATGCCTGATGAAGGTAATGTTACTTGGTCAAATAATGTTAGAGTTGGTTATATGGATCAACATGCTGCTTTAACAAAAGGACAAAGTATAAGAGATGCTTTAAGAGATGCATTTAAATATCTTTTTGATTTAGAATCAGAAATGAATTCTCTATATGAAAAAATGGGCGATTGCAGTGAAGATGAATTAAATAAAATGTTAGAAAGAACTGCCGTTATTCAAGATATGCTTGATCATAATGGTTTCTATGTAATTGATCCAAAGGTTGAGGAAGTTGCTAAAGGTCTTGGACTTTTAGATTTAGGACTAGATAGAGATGTTGATGATTTATCAGGTGGGCAAAGAACTAAAATTCTTTTAGGTAAATTATTGCTCCAATCTCCAGATATTCTACTTTTAGATGAGCCTACAAACTATCTTGACGAAGAACATATTGAATGGTTAAAAAGATACTTACAATCATACGAAAATGCATTTATTTTAATTTCACATGATGTTCCATTTATAAATTCAGTAGTCAATTTAATTTATCATGTGGAAGAAAGAAAACTTACTAGGTATGTAGGGGATTATGATGAATTCCAAAGAATATATGAAGATAATAAAAAGAGATTAGAAGCTGCTTATGAAAAACAACAAAAAGAAATTGCAAGGCTTGAAGATTTCGTAGCTAGGAATAAAGCTAATGTTGCTACTGCTAATATGGCTAAATCTAGACAAAAGAAATTAGACAAAATGGATGTAATTGAACTTTCAAAAGAAAAACCGAAGCCAGAATTTAATTTCAAAACAGCCAGGGCATCAGGCAAAGTCATCTTTGAAACTAAAGATTTAGTTATAGGATATGACTCTCCTCTTACAAAACCTCTTAACTTATATATGGAAAAAGGACAAAAAATAGCATTAGTTGGGGCTAACGGGCTTGGTAAATCAACTTTACTTAAGAGCTTGCTTGGTAAAATCAAACCATTAAGTGGTGAAGTTCATCTTGGCGATTATCAATACATAGGTTATTTTGAACAAGAAGATAGAGGCGATAATAGCAATACTTGTATAGAAGAAGTATGGCAGGAATTCCCTGGATATACTCAATATCAAATAAGAGCTGCTCTTGCTAAATGTGGTCTTACAACTAAACAGCTAGAATCACAAATAAGAGTTTTATCTGGAGGCGAAGCTGCAAAAGTTAGACTTTGTAAAATTATAAATAATGAAACAAACATATTAATCCTAGACGAACCTACAAACCATTTAGATGTTGATGCAAAAGATGAACTAAAAAGAGCACTTAAAGAATATAAAGGAACAATCCTTTTAGTTTCACATGAACCTGAATTTTATAGAGATATAATTACTGAAACTTGGAATTGTGAAGATTGGACTACCAAAATAATATAATATTTTGTTTATAAAGAACTGTTGTAAAATCCAACAGTTCTTTTTTATTATTTAAGAACTGCACATTAAGGTATAGACGTCGCAAAGTATAATGATGATTAATTCTCTTATTTTTCTATTAATTTCATAGCATTATTATTCCTATAATGAAGAAAATAGTATTGTAATACTACTAAATTCTTGTTTTATAGGAGGTATAAAAGTTATGAGCGAAAAGCATGATTCTTCTTGTGCTAGTCAACAAGAAAAAGAAAAGAAATCAAATAATGCTAAAACCACTCACAAGAAAAAAATAAATAAAAAGGATTGACATTAATAATAGCGAACCTTTGATTAGGTTCGCTATTATTATAATAAACAAATAAACTGTACACTTTCTATAAGGCACATAAATTAATTTTCCAACTAGAAATATCTTACAAAATATTATTGACAATATCGAGTATCGATATTACTATAATACTATAAATATCGATGCTCGATATTAAAGAGGTGATAGCACAAATGGCACGAGAACAATTTCAAACCTTAACTGAGCCAATGTATTACATATTAATGGCTTTGATTACGGAACGATGTGGTGTAGATATTATGGAGGCTGTTTCTAAAATATCAAAAGGACGTGTACAGGTTGGCCCCGGCACTTTATATACCCTTCTTGGTAAATTTGAAAAAGAAAATATTATAAGAGAAACAGAGGTACAAGGTAGAAAACGTAGTTATATAATTACTGACAAGGGAAAAAAAATACTGCAAGATGAATATGCAAGATTAATTACCTTAGTAAAAGATGGAACAGTATATATGGAGGAGAAATTATGACATTTAAAGATACAAAAATAACATTTTTTATTTATTCACCCTATGAATGTGCCGCTGTAGAAAAATATCTTGAGAAAATGGCAGAGGATGGATGGTTATTAATTTGGATTAAAGGTGCTATCTTTAAATTCAAAAAAATAGAACCACAAAAAATAAAATATTCAGTAGATATTCTAAGGAAAGATGTTTCTATAATGGATTCCGTATATGAAGATGAACTTCTAGAATATCAGGAATACTGCAAGGCTGCCGGCTGGACTTATATATGCCAAACTGGTAAAATTCAAGTATTTACTTCGAAAGGAGACACTAAAATTGTATCCATTCATACTGATGAAAAGGAAAAATTCAAATTAGTTTTTAAATCATCATTGTACAATATACTCAAAGAGTTTTTTATTACAATTATGCTTATATTTAATCTTAATTTGCAGTTATCAGGTGGAAGCACAGATTTTTTGCACTCTTCTAATTTAGCGATATTTACATCATCGATAACATTTCTTCTCATTTTTATAAATATAATAAAGTTTCTAAATTTCTTTATTTGGGCAATAAAAGCTAAGTTTAAATTAAAAGAAAATGAGTTTATGCCCTATAATACTTATACACAATTAAAAGTAAAAAATATATTAATACAAACTTTTTCTTTAATCTCAGTACTTACAATATTATTATTTATACTTTTAGATAATTCCAAAGAACAAAAATCTAATCTTCAGATTTTTATAGCAATTATTTTTGTTTGTATTATTTCTTTTTTTATTACAAAGTTTATTAACAGAACAAACTATACTAGAAATACAAAAATATCAATAATTATATCTAGTGCATTTGGATTAATTTTTTTACTTTTATTTCTCATGGCAGGAATAATTTTTTCTAATATAATCAATGATGATAAAACTGACTATACCTATACTAATATTAATCTAGAATTAAAGGATTTTAATGTGAAAAATGCTTTTGCTGAAGCACCTTATATTGAGTACAGTAAAAGTATATTAGCTGAAAAAACCTATTATTCTTACGGAAAAGGTAATTATTTAACTTATTCTCTTCTTCATAGTAAATATCCATGGGTAATTAAATTCCATGAAAATAGATTATTAAACAGACTAAATAGTTATGGTTTAAATTATGTACAAATCAATACAAGTTTGCCTAACAATATAACTGTCTATTCAAGCAGCAAAAAAGAGCTTTTATATTAATATCACAAGATAATGTTGTTGATATTACTAAAGCGGTCAACGATATAAGTGATGATGAATTTTTAAATACTGTCTATATAAAACTTCTTGCTTAAGGCTTATTAAATGTATTTTTATAAGCACCACTTCGTGCTAAACCAACTACAAAAGCTGTTTGAGTAAAACCATACAAATTATAGTATTCAATGGTGATTTTTATATAACTTATTGATTAATACAAAATTATTAATTTTATTTAATTTCTTATATGTATACGCTATAATTATCTATAAGAGATAAAAACACAGTTTCTGTTGGTAGTCAGAACCTATATATAATTAAATATAGCAGTAACCTGCCCTCCTGGGGTTGTCCGTTCTCTATGAATTTATAAACACACAGGAGGATTTTAACTATGATATCAAAAATTAAATTAACTGTTCTTTTTAATGAACCTTTTTGGATTGGGATCTTTGAAATTATTGAGGATAATGAATATAAGTTATGTAAAGTTACTTTTGGTGCAGAGCCAAAAGATGAAGAAATACATGAACTTATACTAAAAAAGTTTTATTCATTAAACTTTAGCAATCCAGTATTATCTACTGAAAATAACATGTTTGAAAAGAGACAAAATCCAAAAAGATTACAAAGAAGCATTAGAAAAGAAACTGCTACAAAAGGGATTGGAACCAAAGCACAAATTGCTATGCAATTGCAACATGAGCAATGTAAAATAGAGCGCAAGAAAAAATCTAAAGAACAAAAAGAACAAGACGAGCTAAGAAAATTTGTTTTAAGAAAAAAGAAAAAGCTTGAAAAGCATAAAGGTCATTAGTTAAAATTTTAAAGGAAGAAGCATTATCCATAAAGATATTTACTTCTTCCTTTATTTATTATTCTAATAAAATAATACTTTTAAGCTCTTGATAGTTTTAATATATTTTGACTATATACCATTTTATATATTATAAATACATTTATAAACAATAATCCACTCGTCACAAAAAACACATATCTAATTCCAAAGTCAGCAGCTATTTGTCCTCCTAGTATGGAACCTAAAAATGTTCCTAAATATTGAGCAGAAACACTATATCCAAAAATTCTTCCTGTAACTTCTTCTGGAACAATCTTTTTTACCAATATATTAACTGACGGTAATAATCAGGCTGCTGCAAGTCCTAATATAAATCTTAACACCATTAATTCCAATGGTGTTTTCACAAAGGCTTGAGGTATAAATACAACACCTGCAATAATTAATGCTACAAGCATAACCTTTTGCGGTCCAATCTCATCTGAAATTTTTCCAAGCTTTGGAGCCGCCAATATATTGGCAATTCCTGATAGCTGAGATACATATACAGTTATAATTGGTTCTATTGAATAAAATGCCAACTGTAAAATAAATGCAGTTAAAAACATTGTAACTACTAAGCTAGTATTTGGTAACATACTCCAAACCTCTTTAATATCAGGCACTTTTCTTTGCGAAACACTAAAATCTTCTTTTACCAAAAATAATGTTGTAACGAATGAGATTATTAAAAGAATTGAAGTTACAATAAATACGCTTCTCATTCCTAGCGCATCTTCTAGGTATCCTCCTATTAATGGTCCTAAGAGAGAACCTGCAATAGATGCAGTTGAAAGAGTTCCCAATGCATAACCGGCATGCTTTTTATCTGTTTGTGTTGCTACAAGAGTTGTACACGCTGGGCCATATCCTGAAATTATCCCTTGTAAAAATCTAAGTGCTATCAATTTATATATATTTGTTACAAATCCTATACTAAATGTAACTATAGCCATTCCTAAGCTGGCACGTAATAGCATTGGTTTTCTTCCAACTTTATCTGCAAGTTTTCCCCAAATTGGAGAAAAAATCGCTGAAACTATGAATGTACCCCCCGAAAGCAATTCCGGAAAACCTTTCAATTAAAGTTGTATCTTGAACCCCAAGTTCCTTTATATACAATGGCAATATTGGCGCAACTTGGCTTATTCCAACCATTGTAACAAACATACCAAACCAGCAAAATATTAAATTTCTTTTCCAACTGTTCAAATTAAAGCCTTCTTTCTTTTGTTTATATCATAACACTGAAGTATATGTTTATGTCGCTTTACCTTCCAATCTAAAATTCACCTTAATACTCCATAGATATTTATACTACAAAAATAATACAAATTGCAAAGATATCTAACAACTCTTACTTGACATAAAATAGTAACATGCTATCATAAAATAATGAAGCAAAAAAGCAATTTATACATAATAAAGGGGATTTTATAAAAATGATGACATTAGATAAATTCGAAGAAGCATATGAGATTGTGCAAAGAGTAATCTTAAAAACCAAATTAGTTTATAGTGATTATTATTCTGATATTACAAAAAATAAAATCTATTTCAAACCAGAAAATATGCAAAAGACAGGTGCTTATAAAATAAGAGGTGCCTATTATAAAATAAGTACTCTTACTGAAGAAGATAGAAACAAAGGTCTTATAACAGCTTCTGCTGGCAACCATGCTCAAGGGGTTGCTTATGCTGCTAAAGAATATAATACGAAAGCAGTAGTAGTTATGCCAACCACTACTCCACTTATGAAAGTAAACCGCACTAAAGCTTATGGTGCAGAAGTTATTTTACACGGTGATGTTTACGATGAAGCTTGCAATTATGCCTTAGAGCTAGCAGAAAAGGAAGGATATACTTTTATACATCCTTTTGATGATCTAGATGTTGCAACTGGCCAAGGTTCAATTGCCATGGAAATCATAAAAGAGCTCCCAACTGTTGATATTATTCTAGTGCCAATAGGTGGTGGCGGATTAGCTGCTGGAGTTTCTACCTTAGTTAAACTTCTTAACCCTAATATTAAAGTTATAGGTGTTGAGCCCGCTGGTGCAAATTGTATGCAAGCTTCTTTTAAAGCAGGAGAAGTTGTTACGCTACCATTAGTTAATACCATTGCAGATGGTACAGCTGTTAAAACACCTGGCTCTAAAATATTTCCATATATTAAAGAAAATCTTGATGATATTATTACAATTGAAGATCATGAGTTAATCGGCGCATTTCTAGATATGCTCGAAAATCATAAGATGCTTGCAGAAAACTCCGGGCTATTAACTGTTGCAGCTCTTAAGCACTTAAATGTAAAAGATAAAAAAATTGTTTCTATAATAAGTGGCGGAAATATGGATGTGATAACTTTTGCGTCTCTAGTTCAGCACGGATTAATTGAGAGAGAACGTATTTGTACAATTTCTGTTCTATTACCAGATAAGCCTGGTGAATTAACAAACGTATCTAGAGTAATCGCAGAAGCTCAAGGCAATATAATTAAGCTTGATCATAATCAATTTGTTAGCATTAATCGTAATAATGCCGTTGAGCTTGATATTACTATGGAGACTTTTGGTCATGAACATAAAGAAGCAATTATTCAAGCACTTATAGATAATGGCTATAAGCCAGAACTTATTCAACCTAAAATGATTTATCAATAAGTTTATTCTATTAATAAAGAAGACGTTCAAAAATGATTTTGAAACGCCTTCTTTTTCAGCTTTTAAGACTTTATAAAGAACATTTATAACATTTCTAGATTGTTCCCAAATAATCTTTAACTTCAATTAAATTCTTACAAACATTAAATGCTAAATCCTTTGTATCCTCTTCTAATTCCTTCATGTCTGGAACATGTATTCCTTTCATATTAGCTGCATGAGCTGCTGTTATGCCTGCATCAGAATCCTCTATAACTACACATTTATCAGATTCTACATCTAACCCTTTTGCTGCCTTTAGAAAAATTTCTGGATCTGGCTTGGAATTTTCAACTTCATCTCCACAAATAATAAAGTTAACTTTGTCCTTTATCTTAGCTTCTGCTAACAATTCAAGTGCTCTCTCTCTTCTAGTAGAGGTAGCAACAGCTGTTTTATATCCTTCTTCGTTTAAATAATCTATTAATTCATGCACTCCTGGCTTAACTATTACTCCATTTTTATTTGTAGTTTCTAATGCTAATTGGGCTTTTTTCTTATATATAATATCAAACGGAAAATCAGCACCATACTCCCTTTCCATTATTTCTTTTATGCCATTAAAATTTCTTCCTATTAATTTTAAATAAAATTGTTCATCCATTTTATAGCTATATTCTTTAAAAATTTCTTGAAAACACTTAAAAGAAATCCTTTCAGAATCTATTAATACCCCATCCATATCAAAAATTACTGCTTCAATATTTTTCATCTTTACTGTCCCCTTTTCATCAAATGATTGCTTTTCTATCTATATTAACATTTTATTTTACATTCTCCAACCTTTTATCCAATTTATCTTTTGGCCAACATCTAAGCTCCAGCCATCGCCCACAAAATTGTAGTTCTCGCATCATCATTGTTACAAAATATAGTTGGCTCCAAACCTTGAGTTCTAACGATTCCAGCCTCTATAATGCCCGAGTTTATCCTCTCTATCATTTAAACTATGATAATTTTGCAAGCGTTTTGCTTTAATATACGATTTAATTTATATAAATATGAAAAACACCTCAAATAAAATGAGGTGTCGTATCTTTAGATAAATATACAATAAATATTTTAAACCAAAACACCATCTCGTAGTCTACTAATTTAAAGATAGCAGGTAGAAACTCTCGACCATAATATTGGAAATATATAAATCTTTTGTATGAACTGATTTTTATTATATTAGGCACATGAAAGAAAATAACAAGTCCAAAATGCCATGATTATTTTTCATCAGGCAAGAAAGCGTATTGGTCTCATAGCGGGCCTATTTGGGCAATATGCTGACGTAGCATGATGGAAAATAGGCACATTAGAAAAGAGCAGCTATGCTGCAATACGGAACTTTTCTGGCAGATGAACTTGTTATTTTTTGATTGTGCCTTATATGTATACACTTTTTACAAATGTATTCAATAGTCTTTCAATATGTATATATCAATTTTCATTTATAAAATTTTTTATTCTTTCCAGAAGCATTTCTAAAGCAACTGTATTTGCCCCACCTTCTGGAATTATTATATCCGCTCTTCTTTTACTTGGATCTACAAATTCTTCATGCATTGGCTTTACAGTACTTAAGTATTGATTTATTACTGAATCTAAATCTCTTCCTCTTTCTTGGACATCCCTTAGCAATCTTCTAATTATCCTTACATCTCCATCTGTATCTACAAAGACCTTTATGTCCATTAAATCGCAAAGTTCTTTATTTTCGAATATTAATATTCCCTCAATTATAATCACTTTAGCTGGTTTAACTTCCACAGTTTCAGTTAGCCTTGTATGTTCTACAAAGGAATAAACCGGATGATGTATTATGTTTCCCTCCTTCAAAATTTTTAGCTGATCTATTAAAAGATCTGTGTCAAAAGAATCAGGATGATCATAATTTAGTTTTTTCCTTTCTGCAAAAGGAATTCCTTCGTTTGACTTGTAATAATAATCATGACAAAGAATCACAATTTCATCATTAAAAACTTCTCTTATATTTTCTGCTAAAGTAGTTTTTCCCGATCCACTTCCTCCGGCTATACCTATCACCATTACATCTTGCATACTTTCCTCCATCAAAACTTAATACATAAGTATCTATTAACAATTATAAATTTATAATAAAATCTAATTACTGCCTATTAGATTTTATTATAAAACACAAAAAAAGACAACTCCTATATAGTTTTAATATCTTGAAAATACTAAAATAAAATAGGAGTTAAATGTAATGCTTTTCCTTAAAAGTTTAATATACTATAATGCATTTTTTTGTAAATCTGAAGATTTTTTATATAGATATACCGTAAGATTTTTATTTTCTTCATTTATATTTTTCAATATAACTGCATTTTCATTATTATAAGAATCATTACCTTCATTATCAAAAAATTCTATTGCTTTGTTTACTATTTTAATTTGTCCGTCTTCTTTTTTATAAAAAACAGATACTTTCTCATTAATATCTTTATAGGAATTATATACCTTTCTGCTTATGAAATGATTTCTTATAAGCCTATCACTAGTATCATCATTTTTCACATTGGAAAATAATATTCCCTCGTCATTTGAGATATTATTCTTGCAACAACTTGATTTTTCCTTTTTGTTAATATTCTTTAATAGATACTCTATCCTAGTTACAAAAGCCTCATATTTTTCCAACATATCTGCTAATTCTGTATATTCATTAATGTCTTTTCCATACTTTACTTTAAAATCACATAGCATGTCCTCCACTTTTTCTTTATCATATATACCTTTAAATGATAAATCTTTAGCCAATTCTTTTACTATATTATTTATACTGTTATACCTTATAAATTGTAACATTTTTATAAGATAGAACATAGATAATATACAACAAGGTACTGAAATTAAAGGAAAATTTATTAACAAAGCCCCAAGAAATATTAAAAGTATGAAGTTTCTATTTGCATCCTTATATATCTCAATTCCTTCCAATAACTTAAGATTATAAGATAAAATCTTATCTATCATCAAATTTTTATTTTTCATATTTATTTTTCTATCGCTCTCTATTTTTTTTCTTTTACGTCCCCCCATATCAACAACCTCCTCTCGTTGTAATCTTTTCCTTAATTTTACAATACATATTATTTATTATCAAGCTTTTATATATTTTAAATTTCTATGTTTTTCTTAGTATTTCTTTACTTTAATATTTACTTCAAAATCATATTTACTCTTAAGTTGTCTATTTTTAACTTTATATTATGTTTTCTAATTATAGTTGTCATTAATATTCCTATTATTTAAATTTATTATAATGTCAAAATTTATTTTAGTAATTTTTACCTCATCAATATTGACATGCTATATCATATATGATATATTAAAATTTTGACTTTTCAAACTTACATGTTATAATATAGATATATATTAATATGGAGGTGTTTGTTTTGTTTTCAATTGGAGATAAAGTTGTTTACCCAATGCAAGGTACAGGTGTTATTGAAAGAATAGAAGATAAATTTTTTTCTGGTAAGAATAAAGAGTACATAATAATTAAAATTATATCAAACAATCTTGAGATAATGATTCCAAGCGATAAAATATCAAATTCAAATTTACGTAAAATAAGTGATAGCTCTACTCTTAATAATGTACTGTTTAATCTTACTAATAGGAATAATGATTCAGAAAATGCATCAGCTAAAGAGAGATATCAAAGTAATATGAATAAAATAAAATCTGGTGCACTTAAGGACAGCGCCGAAGTGCTTTATGACTTAATGCTAGTTAATAAAGAAAAATCACTAAACGCTAGTGAAAAACAACTATTTAACACTGCTCATAAATTTGTCGTTGAAGAAATATCTTTAATTAAAGATATTAGTGTAGTAGAAGCTACAGACTTTTTGAATTTATCTATTAATTAAGATGAACTTTAAAAAATATAATTAAACAAAAACATTAAACAAGGCACATAAAAGAAAATAACTAATCCAAAATATTACTGGCTGATGGATTTGTTATTTTTTAAATGTGCCTAAAGTAAGCTTGTTATCTAAACTTTTTCACGACTTTCTTATTACTTTTAAATATTTCTATCAATACAAAAAAAGCTACAAGAATAATATCTTATAGCTTAATCTTCAAACAGAAACTATCTTCTGTTATTTTGTTGCTTTCTAGCTCTTCTACAATCTCCACATCTTACTGGTTCATTTTCAAAACCTTTTTCTTTGTAGAATTCTTGTTCTCCAACTGTAAATATAAATTCTTTTCCACAATCTTTACATACTAATGTTTTATCTTCCATTTTCAATTCCTCCAAATTTAAAGACTTAGATAAATAATACTTTCTCATAAGGAGAAATTTTAATATAAATAAATCTTTGATATTTTCGTCCCTCTTGGAACTACTTTAGTATAACACATGTTCTATTAAAATACAATACTTAATTTAACAGTTATCTTAAATAATGATTAGAATTTTATTCATTGATATAAGTCACGATAAAAAAATGATTAGTTATTATTTCAATTTTCCATTCACTATGATACTTGTTTATAGATAGAAATTTTCATATAAAAAAACCACTGTATTTAGAAGCTATAAAATACAGTGGCTCATATATTATTAAAAGGCAATATTTCTAAATAACATAGCATTTAATATGTGGAAACTATATTATATAAATGATTAGATATACAATGGCAAAGCACTCCTCTCATCTTAGAAATAATCCTTTTGGGGGCTTAGAGTATATTTAAATTAATAAAACAAAAAAAGATAATAGGGTTCTTATTTTTGAGACCCCATTATCTCTACACTTAATATAATATTATAATAACAAATATTTCACAGAATTTCAATATTTACTTAGAAAATATTATATTTTTATGCTCTTGTTTAAATTTTTTTACTCCTAATTATATATATCTGAAAATTCTATATTAATTTTCTCGATATAATTTTCTCCAATAGAATCACAAAAATAAAATTCTTCTTTCTCAGGCTTCACTGATTTGCATGGAATATGTATTATAAATTCAGTGCCATAGTCTACCCTACTCTTTACTACTATTTCCCCCCCATGTAATTCCACTAGGCATTTTACAAGAGAAAGCCCTATTCCACTCCCTTCATGATCTCTAGTGAGGGATTTATCTACTTGCATAAAACGTTCAAATATAACATTAAGTTTTTCCTCCGGAATACCTCGCCCTGTATCTTTAACCCTTACGCAAATACTTTCTGGCCTTTCTTCAATCATAACCATAATTTTGCCACCTAAAGGGGTAAATTTAACTGCATTAGATAACAAATTTAAAATAATCCTTTCCATTTTTTCAGGATCACATGAAATAAACTTCTCCTCTATTTCCGTATCAAATATAAGTGATATCCCTTTATTCTCAATATAATCAGCTACAGATAAAGTTATGTTCTCCACAAGATTTATTATATTAACATTCTGTTCATTTACATCAAAATAACCTGAATCTATTTTGGTTATATCTATTATATTGTTAATAAGTCTTAGAATGCGATAACAATTTTGCTTCATTATTTTTGTATATTTATATTTATCTGTAGTTTCATTTTTAAATGCGCAATTCATTAATTTAAGTTCATGCATTTGTAATGCTGAAAAAATAACATTTATTGGAGTTCTTAATTCATGGGAAATATTAGAGAAAAATTCCGTTTTTATTCTATCATATTCTTTGATTTCATATAGCTTCTGCCTTTCCCTTTTAATGCTTTCCTGCAACTCTTCCATTTGTTTTTTCTCAGTAATATCTATTGCAACTTTCATAAATAGCCTATTTCCATCCTGCAATTCCCCAATATAAGACGAATAGAAATTCCAAATTCGCGCTTCTCCATTTCGTGGGTTTATAGAAAATTCTCCATCACTTTGCCTCTTTTTTGAATTGAATAGTCTGCTCCTATTTAAATCCTTTAAATCCGTTTTAAATGCTTCTGATATCTCTGACCATTCAAAAATTGTAGGCAAATCTTCAGCTGAGTATTTTGTAATATCATTCCATGTTTTATTAATCTTTCGTACAATTCCATCTTCAGCATATAGCATAATCGGTACAGGAGCCTTTTCCACTGCATTACGGAACTGCCTTTCACTTTCTTTTAAAGCTTCTTCTGTTTTTGTTCTTTCAGTAATTTCTTCATCTAATAGAATATTGAATTCTTTTAATTCAAGAGTTATTTCTTCCATTTGCTTTTCTTTTTCAAGAACTTCATTCTTTAAAATTCTATTTTCTATAATTAATTTTTGATTTTCACGTTTTAGTTCTCCAAAAAAATGTTTATTTTTAATATTAAGTTTTTTTAATTCAAGTTCCATAAATCTGACTTTTAAGTGTGCCTCTATACACTTAAAAAATTCGCAAAAATCAAAGGGAATTATAAAATAATCAATATTTTCTACATGAACTAAATTTTCTTCTTTAATGTTATTATCGCAAATAAAAACAGTAGGAATATCTTTAAAATACTCATTCTGAATAATTTTAAAAACTTCATTACATTCTTTAGCAAGTAAATCAACATTAAGAAAAATTATGTCTGGTATATTTTTATTTGAATATTCTACTGTCAGCTCGTTTCTTGAAATACTCATGATATTATAATATTCTTTTTGATTAAGTATATTAGTCAATATATATACACATTTATCACTATTGCTAACAATAAGTATATTAGCATCACTTAAAGAGAAATGTACATTTTCCATTATTGTATCCTCATTTCAGAATATTTTATCTTACCTATAAATCAATAAGCTTATATATTCTTTAATTATCTAGATCTATGTATTTGTTTTTGCCTAAAAACCAACATAGCAGCTGTTTGATTTATATGACCTATAAACTGTTCCCCATAAGCAGAAAAACCTATCGTTGGAATATTGGTAAATATTTCAGCGTAGTCTTGTATAAAATTTTGTCTTTCTAATTCAGTTATTCTATGGATACAATGAAAACTTATAATTCCATCTATATTTCCAAATTTACGTATCTTGTTTTGAATTGCATCCTTTGTGTCTTCTAGCATATTTGTAGCTCTAAGCAGCTTAACTTCCATACCTTCAAGTATATTACAATAAAATGACATACTTGTACCATTTACTTGTTGCGGACATCTCACAAAAATATTGTCTTCTCCCGCTACTAATCCCAATGGATTTGACATAAAATAATTACTAATTTCTTCAATGGAAGATGCGTTTACAGCCTCCATATATTCTAAAGTAGCTGGCCTATTATTAAATTCAATTACTTGACGCTTTTCTTCATTGACTTTATTTGCAACTAATACTTTGTCTAAAACTTCAAAACTTTGTGTTTTTATAACACTAAATTCAGCATCATCGCTTATCTTTAGCATAGTAAGAATTGCTGCATCAGTATACACATTTCCATTTGCATAAACATAGGTCTTTTCAAATCTACCATTGTCTCCAGCTGATCCCCCTACAAAAAATACATCCGTCCTATTTCCGATTAAATCCATTATCTTTTCTTCTTTCATACTTAAGCCATCAATCAATGTTATTCCAACGTACTTTGCAGTATCCATAAAATATAAGCTTTCATTATAATATTTCTCGAAAGAAGTAAAAGCCGTTTCTAGTGATAAATTTCCTTTCATATTTTCAACAACTTCCACTTTTACATCTTGAATAATATTAGAATTAATAGCCATTGCAACAACAGAATTTTTTAAAATTTTTCCACTTGTAAACTCACCAGCAGTAGAGCATCCAATAATCATGCAATCCGAAAAATTTTCATGCATTAAACTAATAATTTTTTGCTGATTAAAAGTAGGAGCAGCAAAAAGTATTATTAGCTTTACATTATCAAGATTCAACTGATTCTTTATATCTAATACAACATCTTCTTCTATTTCTTTAATAGAAAATGCTGCTTTTATATTTTCTCCATTATTTTCAAAACTTTTTATCTTTAATTCCTTAGCAATATTTATAAGCTTCTTCATAATTATTGCATCATCAGGCGAAACATCATGGAATTTATTTGGATTAATCCCTTTTAAAATCAATTTAGCTATTGTCATTTCTTTTATAGCAGGATTATCTTTTGAACGTTGTCTAATAATTTCATCAATCATTTCTTTTATTTTGCCAGGCAAAATAATCACCCCTTTATAATTATTGAAATATTACTTTTTCACCTAATATTGTCAACAAGCTATTTCTCTATATTAATATACCTATTATACCATATACTACCTTTATTTAACACATTTTTTAATAATGCATTTAACTTTTTTACTAAATCAGACATTTCTACATATTAAATTTAATAATTACAATTTAAATTATTATAACAATATAAAGAAAAACACTAACTTTATATCATTAATTAAAGTTAGTGTTTTATAACATACATATATATTTATCTTATTATTTAAAATCTTCTATTCTTATTATGTTATCTATCTTATTTACAGATTTTAAATTCGTAATTTCTTTAATTGCATCGTTAATTTTAGCTTCATATGTAGTATGAGTTACTAAAACAATAGTTACTTGACCATTTTCTTCGTCACCTTTTTGAATTACAGAACGTATACTTACATTGTGTCTTCCAAGTATTGCTGTTATTTCACCAAGAACTCCAGATTCATCCAATACAGTAGCCCTAATGTAATACTTACTCTTAACATCACTCATTTCTAATATATCTCTTTTCCATAAGTTATTTTTTACTACTGGATTCGGATTTTCTGTTTCAACATTATTTCTAACTATAGAAACTATATCACTTACTACAGCACTACCTGTTGGAAGGTCACCTGCACCTCTTCCATAGAACATTAAATCTCCTACTGCATTTCCTCTTATAAATACTGCATTATATGAATCATAAACATTTGAAAGCGGATGCTTTTTAGGAATCATTGTTGGGTGAACTCTTAATTCTACTTTACCATTAACCTCTTTTGCAATGGCAAGTAATTTAATTCCCATTTTAAATTCCTTCGCATACTTCATATCAACAGCTTCAATTTTAGTGATACCTTCTCTGTATACATTTTTCACATCTATTTTAGATCCAAAAGCTAATGATGCAAGTATTGCTAATTTATATTGTGCATCATATGCTTCAATATCTGATGTAGGATCAGCTTCTGCATAACCTTTTTCTTGAGCTTCCTTTAAAACATCCCCAAAATCAGCATCTTCAAGTTCCATTTTACTTAAAATATAATTTGTTGTACCATTTACAATACCATACAAAGTTTCTATTTTATTAGCAGTTAGACTTTCGTCTATTCCCTTTATAATTGGAATCCCTCCAGCTACGCTTGCTTCATAATTAAACATTATTCCTTTGTCATCAGCTTTTTCAAAAAGCTCATCTCCACCAGTTGCTAGTAACATTTTATTTGCAGTTACTATATGCTTTTTCTTATCCATACACTTAAGCATATAGTCTCTCGCTGGTTCCATTCCTCCCATTACTTCAACAACAATCTTAATACTATCATCATTCAATATCTCATTAAAATCTGTAGTTACAAGTTCATTAGGAATATCTACACCTCTTGGCTTATTCTTATCCCTTACAAGGACTTTTGCTACTTCTACTTCATATCCGCATCTTTTCATGATTTCTTCTTTATTAGAATTTAAAATCATCCAAACACCACGACCAACATTCCCCAATCCTAGTAGTGCTATTTTTATTTTTTTCATTTTGCGCCCCCCTTAGCTATATCTATTATTAATAATAGTATACCTATTTATTATAATTCCTATCTTAATTTTTGGCTACATTTTTTTATTTATTATTGTATAATTCAATCAAAAAACACCTTCAAATTATATTATGACAATTTGAAGGTGATAAACGCATTTATATGTTTTCATTATCAATTTCTATATTTCATTCTACTTAAACTATTACCATTTCTTATTCGCCCCATGAAAAAAACATAAAATAATTAGTACTAGTAAACAATACATTACAATTATTATCATACCCTTTACCAACTTTCCACTAAAGATTCAATTATTTTACGTGTAATATATACTATCTAAAATATTTAGCATATGGGTATATTATTTTCAAATTATTATGTAAATAACACTAATCTATAATCTTGCAATCTCTGTACTTAATATTTTACATACTGAAGAAGGACTTACAATTCTAAGGATTTTAGATATTTCAAATGATATTGTTTCTAAAAATAAAAAATATATATTCTTCAATTTAATACGAAAATACAGTTGTTTAATAACGGATTTGACAACTGAAAAATATATATTCTTTTAAATTATCTATATTACTATAACTATTTATCTAAGTTTATTTAAGCATCAATTTTTAGGTCTTTTGCTAATGTTTTAAATGTATATTTTGATGTTTAATTATTCAGTTATTGTTTTATTACTCTTTTTTAGTTTTCTTTTTTTAGTTTTATCTCTTTCAGTATCATAATAGTAATTGTATTTCTTTTTATCATTGCTTACCTTATTCATAACTAGTCCTATTATGTTAGCGCCAACTCTATTTAAAAGATTCTTTGCTTCTTTAACAGATTCTATTTTGCTTTCTCCTGTTTTTATTACAAGAAGTGTTCCATCTACTTTAGTTGATAAAATTTGTCCATCAGTAAAGGCTTCAATAGGAGGGCTATCAATTATTATTATATCATATATTTCTTTAAGTTCTTCTAATAAATTGTTCATAGTCGTTGAGCTAATCATTTCTGACGGATTAGGTGGTATTTTTCCACTTGTTAGTATATGAACATTAGATTTATACTCTTGAATTGCATTTTCCACAGTCTCTTTTCCTATCATTACCTCTGATAGACCACATAAATTTGATATTTTAAACTTTTTATGAATAGATGGTTTTCTCAAATCACAATCTATAATAATTACTTTTTTCCCATTTTGTGCAAATGATAATCCTAGATTTCCTGATACTGTCGACTTTCCTTCCTGAGGATTAGCACTTGTAACAACAATACTTTTAATCTCGTTATCAACTGAAGAATACTGTATATTTGTTCTTAAAGTCCTATATGATTCTGCTTCTATTGATCTTGGTTTATCTTCAACAACTAACATTTTCTTCCCCCCACTTAATTTTCTTCTCCACATGGTATCATGCCTATTACAGGAAGCTCCATTAATTTTTCAGTCTGCTCTTTTGATTTGAGCGTATCATTGATATATTCTTTTAATAAGGCAACTCCACTACCTATCATTAGCCCTACCAAAATAGCACTTGCAATGTTTAGCTTCTTATTTGGACTAACTGGATTTTCCGGCAATTCAGGACTTTCTACAACTTTTACTCTTCCATTTGGTATAATTTCTTTTGTCTCTATGATAAATTCATTTATGATTGCTACTAATGTATCTTTAGATAATGTTTTATCTGCATTTTTATAACTTACTTCTAATATTTGAGTATCAGCACTAGATTTAATTTCTAACGCACTTGTTACTTGTTCTGATGTCATATTTAAATCGTTCTTATAAATTGCATTTTCAATCAAATCATTGGTTTTCATTAATTCTGAATATGTCTTTATTAATTTTTGATACATTTGAACATCATTATTATTATAATTTGGATCATTAGTTTCTTCTTTCCCAATAAAAACTTTTGCACTTACCTGATAAACAGGCGTAATTACATAAAAGCTCATTATTGTTACAATCAAAGTTATAATAAATGTTACTCCAAATATAATTTTCCAACGATTTTTCAATATCGTAAAAATATCTTGAATTCTTACATCTATTTCTTCCATGCTTCTCCCTCTTTCTTTACTTAATATTGTAATTGTGTTGCATAATTATAATATTCAAGGGAACTCAACTATATGAATATCTAAGCTAAAACTTCACAAAATATTTTTACTTTTACTTTAATTGCTAATATATAATTATTAATTACTCCTTTGATTTTATCATCCTTTAAGTTTTAAAAATCTTGCACTTATACTTTACATTGAGAAAAGCAAGCTTTTAATTTATAAAAAGCTTGCTTCTCATTTTCCATACATATCTATAGTTTTGTTTTACTCAACCTTACATAACATACATTTTAATTATTTTATTAGAAATTAAAATAACCCGTATATGATTGGAATAAATATGGCTGGAAGTAAATTTGCAACCTTTATTTTGGTTACTCCAAGCATATTAAATCCAAGTCCTACAATTAAAAGGCTTCCAACTGCTGACATATTAGCTATTACTGTATCAGTAAGCACCGTTGAAAGAACTCCAGCAAGAAGTGTTATACTTCCCTGATAAATTAGTATCGGAATTGAAGAGAGCATTACTCCCACACCAAGAGATGATGCAAATATTATTGAAGATATTCCATCCAATATTGATTTAGCAAAAAGAGTTGAATTGTTTCCTTGAAGTCCGCTTTCAAGTGATCCTACAACTGCCATTGCTCCAACACAAAATAATAAACTTGCTGTAACAAATCCTTCCGATATAGAAACGTTATCTCTTACAGCACTTTTTCTCCTGCCATTTACTTTCTTCTCTATAAAGTCTCCTAAATCATTTAACAATTTATCAATATCAATAATTTCTCCTATTAATGCTCCTATTGCTATACAAATTATTATCTGCAAGGTATCTTTACCTTTTAGTGCTCCTGATATTCCTATGTACAATACACATAAAGCTAACCCATTCATTATAGTTGAACTAATTTTTTCAGTTAATCTTCCTTTCACTATTAATCCTATTATGCATCCGCCTATTATAGCTAATGCATTTACTATTGTTCCTAACATTTTTGTTCCCCCAATTTGTATTTTTTATAATATTTCATCTCTATTACAATCTTTTGAACAAATATAAGTAAAATTTGTTCTACCAACTCCGTAAGCAGCTTTATACATAAGATCCAAACTATATAAAATCATCTTTTTTTATTGTAGTCCACTTATTATGTTAAAAGACCCTTTTACCATGATCTTCATCATTAATAAAAGAGCCTTTTTATATTAACGTCGTTTCTATTCTTCGCCTTTTTTCTCTTCTTTTGGAAGTATTCCAATTCCAAGCTCAGTTAATTGTTTTTCATCTGCTATATTTGGAGCTTCACTTAAGTAGCAATATGCATTTTGGTTTTTAGGGAATGTGATTACGTCTTTGATGTTTTCTGTTCCAGCTAAGAACATTATCATTCTATCAAGACCAAATGCTAAACCGCCATGTGGTGGTGGTCCAAATTTAAATGCTTGCAATAAGAATCCAAATCTCTCCCAAGCTGCTTCTTGTGTAAAGCCAAGTGCTTTAAACATTCTTTCTTGAAGAGCCATATCATGAATTCTTATAGATCCTCCACCTAATTCTTCACCATTTAAAACTAAGTCATAAGCCTTAGATCTAACAGCTCCTGGATTAGATTCAATAAATTCTAAATCTTCATCCATTGGTGCTGTAAATGGATGGTGACATGCTGTATATCTTTCTTCCTCTTCACTGTATTCAAATAATGGGAATTCAGTGATCCAAGTAAAGTTAAATTCATTTTTATCCTTGATTAAATCAAATTGTTTAGCAAGCTCTAATCTTAAAGCACCTAAACTTTGGAACACTACTGAATTTTTATCTGCTACTATTAAAATAGCATCACCATTTTCAGCATTCATAGTTTTTGCTATAGAATTTGTTACATCATCAGTTAAGAATTTAGCTATTGATGATTTAACTCCATCTTCTTTAAGTTGAATCCAAGCAAGACCTTTAGCTTTATATGTCTTAATAAATTCACCTAGTTTATCTAAAGGCTTTCTTCCAAGGTCCGCTCCACCTTTTAAGCATAAAGCTCTAACAGATCCACCAGCTTCAATCGCGGATTTAAATACTACAAAATCTAAATCTTTCACAGCTTCTGTTATATCAGTTATTTCCATTCCAAATCTTAAGTCTGGTTTATCTGAACCATACTTCTCCATAGCGTCTTTAAATGTCATTCTCTTAATTGGAAGCTGAACATCTACTCCCGCTACTTTTTTAAATACATGAGCAATTAAACCTTCATTAACTTTTATTATGTCTTCTTGCTCAACAAAGCTTAATTCCATATCAACTTGAGTAAATTCTGGTTGTCTATTTGCTCTTAAATCCTCATCTCTAAAACATTTAGCAATTTGATAATATCTATCAAATCCAGACACCATTAATAATTGCTTAAATATTTGTGGTGATTGTGGAAGAGCATAAAACATTCCTGGATAATTTCTTGAAGGTACTAAATAATCTCTAGCCCCTTCTGGAGTACTCTTTGTTAAAATTGGAGTTTCTACATCTAAGAAATTATGTTCTTCTAAATAGTCACGAATGGCTTTTGTAGTCTTACTTCTAATTGCAAATATTCTTTGCATATCTGGTCTTCTTAAATCTAAATATCTATATTTTAATCTGATATTTTCTGCTGCATCTAAATCTTCTTTAATATATATTGGTGGAGTTTCAGATTCTGAAAGAATCTTTATAGCTTCACATTTCATTTCAACAAAACCTGTTGGCATGTTTTCATTAACACTTTCCCTTTTAACTACTTCACCTGTTACAGCTATACAGTATTCTGGTCTTACTGATTTCGCTTTTTCAAAAGCTTCAGCATTTATTTCTTCGCCGAATACAACTTGCATTATACCTGTTTTATCTCTTAAATCGATAAATTCAAGTCCTCCAAGCTTTCTATTTCTTTGAACCCATCCCATTAAGGTAATTTTTTTACCTACATGTTCTTCTCTAGGTTCTCCACACATCATTGTACGCTTTAATCCATTTAAAGATTCGCCCATTACTAAAATCCTCCCTTTAAGTCAGTTAACAGTTACGAGTTAACAATTAACAGTTTATGATGAAATCCCTGTATGATTTCTTTATGTTTTTTGTATATTAAATTAGCATTAATTAATGAAAAGTAAATGATGAATAATTATTACCTAACTATTTTAGCTATTTCCTCAAGATTATCTAAAGAAACTTCAAAAATTTCACCATCACTCATTCTCTTTAAATTAACCTTTTTATTCGTTAATTCATCTTCACCTAAAATAGTTGTAAATGCTGCACCAATCTTATTTGCATATTTCATTTCAGCTTTTACACTTCTGCCCATATGATTTATTTCACATTTAACACCTAAAGTTCTTAAGCTGCTAGCAAGCTTGAAAGCAAATTTACTTTCTTCTTCTCCTCTAGCTCCTATATATAAATCAAATAGGTTTTCCTTTGGTATTTCTATTTTTTCTTTTTCAAGAGTCATGATTAATCTTTCAATTCCCATACCAAAACCTACTGCAGGCATATCTGGACCTCCAAGCTCTTCTATAAGCTTATCATATCTTCCTCCGCCACATACAGTAAAATCAGAAGTTAAGATTTCAAATATAGTTTTTGTATAATAATCTAACCCTCTTACTATGCCTGGATCTATTGTATAAGGTAATCCTAGAATATCTAAATATTCCTTAACCTTATCGAAATGTGTATTACATTCTTCACAAACATACTCTAAAATTGTAGGTGCATTTTTTGTGATTTCGTGGCATTTCTTTTCTTTGCAATCCAATATTCTCATAGGATTTTTTTCAAATCTAGTTTTACATGTATCACATAAACCATCATAATTTTCTTGCAAAAACTTTTTTAAAGCTTCATTATACTTAGGTCTACACTCTGGACATCCTAGATTATTTATGTTTAAGCTTAAGCTCTTTAAGCCCAATTTCTTTAATGTATCCATAGCTACAGCTATAACTTCTGCATCCATTGAAGCTGCATTTGAACCAAAAACCTCTAGCCCACATTGATGAAATTGTCTAAGTCTTCCCTTTTGAACATTTTCATATCTAAAAGCTGGCGTTATGTAATATAACTTTGTAGGTTGCGCTTCATTAAATAATCTATTTTCCACAAATGCTCTAACAGCTGATGCAGTTCCCTCTGGTTTTAATGTTATACTTCTTTCACCTTTATCATTAAAAGTATACATTTCCTTCTGAACTATATCTGTGGTATCTCCAACTCCTCTAAGAAATAATTCCGTATGTTCAAACATAGGAGTTCTAATTTCTCTTATTCCATATGTCTTAGCAACATCTCTAAATACATTTTCTATATACTGCCACTTATAGGCATCTTCAGGTAGCATATCCTTTGTACCTTTTGGTGCTTGCATTTCCATCGCCATTAATCTTTACCTCCTTAATTTACCTCTTCATATAATGTATTAAGTAAATTCTTCTTCTTTTCAATCATTTCATCAACTCTTGAGATATATTCATGAAGATCCTTCAGATTTGGAAATCTTTCAAGTCTATCTTCTTCTAAGAATATTACTTTACTTACCGCTGCAGCTCCTAATGCAATTATTGTTTGTCTTTCTTCTATCATTTGAATATTATAAATGCATTCCTTACCTACTCTAGCATACCCTAAATTCTCCATATTTCCAACCATATTTTTTTGTCTATACATATAATATGGTGAGATGCCTAAGTTTTCCGCTAAATTTCTGCTTTCTTCATACATTTTTATAATTTCTTCTTGAGGTGTAATTTGTATTCCTTTTTTCAATATAAATTCTTCATACATTCTTGAGCCTCTTTTAAGTGCTAAACCATGTACAGTAATACTATCGGGTTTTAATTTCATTAATTCATTTTTAGTATAAATAGCATCTTCATGAGTTTCTCCTGGAAGTCCTATTATTATATCCATATTAATATCATTAAATCCAAGTTCTCTTGCCATTTTAAATTTCTCTTTTATATCCTCTGAAGAATGAGTTCTTCCTATTAATTTTAAGGTTTTATCATTCATTGTTTGGGGATTAATACTTATCCTATCTACATCATATTCTTTCATTGTTTGCAATTTATTTTTAGTTAAAGTATCTGGTCTTCCACATTCCACTGTAAATTCTTTAACTTTATTATCCTTAATAAAATTAATATAAATGGCCTTCATTATCTTGCTAAATTCTTCATCATTTACCGCTGTAGGAGTTCCCCCTCCAAAATAAACTGATTCAATATTAAGATTTTTTTCCTTAACATAATCGCTCATGCCATTTATTTCCTTTATCAATGCTTCTAGATATGGTAAAACAAGCTTTTTATGCACACTTATCGGATTAGATGTAAAAGAACAATATAAACATTTAGTTGGACAAAATGCCATTCCAATATAAACAGCTATATTCTTTTTATCCTTATTGACTATTCTCTCTTCTGCTTTTGCTACATCTATACATAATTTAGCCTTATCCTCATGAGCTAAATATTTTTCTTTGAATATTTCTATAACTTCTTCTTCAGTATGTCCTTCATTAATGAGTTTTAATGCTATTTTAGAGGGTCTGATTCCAATTAAAATTCCCCAAGGATATATATCATTAGTTATGTCTCGTAAACACAGAAAAAGAAATCTTCTAAGAGAATTCTTAATATCTTCTCCTAAAGATTCTTCTTTGCAATAATCTTTATATTTAAACCTTAAAGTTTCCTCGTCAATATAAACCATATACTCTGCTTCTTCTTTTTCTGCAAACTTTATTTCTCTCATAGAAAAGTATACATTAAATAATTGATATACTTCATATCTATACTTTAAATTATTTAAATTAATATTAACTTTCATTATTGCTCCTTAAAAAATGTGTACATTAATTTTATAAAAACGGATTATTCCTTTTTTCATATCCTATAGTAGATGATGGTCCATGTCCCGGAAAAACCTGGGTCTTATCCCCAAGAGGAAGTAATTTATCCTTTATGCTCTTTATAAGCTGCATTCCATTTCCACCAGGAAAATCACTTCTCCCTACAGAACATTGAAAAAGAGTATCTCCAGTGAAAAGTTTATCATTAACTAAAAAACATACACCGCCTGGAGTATGACCAGGTGTTTCAATGACTTTAATTATATTTTCTCCAAGACTTAATGTATCATCTTCATTAAGATATCCTGAAGCTTTTGGTAGTGCTTCAAATACAAAATCATCTTTTTCACTAAATTCTTCATCTGCTTTATTTATATAAAATGGAATGTTAAATTCATTAACTAATTCAACTACTCCTCCTACATGATCCATATGTCCATGAGTTAAAAGAATAAATTTAGGTTTCCCTTGTAAAAGGTTAATTTGGTTTGCCAATGTATTCGCCTGTCCACCAGGGTCTATAATACCAAGTTCCTTAGTATCTTCATCCATTACTAAGTAACAATTTTCTTCATACATGCCTGCTAAAATTGTTTTTATAATCAACTTTAATCACTCCTAAAAATTTCTTTTACTGTCTAATAAAATGGTTACAGGTCCATCATTATCGATTTTAACCTTCATATCTGCACCAAATTCACCACATTCAACTTTTAGATCAGAAGTTTTAAGAAGCTTTACAAATTCTTCATAAAGTTCCTTGGCTTCTTCTCCTCCTTGAGCCTCCATAAAATTTGGTCTTCTGCCTTTTCTACAATCTCCATATAAGGTAAATTGAGATATAACAAGTATTTCTCCATTAATATCCAACAATGATAAATTCATTTTATCATTTTCATCTTGAAATACTCTTAAATTAATAATCTTATCTTTTATGTACTTTAAATCTTCTAAAGCATCCTCTTTAGATATTCCAATTAAAACATTAAATCCTTGTTCTATTTGACCAATTATATTTCCATCAACTGAAACGCTAGATGAGGTCACTCTTTGCACTACTGCTCTCATGCCATCTCACCTTTCCTATATTTTAACATTTGCAACTATATATATTATTTTATATAATTCAAGCAATTATCCATCTGCTACTAACTATTACTCTTACCTATTAACTCTTACTTCTTATCTACTAACTATTAACCCTATATACATCTGTTACACCTTTTAATCTCTTTATTTTCTTCATTAAATCTTTTAAGCTGTCAACAGATGTTATTTTTAATTTTACATTTATTAATGCAAAACCCTGTTTTGCAAGATTTGCATTTACTGCACTTAATTGTAATTTAAGTTCTGTTATAACACTCATTATATCCGCTAGTAATCCATCCCTATCTTCTGCTTGAACTTCAATTTCAGCAAAATAAGCAGTGCCTTTCGATGAACCCCAATTAACTTCTACAACTCTTTCTGCATCTGTGTCTATAAGGCTTTGTAAATTACTACAATCTTTTCTATGTACTGATACACCTCTGCCTTTAGTTATGTACCCCAAAATTTCATCTCCTGGAACAGGACTACAGCATTTTGCAAATCTAATCATAAGATTGCTTTCACCTTTTACCGTTATCCCATAACTATTTGGTTCTGCCTGTCTTGATGTTTTTGCAATTTGTTCCTCAATGTTCTTACTTAAAATTTCTTTATTTTCTTTTTCTTTGCTAGCTTTATCTATGCCTATACCATTGTCTTCTTTAAGCCTTACAATAAGAGTTGATACTGAAAATCCACCAATACCAATTAAAGCATATAAGTCTTCCATAGAATGAATATTGTATCTTTTTATAAGTTTTTCATAGAATTCACCTTTTGCAATATCTGCATAATGAACACTTTGTTTTTTTAATTCTTTTTCTAGAAGTTCTTTACCCTTTAATATATTTTCTTCTTTTTTGGCTTTTTTGAACCAAAGCTTTATTTTACTTTTTGATTGATTACTCTTTGCAATATTTAACCAATCCATATTAGGACCCTTTGCATTAGGTGATGTTAATATTTCTACAATTTCACCAGTCTTAAGAGTATAATCAAGAGATACTATCTTACCGTTAACTTTTGCTCCGACACACTTATTACCTACATCTGTATGTATTCTATAAGCAAAATCTATGGGTGTTGCCTTACTGCATAAATTAATTACAACTCCTTTAGGGGTAAATACAAATACTTCATCTGAAAATAAATCTACTTTAAAGCCTTCTATAAATTCTTCTGCATCTGAAGTTTCTTTTTGCCATTCTAGCATGTCTCTTAGCCATACAAGCTTCTTTTCAAAATCCTTTTGTTTATCTTCACCCTTACTTGAATCGCCTTCTTTATACTTCCAGTGAGCAGCAATCCCATATTCAGCAGTTTTATGCATTTCAAAAGTCCTTATTTGAATTTCAAAGGTTTTTCCTTGTGGACCTATTACAGTTGTATGTAATGATTGATACATATTAGGTTTAGGCATGGCAATATAATCCTTGAATCTTCCTGGAATTGGTCTATATATGGTGTGAACTATTCCAAGAACTCCATAACAATCTTTAACAGAATTAACCAGTATTCTTATAGCCGTCAAATCAAAGATTTGTTCTATACTCTTATTCTTATTCACCATTTTTTTATAAATACTATAAAAATGTTTTGGTCTTCCGTCAATATCTGACTCTATTCCTGCCGCTTGAAGCTTTTGATATAAGTCACTTACAATATCTTTTATATAAGTTTCTCTTTCTACTCTCTTTTCAGCAATACTATCTACTAACTCATAATATTCTTTATCATGCAAATATCTAAAACATAAATCTTCAAGCTCCCATTTAATTTTTGACATACCTAGCCTATGAGCTAAAGGAGCATAAATATCCAAAGTTTCCTTAGCTTTGTTTTTCTGCTTTTTCTCTGTCATAAATTTAAGAGTCCTCATATTATGCAATCTGTCAGCTAATTTTATTATTATTACTCTTATGTCCTTTGCCATTGCAAGTAGCATTTTTCTAACATTATCTGCCTGCTGTTCCTCTTTAGTTTTATATTCCATTTCGCCAAGTCTTGTAAGCTTCGTAACACCTTCTATAAGATCAGCTATTTCCTCATTAAAAATTTCAACTATTTTTTCATGCGAACAATCTGTATCTTCTATTACATCATGTAGTAGTCCTGCCACAATAGTATTTGTATCCATTCCAAGCTCAGCTAAAATTTCTGATACAGCTATAGGATGGATTATATATGGTTCCCCTGACTGCCTTTTTTGTTCCTTATGAGCTTCTTCAGCAAAATAGTATGCTTTTTTTATCATATCAACATCAACATTATTACAATTATTATTGATTTTTTCCAATAATTTATCAATCATAAGGACTGCTCTCCTTCTATGTATTAATTAAAAAAGTAAGGTATATGAAATAGCTTTTTTGAATATACCTAAATTCAAAGGCTGGTCTAATAACCAGCCTAACTTTCTAATAATTATATATTATTTTAATGTTATTTTCAATAAGGCATTTAAAATAAATGGGATCACTACCAATTAAATTTTGTTAAAATGCCTAAGGCATATTCAAAAAAATAATAAATCAGCATGCTAGTCTATTTCCCGTCATACTGCGTCAGCATTTTCACCTAATAGGCCCACTATGATGCAAAAACACTTCCTTGTCTGACGGGAAATATACATCGCATCATGGACTTATTATTTTCTTTCATATGCCTAAACATCATATTTAACTAATGATAATATATCATAACCTTTTAATTTTTCTCTTCCATTAAGCTCTGTTAACTCTATTGCAAAATCTAAAGAAGCAACTTCTCCACCTGCTTGTTCAATTAATTTTACAACACTTTCTACAGTTCCCCCTGTTGCTAATAAATCATCTACAATAGCAACCCTTTGTCCTGGTTTAATAGCATCTTTATGAAGTTGAAGTTGATCTTCTCCATATTCTAATCCATAATTAATTGAAATAGTTTCACCTGGAAGCTTTCCTGGCTTTCTAACTGGAACAAAACCAATTCCTAACGCATATGCTACAGGAACACCAAAAATAAAACCTCTTGCTTCTGGTCCAACAATCAAATCAATTTTCTTATCTTTTAAATGGTTAGCAATTTGGTCTATTGATTCTTTCAAACCTTCTCCATCACATATTAATGTCGTTATATCCTTAAAACTAATTCCTTCTTTAGGGAAATTTTCAATTACTCTTATTTTTTCTTTTAAATCCATTTTAACTCCTCCATAGCATAGGCATATTCAAAAAAACAATAAGTCAGCATGCTATTTTATTTCATATGCCTTATTTTAATATAATTATAATTTATGATTTAGTTACAATAAATAAACTAATAGTTCTTCTATATTAAACACATTCACGAATATGAAATGTTTTTAATTGTGCTTCGCACTTTTTTCTATGGTGTATATTTTAAAGACGCAGCTTTTTTAAGTGTATATAAATACTTAACAATTTGATTTGCTCTATCTTTATCATTTGTAGTTAATAATTCCAACACTATTCGAGCATTATCCATAATTCCAACTGCACCTATAGGTGGAATAAGTAATTCTATTATTTTATTTATATTATCATCATTAAATTTTTTTATATCGTTAAATTCTATAATTGACCTCAAACCATTATTATTAGTATTAATTAAGAATTTGTTGCCTTCTTTAATTAACACTCCATTTTCTCCTTTAGCTGATACCTTTGCCCACTGTATACCAATAAGAATTAAATCTAAATATTTATTTATACTTTTCATATTGTAGTAAATTGCAATAGCCTGCATAAGCTTAAATGCTAATCCACTTATTGATAAATTTTTATACCTATATTGACAACCCTTTTGACTTGGATTAATGTATATGTAATCATCTACAAAGTCACTTTCCTCATTTTCAAGAACAACTAAATCAATTCCCAATTTTTTACACAGATCCACTTCCTCTTGAGATTTTAATCCTACACCTAATGTTATTAAGAGCTCAGCTCCTAAAAAATCTACATTATTTTTAATGTCCCCAGAATTAATGACAGCATCATTTTCTTGTCTATCATATATTAAATACTCAACATCAGCATTTAAATATTTTAGCACAAGAATTAATGATGAAACAGCACAAATTCCGTCAACATTATATGTACCATAGACAACAATCTTTTGCCTATTATTTATCGCTAAAGCTAATCTTTCTATTGCTTTATTCATATTTTTAAGTATAAATGGGTTGTATCCGCTAATATAATTTGGACAATATATACTTTCCCAGAACTTACGCATGGCCTATTCCTCCATAAAATTAGAAAACACCTTTATTATAAATGATTATAATAATTTTTACAATCGTTTTATCTATGCATATTCTAGAAAATAAAATTCCAGCATTGCTGATCTATTTTACTTCATGTCTCGCTGCCATGTACATCTAACAGATAAATTATGAAGCAGGTAATGTTATATGCTGCTTCATAATATACATAAAGTCATTGAATTGCTATTTTCTTTCTTATGCTTAGCAAATAAAAAAACCTCCAATTGATTCTGGAGGTCTTTTATTTTTTCCAGTTATTAAATAGTTTGTAATTTATTCTTTTTGCCTCTAATTTTATCTTTTAAGTATACCCAAATTGGAGAAGCAATACAAATTGAAGAATAAGCTCCACTTATAATTCCTATTATTAATGGAATTGTAAAATTCCTAACAGATGGTACCAATACATTCATAGCTAGTATTGTAACAACTGTTGCCGCAGACGTATATAAAGATCTTTTTATTGTTTCAGTTAAACTAACATCTGCTACTTCAATTGTTTTTGCTCTTCTCATAATTTTAGTATTTTCTCTTATTCTATCGAAAATAACTATTGTATCACACATAGAATATCCTACAATTGTTAACATCGCTGCAACAAATGGCGTATTTACTGGAATATAAAATATTGAATATACAGAAAGAGTAACTAATATATCATGTATTGTAGCCGCTATAGCTGCAACACCAAATTTAAATTCAAATCTTATAGCAATATATATAAGCATTACACCAAAGGCAGCAAGTAAAGCCATAATAGAATTTTGAGTTAATTCTTTTCCTACAGTTCCTCCTATTTCGTCTTGCGAAACTAATGCTTTATCATCTAATGAATATTTAGTCTTCAAATCAGTCATGATTGAACCTAATTTATCACTGTCAAGATCTGTTGATTTTATTTCATATTGATTATTTTCCAATGTATTTGTGCTTGCATCTGGTGCATACCCTCTAACAATTGAATCAACATCATCTTTATTTATATTTTCATTTAATTGTAATACTATATCTGAACCACCTTTAAAGTCTATTCCAAAGTTTAATCCTCTAAAAGCTAAGAATCCTAATCCCAATGCTATAATGATAAAGGAAATTGAAAACCATATTTTTGTCTTTTCCATTATTTTAAGCATGTTTTTCATCCCCCTTTTGTAACTTAACACCAAAATGTGATGCCTTATTTATGAATCCCATGTCAACTGCCAGCTTAACAAGTATTTTTGTTACTACTAAGCCTGTAAATAAACTTATAACTATACCTATCATTAAAGTGATTGCAAATCCTTTTACTGTACCTGACCCTATTGTATATAAAATAAGAGCTGCAAGCAAAGTTGTCATATTTGAGTCTACAATTGAAGATAATGCATTTTCTTCACCTTTTTTAACTGCTGCTTTAACAGAATATCCTTTTTTCAATTCTTCCTTTGTTCTTTCAAACATTAATATATTGGCATCAACCGCCACACCTATAGTAAGCAAGAACGCTGCTATCCCTGGAAGAGTTAATGTAACCCCTACTTCAATAAATACTAAAAGTGTAAGTACTATATATAATGTTAAAGCTATATCTGCCATTAGACCTTCACGTCTATAATTAATTAACATGAATAAGAAAATTAATCCTACACCTATAATTCCAGCTTTAATTGAATTAGGAAATGCTGTTGCTCCAAGTTCTGCACCAACATTGCTAACTGAAACTTCTTTTACTGGAAGTGGAAGTGCACCCGAATTAATCAATCCTGCTTGAGTTTTAGCTTCATCTAATGTATAATTTCCAGTTATTGATGCTCTACCATCAGTAATTTGTACTTGTACTCTTGGATTTGAAATCTGCTCATCATCAAGATAAATACCAATGTTTTGCCCTATATACTTTCCTGTTGCATCAGCGAACTTTTTAGTTCCTTCATCATTTAATTCCAATCCAATTTCATAACCGCCGCCTTGTTGGTTAAGTTCTGCAGTTGCTTTTTTTACATCCTGACCTGTTAATATTTCATCTCCATTTGGTCCTTTAAATACCAAATTACCAGATTGCTTTAAACTATCAACAATTTCTTTAGAATTAGTCATTCCTGGAATATCTACTCTTATTCTTTTTTGACCTTCTGTAGTAACCACAGTTTCAGCTACTCCAAGTTTATTTACTCTTAGTGATATATGCTCCTTAGCACTTTCTAATTCTTCTTTAGTTACTGTATCTTGTTGAATTTCCATAAGTACAGAAACTCCGCCTTGTAAATCAAGTCCTCTAGTTATTACTTTATCAAAGGATTTAACTTGCCATCCACCTATAACAAAGCCTTTAAATCCTGCAAAAGCTAAAAATGCTATTACGGCAACAAGTATTATAAATACTATCGAACTTTTGCCTTTCTTTTTCATCTTAATCCCCCTCTGTAATTCGGCATATTCAAAATATGCCTTATGTCTTTTCTTATTAGTATTTCATATCTTAATTTAGTAAAATTTTGACTTATATATCAAATTCTCTATATGTTATGTAAAATACCAAAACGTTTAAAATTAAGAACATAAAATCTTTATTATAAAGAGATTATAAGTTCTTAATTTTAAATATTGTTATAACTCATATGTTGCACAATGTTCATTATAGCATACTATAATTTCTTAATAAAGATTTTTATTACTGTATTGCTATAATCATATATTTCATTATAATTATGCCAAAAACTTTTTTACATATGTATAACTTTTTCTAATCTCAGTTAAGTACCTTATAAATTTATTCCTAGCATTCCGGCAAGCATTCCTACAGCCAAAGCAATAGCAAGTTTAACTAAATCAAAAAGCCCAAAGACTAATTCGCCACTAAAACAACTAGTTAATATAAATAATACTAAGTAATATCCTAGTGCCACACCAAATCCTACAAGCCAACCTCTTGATTCGTTTCTTTTAGCTCCTATTATCGCGCCTAAACTTAAACTACATAAAGATATTATTACATATATTGCATTAAATATACCTTTACTAAATGCAAGTTTAGTCATCAATACAGATAAAACTGCTACTCCTATAAAGCTAAAAATTAATGTTCCTACAGTACCTTTTGCCACTGATTTAAAATATTTAGTATTTTCCATTAAAACAACACCTCCAATACTTCATTTTATGAAGTATTAAAGAGTATTATGATTATTCTTCTTTCATTTTATAAGCTATTCCACTCTTTTCAAATTTAATTTTAGTTTTGGCAGGACTTGTTTCAAGAGTGATAGTCTTTTCATCTATATGAGTGATTTTTCCTATAATTCCACCCCTTGTCACAACCTCATCATTAACTTTTAATTCTCCAAGCATGCCTTGATATTTCTTTTTCCTCTTCTTTTCAGGTAAGATTAATAGAAAATAGAATATAATAAATACAAGTACTAAAGGCCCTACTTGATAAAGTATAGCTATTAAATTATCCATCTTTTTTCCTCCATAATTTTATTTTACAATTTTTTTCTATTCCATGATAAGTAGTTTACATTTTCTTATGATTAATGTCAATATAGCCCACCATAATTTCCTATTATTAACATAATGTTAAGAAATAAAATTTGTAGGATTATACATAATGTTCAATTGTCAATAATCAATTAAGAAATTTTTTATTATATATTAGTGAGTTCTTTCAATCAAGAATAAATGTAAATTAGGTAAGAGGTAAGAAGTAAGAGATAAGAGTTAATGATGAAATCCCTAAATGAATTTCTAAAAATATATTTTTTGGAAAAGCCTATAGCTTTTCTTCCACAACTCTTAACTTTTAGCTCTTAACTATTTTCCGCTCCATTCACTTAGTTTCTTTTCTTTAAACTCTTTAAAATATCCGCCATCAATAGCATCTCTTATGTCTGCCATTAACTTATTATAAAAATACAAGTTATGCAATACACATAATCTCATTGCAAGCATTTCTTTTGCCTTAAATAAATGTCTGATGTAAGCTCTAGTATAATTCTTACATGTAGGACATTGGCATCCATCGTCAATAGGTCTTGTATCAAGTTCATATTTAGCATTCATTAAATTAAGCTTACCTTCGCTGCAAAATACATTTCCATGCCTGCCATTTCTAGCCGGAAGTACACAATCAAAGAAATCTACGCCTCTATCTACTGATTCTAAAATATTGCTTGGAGTACCAACGCCCATTAAATATATTGGTTTATCTTCAGGTAAATGTGGTACAACAGCATCTATTACCCTATACATTTCTTCATGAGTTTCTCCAACTGCAAGGCCTCCTATAGCATATCCATCTAGATCCATTTTAGTTATTTCCTTAGCATGTTTTATTCTTATATCTTCATATACTCCACCTTGATTTATCCCAAATAGCATTTGTTCTTTATTTATAGTATCTGGAAGCGAATTTAGTCTATCCATCTCAACTTTACATCTTTCAAGCCATCTTGTGGTTCTTGCTACTGATCTTTCAACATATTCCCTTGGAGCAGGATTTTCAACACATTCATCAAATGCCATTGCAATGGTTGATGCCAAATTACTTTGAATTTGCATTGATTCCTCTGGTCCCATAAAGATTTTTTTTCCATCAATATGAGAATTAAAATATACTCCTTCCTCTTTAATTTTTCTCATTTTTGCAAGAGAAAATACTTGAAATCCACCTGAATCTGTAAGAATAGGTCTATCCCAATTCATGAATTTATGTAATCCTCCAATCTTCTTAACAACCTTATCACTTGGTCTTAAATGAAGATGATATGTATTTGAAAGTTCAACTTGACAGCCGATTTCCTTTAAATCCATACTAGAAACCGCACCTTTTATAGCTGCAAGTGTCCCAACATTCATGAATACCGGTGTTTGAATAGTACCATGTGGAGTTTCAAACTGCCCCCTTCTTGCTCTTCCATCTTTTTTTAATAACGTGTATTTTTTACTCACAAGCGTCACCTCTTAAATATAATTTTTTATTTATTAAACGCTTGATTATGTCACCTCATCAGCGTAATTAAACCAGTTAATTGATAAACATAGCATCTCCAAAAGAGAAAAATCTATATTTTTCATTCACTGCTTCTTTATAAGCATTCATAACATTATCTTTGCCTGCTAAAGTAGAAACAAGCATTATCAAGGTTGATTCTGGCAAATGAAAATTTGTTATTAATTTGTCCACAACCTTAAATTTATACCCTGGATATATAAATATATTAGTCCATCCACTCTGCTCTTTAACAAATCCATTTTCATCAGCAATAGTTTCTAGAGTTCTTGTTGATGTAGTTCCAACAGAAATAACTACATTTCCTCTTTTTTTAGTTTCATTTATTATATCTGCACTTTCTTTAGACAGCATATAAAATTCAGAATGCATTTCATGTTCCTCTAGGGATTCAACCTTAACAGGCCTAAAAGTTCCAAGCCCAACATGCAAAGTTAAATAAACTACATTAACTCCTATAGCTTTAATTTCTTCTAATAATTCCTTTGTGAAATGAAGCCCGGCAGTTGGTGCTGCTGCTGATCCATTTTCCTTTGAATAGACTGTTTGATATCTTTCCCTATCTTCCAATCTTTCATGAATATATGGTGGCAATGGCATTTCTCCAAGGGAATCCAATACTTCTTCAAATATTCCTTCGTAAAAGAATTCAACTATCCGATTACCATTTTCTTTTACTTCTATTACTTCAGCCTTTAATTTGCCTTCTCCAAATGTAAACTTTCTGCCTACCCTTGCTGACTTTCCCGGCTTCGCCAAACATTCCCATATATCTTTTTCAATTCTTTTAAGCAAAAGAAATTCTATTTTTCCACCAGTTTCTTCTTTTTCTCCAATTAATCTTGCTGGCATTACTCTTGTATTATTTAATACTAAAGTATCACCTTTATTTAAATAACTAACCATATCATGAAATTTTTTGTGATTAATTTCCCCTGTCTTTTTATCTAAAACCATAAGTCTTGATGAATCTCTTTTCTCTAATGGATGTTGAGCTATCAATTCTTCTGGTAAATAAAAATCAAAATCTTTTACGTTCATTTATTATTCTTCTCCTAACTAAATGTTTTGCCTTAAGTATTGCATGCCAAAATATTAGATATGCATACAAACTTTTTAGCCCTCAAAAAAGCTTCCTTGCTTTGAATTATTGCTTTTGTTTTTTGAATTATAAGTTCTACCAATATGCTTATATGCTTTCTCACTTGCTATTCTTCCTCTTGGGGTTCTTATAATGAATCCTTTTTGCAGTAAGTATGGTTCATATACATCTTCTATAGTCCCCAATTCTTCTCCTATAAAATAAGAAAGTGTTTCAATACCAACGGGACCTCCATTAAAATTATCAATAATAGCTTCTAGGATTTTATTATCAACTTTATCAAAGCCTTGATTATCTACTTCGAGTAACTCTAACGCCCCTTTTGCTTCCTTTAAAGAAACTAATTTACTGCCTTTCACTTCTGAATAATCCCTAACCCTTTTCAATAATCTATTAGCAATTCTTGGGGTTCCTCGAGATCTTTTTGCAACCTCAAGAGCTCCTTCTTCAGTAATTTGACACCCAAAAACATTAGCACTCCTTACAACTATTTCTTTAAGTTCATCATCTGTGTAATATTCCATAGCACAAAGTACTCCAAATCTGTCTCTAAGTGGAGAAGTAAGCATTCCAATTCTTGTTGTAGCTCCTATAAGTGTGAACTTAGGCAGGTCAATTCTTATAGATTTTGCTGCTGCACCTTTCCCAATAACTATATCTAGCGCATAATCCTCCATAGCGGGATACAAAATTTCTTCAACGTTTCTATTCAATCTATGAATTTCATCAATAAATAAAACATCATAATCTTTTAATGTTGTCAAAATAGCTGCCAAATCCCCAGCTCTTTCAATCGCTGGACCCGAAGTAACTTTTAAATCCCCTCCCATTTCCTTCGCTATAATATTAGCTAAAGTGGTTTTACCAAGACCCGGTGGTCCATATAAAAGAGCATGATCTAACGCTTCTTTTCTATTTTTTGCTGCTTTAATAAATATATCTAATCTTTCTTTAACTTTATCTTGTCCTATATATTCACTTATCTTTTGAGGTCTTAGACTAAGCTCAGAATTAACATCTTCCTGCAATTCAGATGCATTAACTATTCTTTCCATAAAAAACCTCCTCCATTCCTAGTAATTCATAAGCATTTACTTACATACGTACATTAAATCAAACTGTAAATCCTTAAAGGATTTATTCCTCAAATGTTAACTCTTACCTATTAACTGATTTATCATCCCATTAATGCCTTTAATGCATTTTTAATTATATTTTCTACGCTGTCATCTTTTTCAATCTTCTTAAGAGCTGTATCAGCTTCTTTTTCACTATAACCTAATGCAAGTAATGCACTTAAAGCCTCTGATACTATCATAATATTTTCATTGCCATTAATATTAAAGTCTTCAGTATTATCTAACAATTCATCTGGCTTTAATTTATCCCTAAGCTCTAAAATAATTCTTGCTGCAGTCTTTTTGCCTATGCCAATCCCTCTACAGATATGTTTTTCGTCACCAGTCACTATTGCATACTTCAAATTATTAACTCTACTTATTGATAATAATGATAAGGCTGCCTTAGGTCCAACTCCACTAACTGTTAGTAATAACTTAAACATCTCAAGCTCATCCTTAGAATCAAAACCATATAAACCAAGAAAATCTTCTCTCACTATTTGTTCTAAATAAAGCATAATTTCCTCTCCACATTTTGGCAAGGAGGACATAGTAGCACCAGATGTAAATATTTTATATCCAATTCCATGATTCTCTACTATAATATATTCCTTATTGATACCTACATATTTTCCTTTTATATATTCGTACATCTACCTTCCTCCAACTTACTATTTCAGCAACATGCTTTTTTGCCTTAATTAAGGCATATTCAAAAAAAATAACAAGTTAACATGCTAGTCTATTTTCCGTCATACTTCGTCAGTATGTTTCCCTAATAGGCCCGCTATGAGGCAACCATACTTCCTTCTCTGACGGGAAATATACATCGCATCATGGACTTATTATTTTCTTTCATATGCCTAAAACTGAATCAACCATAATTTTCAAAAGCAAGTTTTTACATTAATTAAAACCTAACATATACTTTATCATTTTAATTGAAATCTTTCAATAATGTATTTTTAAATACGCTTAATTAATAAAAAGGTATGACAGCAACTAACTCTCATACCTTTTTATCAATTTAATGTTTACAAATATCAATTCTCAGTACTCATTAATGCATATTTTTAAAAATAATAAGTCAGTATACACGTCTATTTTGTCTGAGGTCCGAAGGACATTATACCAAATAGACATCCCATCTTTGGCTTGTTATTTTCTTTCATATGCCTACGATAAATATTCAGATAAACTTTCTTCTGCATCTTCCTTAGAATTATATTCAAGTTCAAAATTTATAATTTTGTTTTTATCAATATCTCTTAAACTATCTACTTTTTTGCTACTAGAATATACATCATTACTATTTTCAATCAACAATGTGCCATCTTCATCAGTTTTATATATAGCTAAATACCCATTTTTTTCGCCTATATAATACTTATTAGGCTTTACTGATTTTAAACTGTCTTTTTTATATGACATTTCGCCATTAGATTCAATTTCTAAAACATAACCTTTATCTTTTAATTCTTTTGATAGTTCTGCTTTAGTTAAATTTTTATCTAAATTTAACTCTGTTTTTAATTCTGCTAATGTTGATTCTTTTTCTTTCTTTCCGCCTGAAAATAAGCAAATCTTTGTACTATCATTTAATTCATCACTTTTATCACTATCATTAGCAGCTCTAACAGAATTATCTGGGACATTTTTATTTGTTATATATCTATTAGACACATAATATGTTATAGAAAATATAAGTGCTAAAATTATTACCATGCCTATAAATAATTTCTTTTTATTTATCATACTAATCACTCCTTTTATACAGGAGTATAGACATATTGGGAAATATATATACAAGTTTTGTTAATATTTCTCAAAGTTTCTTTATAAATTTCTACTAAATATTATACTTTCTTTTTTCTTCTAGACCTTTTTCTCATGTCTAACTTCTCTTAAAAGTATGTCGCAAAGCACTTGTTAATATATTCCAAGTAATCCTTATGCCATTTCTATAGTTTATTACTATATTTATTATTAGTATTGTTAATATTATTTCAAGATAATAAAATACGACCGTTAATACTGGATTGATGTTTATCCAATTAATATCGAAAATTTTCGAAGTTAAATAAGATACTCCAAATATTGCTACACTGAAAATTATAAGACCTTTAATCATTCCTTTAAAATCTTCATGACTTGGAGCAATTCCACTTATTAATATTAAAAATAATAAAAATGTTATTAGGCCCTCCTTAGTTAACATTATTCTTGGATTTAATATCATTGATATTTCTAAAATCTTGCATTTTAATACAAATTTACTTTCAATAAATATAAATAATGGCACATTAATCAACACCGGTGCTATTGCTACTAAAAATTCCTTAATGCTTATTACAAAAGGAATACTGCTTCCAATTCTAGATCTTACAAATCCTGGTCTATTCCCCTTTGGAAACAATTGTACTTGCTCAATTTTAGCAAAGCATAACACTGCAACTAATAAATGAGCTAATTCATGGGCTGGTGTACTTGCTATGTATATATACTTGGCCAATTTTGAACTTATACTTCCTACTCCGCCCTGAAAAACGGATTGTATAAATCTTAGCGCATAATAATATGAAAAATATAATACCAAAAATACTACTACAGGTTTTATTGCTGCTTCCATTTTAGTCACATTCCTTTCTATCTTACTCTAGTTATAAATCCACATCTTTTGCATAATTCTTCTACTGCTTTTCTTTCTGAAAATCCATTATATATATTTTTAGCTCTCTTTGAATTTAAAATTTCTTCTAAAGTATTTTCAAAAATATTGCCTAAAGGAATGCTGCCATCACTATCTAAACAACAGGGTACAACTGTGCCATCAACCAAAACTCCGATTTGATCTCTAAGACCATAACAAAAAGCCCTTTCACCCAATTCCTCTACCTTTAATGAAGGCCACTTAAACTTTTCCCCCATGCTAAGATATAGATTATTCTTTAATTTAAAACTATTTTTTTCTTTTAATGCCTCCTTTATATTGCATTGTATTTCAAATTCCTTTTCAAGCAAATTAAATATATCTACATTCATATTATTGCTTGCTATGTATTTTGTATCTAGATTCCATAACCTTAATGAGCAAATTATATTAGTTTTCTCATTAGATTCTTTTACAAAGTTTATTATATTATCTATATATTCCTCAAAATCAACATTCTTGTCATTGGCTTCAAAGCTATGTAATGAAATATTAACTTGCCTTAAGGCAGGTGCAGTAAGTAATATTTCTTTAACATTATTTATCATAGTTCCATTAGTAGTAATATTGACTTTTAATGAATTTTCCTTACTTATATCTAAGAAATATTTTAAATCCTTATTTAAAAATGGCTCCCCCATTAAATGAAAATAAACATAATCTGTATAAGGTTTTACACTTTCAATAGTATGCTTAAAATTTTCTTTGCCCATAAATCTTAATTCCCTCGATGTTTTAGGACAAAAATTACAGCTTAAATTACATGCATTAGTTATTTCTATATAAACTTTTTTAAATTTTTTCATTTTAATTATAACTCCATTCTCCCTTTTTGCATCTAAAAATAAGTACCTTGTATTGAGTACCTTATTTAATTTCTCAAATTAGTATATATTGATATTATTCTCATTGCAACTAAAATAGAGCTTTTCTCAAATAATTTTTTAATTATTTTAAGAAAATCTCTTTTAAATTTAATTATTCACATGAAAAGAGCAAGTGCATTTTAACAATCACACTTGCTCTTCCTTAGCTACTGATTTTTACGTTGTCCGCCAACTGGGTACGACCGTCCGTCGTACATTGCTTCCGGGATTTTTACGTTGCCCGTCACCAACTGTATATCTCTTGAGATATACTCTTCTGCCGGATTGAAGTGTCAGTACACTAAGATAAATTTAAACCTTTATCTTGATTTTATTATATACTATTCTACGTTTAAATTCAATATATATTTTGAATTTTCTGACTTATTTTTTTAGTAAATGTATGTATTAATCTCAATATATATCCATTTAAAAATTATTGACAATTTCTTTTTGAACTTTATTTGCTCAAAGAAGTTCAAATGTTATAATAAATTATATTTATAATGGAAAAACATGTGATTTAATATTGAAAGGACATTATTATGCTAAAAAATATCGCAACTAAAATGTTATCTAAAGACAAGTTATTAAATATAGACATGCTAGAATGCATACGAAGAGGTAGTTCTGAGATTTTATTTGCTTCAGTGGATGCTGTTTTTTTAATAGATATTCCATCACAAATTTACATACTTTCTGCCAATAATGTTAATATTGCAGAAAATTTAATTTCCAAACTTCCTAATAACGTGGAAACTATTGTCACACATGATAAATTTACCTATGATTTATTATTAAAAAGATTTAATTTTGCACATAATATGATTTGTTATAATACGGTTTATACGAATAAAGTACCAATACCATTTCTAAACTCGACAGTTAAAATAAAAAAATTAACTCACGAGTATAAAGATATAATCATTGAGAATTATTCTAAAATAGACATTGTAGACGATGTTTATATTGAAAATAGATTAAAAGCAAATGTTATGATTGGTGCATTTCTTAATAATAATTTATGTGGTTTTATTGGTAACCATACAGAGGGCTCAATAGGAATGTTAGAAATATTCCCGCAATATCGAGGTAAAGGTATTGGATCTGCCTTGCAAATTGCAGCAACCAATGATGCTTTAGCTAACAATAGATATGCATATGGCCAAGTCGTAGAAGATAACACAGCTTCAATTGCTTTACAAAAAAGGCTTGGTTTTGAACTATCAAAAAATAAAGTCTATTGGCTAATGAAGTAAAATTTCAAGTATATATATATCCAAATGTGAACTTAGACTTATGTGGCATTCTACCGGAATTCCATACATTTTTGTTCCACAGGACTATGAAATTTCCACTGGAAGGTTCTAAGTTGTAAGTTGTTCCAATTTAGCTTGTCACGCTGAAAGCGGGAGCATGCTGAATTGGGTACAACTTGCAACTTAGAACCTTCAGCGATATTTTCATAGTTTTTCGTAATAAAAATATTTATTATTTCGGCAAGCTACCACATCAGTTTAATTTCAAGTTGTTTATTTATATCGATTCAAAAAATACTCTGATAAAATAACTTTTAACTAATTACTACCTTAGTTCCTTGAGGTATATTATCATAAATCCACTTAGCATTTTCCTTAGCCAACCTAATGCATCCATCAGATAATCTCATTCCAAGCCTTCCATCTCTAACAGAACCATCTAAATTATATATTATTGAATGAAATAAGTAGTTGCCTTTAAATTGTGTATAATACCAACACTTGTAGCCTTTTTCCACTCCAAAATAAAGACCTTTTATGCCAACTGTATAGACTCCCTTAGGCGTTGGAGTAGATGGCTTTCCTATAGTGCAAATATAACTATGAATTAAATTCCAATTATTTTTGCTTCCTTGAAATATATTTACCTTAAAACTTTTAAGATTTACCCAAATTAAATAATTTGTTTCACTAGAGAAATTATTAACATAACTTGAATTACTAGAATTTTGATTTACATCATCTGCCCTATTATTTTCTATATTATATTTTTTACTTTCAAATAATCTTGATAAAATCTTCATATTTATATCCCTAAACATTATTACTAAGATAGTATATGTGACTTATCAGAAATTTGATTTTATTATATTTTTCAAAACTAAATTCCTAGCTATAAGCATAATCAAATTATGTTTTATATTCTGAAAATTTAATATCCTAATTTTATGATTTAATGAACATGACCATTTTCATTGATAATAATCTATTTTAAATTTTCAACTCTATATCCAATTTCTTTATTCGCTAATCTGTAACCTTTATTAATCATTTCCTCTTCATTCAGAGAATCTCCAAGAAGACTATCTATTGTTAATTGATTTCTATTAATAAAATATTTATTCAGAAGATTTTCTTCTATATTTTCTTGCGAAGCTATTGTGTAATCATCTAGAATATGTTTAACATTAAATCCTTCTTTTCTTAGTGTCCTCCCTAATAATATACTTCTATGACACCTTATTGGATCTTGCATTGCTCCAAGCAATACTATTTTATACCCCTTTGCACATCCTGTTTTCAAACGAGCTATGCCGTTTAAAAATTCTTTTTCAGTAATTACTTTTTCAAAATCACAATATCCTTCTTTATTATAGGATATTCTATTTTCTCTATTAGCTGCAAACTCTTTTGCCATATATATGTATAAAAAACCTTCTTCTTTTAAAGTTTTAGCTATAGCTTCTTTATTATATTGAATATTATATTTTGAATAAGGAATTCCTCTTATATCCACAACACAGTTAATATTATAATATTTCAACATATCAATTAACTTTTCTATTTCATAATTTGAGTGTCCAATTGTATATATATCCATTTAGTGCTCCTATTCTTAAATATTAATTTCATTTAGGCACAATCAAAAAATTTATTCTAATATGAACTTAATATAAAAAGAATTATATATTCTTAGTTTAATTTATGACTGTTAATATATTTCTGTGTAAATGGACAAATTTCTATACATTTACCGCAAATTGCACTTTCAATTCCAATTCTTTGCTTCAATAATTCTCTTGCTTTTAATCTGCATTTTAATGCATCGAGTAAATCTTCCCTTTTTAAATTTACATTCCACAAGTTACCTTTAATTGCGGAAGCCGGACATGCTTCTGCACATCTATTACACTTTCCGCATTTAGATTCATTAATTGGCTCACTAGTTATAAGTGGCATATTTGTTATAACTGAAGATATACGAATTGCAGAGCCATATTCTGGAACAATCAAAAGAGCATTTTTCCCAATCCATCCTAACCCAGCCCTTGTTGCAACAGTTTTATGAGGTAGTGGTGTATTTAAATTATCATTAGTTGTGACATATGTTGAAGTTTGTCCTACTCCATTATATCCTAATTCATTTATATATTTTACACATGCTATTGTTATATTATCTAGACATTCATTTACTTTCTTATATTCTTCATAGTATTCTTTGTTAGGACCTGCACTAATTCCTCTTATAACTGTTGGATTTAGTTTTATTCCTAAAGCAATACCATAATTCATATTTTGTGTTGATGAAGTATTAATATTCTCTAAATTAGCAAATCCAACTAAATCTGCGCCAAGACTTTTTAAGTAATCACTCAATTGATTTTCAGCCATTTTCTCACCTCTTATAACTAATTTGTTAGGCACATGAAAAATTATATCTCTGTTGATGCTATATTTACGTAATGTTTCCCTAAAACCTTAAGCTGTTTCATTATTATCTTTAATAAATATTGATTAATTCCTTAACCTTTTCTAGTTTTGCAAATCTATTTTTCCATATCTTCGAATTGTAATACTCATATATCTCCTTACCTGACATATATTCATTATCACAAGTAGTATTTGTTTCTTCTGGAATAATTAAATTATATCCATATTCAAAAGCCACTTTACAAGTAGCATCCATGCAATATTCAGTCATCATTCCTACTAAAATAATTGTTTCAATATTTCTTTCATCCAAATAGTCCTTTAATTCAGTATTTTTAAAAGCACTATTATACCTCTTTTCTATTATCTTTTCCCCATCTATAGGTGCAATTTTCCTATGAATCTGCCATCCTTCAGATCCAAATTCTAATTCATCCCCGATGCCGCCATCATGTCTTATGTAAATAACCTCTATGTTTTTTGCTCTACAGTGCTTAATTAATAATTCTATATTTTCAATTGTTGTTTCCTTATTAAAAGGATTGTGCTTTACTAATGCTTCCTGCATATCTACTACAAGTAATACTGTATTTTTCATTATTATATTTTCCTCCTAAATTTGAATCCATTTATTGACTATATTATACATAAATATGTATAATTTGTATAATGAATATTTCTTGGTTATTTAATTCATTTTTTCGATAAGTTATATAGGAACTTGAAATTTAATAATTAAATTTATGTTTGCTCCTAATGAACTACACGCTATCGATATAACTTTAAACAAGTGAATCAAATAGCCTGTAACACTAACTTTTTATTATCTAAATAAGGAGATTAATTTTATGGATATAGAATCTTTAAAGACTTTCATTACACTAACAACTTTAAATAACTTTACAAAAACTGCTGAAAAACATAATGTCGTACAATCCACTGTAACAAATAGAATTAAAGAACTTGAAGCCGAACTTGGAAAGGAACTGTTTATTAGAGATAAAAAAAATATATCATTAACTACTGCAGGACATCATTTGCTTTCTTATGCTAAAAGAATCGTTGAATTAGCTGAAACTGCCTCTAGTGAATTAACTACCCTTGATACCTATTCATCCATTCTAAGAATAGGCTCTGTACATACACTTTATGATTGTCATCTTCACAAATATATTTCAAAGTATCTAAAAACCTATAAAGATGTTTCAGTAAAAATTAATATCGATCATTCAAAGAACTTACTTGAACTATTGCATGATAATGTAATAGATGTATGCTTTAGCTATATCCCTGTGAATTATTCTCAATTTGAATGTATTCCATTTAAAATTGATGAATTAGCATTAGTGACTAGCAATAATAATACTACATTTAAGCAAGGCATAAAAAATGATGATTTAAAAAATCTTTACTGGTTATACTGTGATTTTGCTATAAGTGAAAATTTAAGCTGGTTCAATAATCTTTTTCCAGAAAACCATACTTTTCCATTGGAAATCGATATAGGTAATAAAATAATTTCTTTTTTAAAAGACGGATTAGGTTATAGCTTTTTACCTCGTAGTTTAATATTAGATGAGTTAGAAAATAATACTCTAATTCATATACACCTTTTAGAATCTTTATCACCTACAATGAAAAGCTATATAATAATAAACAAAAAGAATTTAAAGTCCAAGCATATTAATGATTTGCTTAATTTAATTGATTCATAAATGATACTTTGTAATGTAGTAGATTTGTTTTATATAAATCTACTACAATCGCAACCTATAAAAAAGTTACTCTCTAATTCAAATCTTCTGTGATTTAATCCACTCTTCACTACTTATTATTTTACTAAATCTTAAGCTTTGAGCTATTAATGTAGCTATGTGAAGATCTTTACTACTTATTGTACCTACCTCATTACTTACATCAATAGTTCCCGTAGCATCTGACAAAAATTCTACTAAATATCCTTTATGAAAAGCTTCTCTAGCAGTTGTATCACAACACATTTGGGTCATATAACCCGAAATAACTACCTCGTCTATATTTTCTTTTTTTAATATTTCTTCTAAATTTGTCCCATAAAAACTGCTTGGTTTATTTTTTTCAATAATATAATCATAGGACTTTTCAAGAATCTTAGGGTGTATCTCCCACTCATTTGAATTTTTAATAAAAGTATTTCCATTAATACTTGCATGCTGAACAATTATAATAAGCATATCATTTTCTTTTGCATAATCCATCACCTTTAGTATATTATCAAGACTGTTATTAGGATAAGTTACTTTTAATTTCCCAGTAAAATATTCATTTTGTACATCAATTACAAGTAATGCTTTTTTCATTTTTATTCCACCTTTAAATTTATTAATTTATTTAGGCACAATCAAATAAATAACAAGTCAATCTGCTAGCCTATTTTCCATCATTCTGCGTCAGCAAAATCCCATAATAGGCTTGCTATGATGGCACTTTGCTTCCTTGTCTGATGAAAAATATACATAGCAGCTTTGTACTTGCTATTTATTTTCATGTGCCTTATATTTGTTATACTAATATTATCTTAAATTGAGGTTGAAATGTGAAAGGAATTCCCTAATACCTCTTTAAATACGAAAGGATTCTATGCTTTATGTTTGATGAAATAGATTTAAAAATTATAGATATGTTAAAGATTAATTCTAAAATATCCCTGAAAACAATTGGTGAACATATACATTTAACACCCCAAGGAGTATCTAATAGAATTATACGCCTTCAAGATTTAGGTCTTATAACCCAGTATACTATATGTACTAATGATGCTCTGCTTGGTAAAAGTATTACTGCATATATTACTATTTTTATGAAAACTACAAAGCACGAAAAATTAGTTAAGTTTATTAAATCAACACCTATTATAGAAGAATCACATAGAATTAGTGGTGATGGCTGCTATTTACTTAAAGTCATCTGTTCAAATATGGACGAGATTAATACACTTCTCGATGCTATTATGGAATTTGGCACTTATAGATTGAATTTATCAACTTCTACAATAAAATAATTTCAACTTATATATCCATATGTGAATTTAGACTTATGTGGCAATCTACCGAAATTCCATACATTTTTGTTCCACAGGACTATGAAATTTTCACTGTAAGATTCTAAGCGCGAGGTTGTGCCCATTTCTGCATGTTCCAAATATAAAATTTTGACAAGCAGTAAATGGTACAACCTTGCACTAAGAACCTTCGCAGCTCAATTTCAAATGCCTGTTTCACAAAAATGTATGGAATTTCCAGTATAGAAACACATTCCAATTATAAATCAAACTTATGATTTGGATATCTATTTAGATAAACAACATAAATTCTAGACCTATGTGAAAACTTACCGAAATCATAAATATTTTTATTACGAAAGACTTTGAAAATCACACAAACATTTATATAACTTCTTTGTCCCTACATACATTTAAATATGATTAATTATGAGTATATATTCTACTAGAATAATTTTTTTATTTAAACATAACCTAAAATTAATCAGTTGTATGGAGGCTTACTAATGAAAATCTTTAAAAAAATATTAATACTTATTATGATTCCAATTATTATATTGACTACATTCATATATTTTGCTAAGAATAATGCATCTGCTGCCCCAAATTCTAGCACAGGGATTCCTGTTAAAATAGCCGTGTTCTTGGATAATGCTAATGCCATGTATATTTCTCTTCTTAAACAAAATTTAGAACGTATTCAAAAAGAAAATGAAAATAAAGTTAAATTTACTTTCTTTGATGCAAAAGATAATCAAACTCTACAAAATGAAAGTATTGAAAAAGCACTTTCGGACAATTTTGATCTTTTTATTGTAGGCATAATTACTCCTAATGTAAGCGATATAGAAAGCACTTTGAATAAAATTATGGAGAAAAACATCCCTCTAATTTTAAATCCAGATCCTACTCAAAATATAATAGATTTTGTTAAACCTTATAAGAAATTTGTAGTTATTGGAGCAGATTTTGAACAATCTGGTACTATGGAAGGAAACATTCTTGCTAAAGAATGGAATCTTAATAAGGAAGTTATAGATAAAAATAATGATAATATATTACAGTATGTCATGTTAAAAGGCCGAGCAGGCAGTCCATTAGTAGCTTTAAGGACAAAGTACTCCATTTTAGCACTTAATGATGCTGGGATAAAAACAGAAGAACTTGCTTCCGTCGATTGCGAATGGCTTGAAGATTGTGCTGAAAGTTCCATTGAATCTTTATTTCTTAAATACGGTAACAAAATTGAAGCCATAATTGCAAATAATGATGCTATGGCAGTAGGCGCAGTTAAAGCCTTACAAAAATATGGATATAATAAAGGTGACAAAGAAACAACTATTCCAGTTGTAGGAATTGATGGAATGCCCGCTGCCAAAGATTTAATCCAAAAAGGATTTATGTTAGGTACTGTTATTGTAGATCCCCATGATCTTGCTGAACTTCTTTATGCTGTTGGAATGAATTTAGCTGTTGGTAAGTATCCTCTTGAAAATACAAACTATAAATTTGATGATACAGGATTTACAATTCATTTAACTTACAAGGAATATCAAAAACAATAATAGACGAGCATGCTCGTCTATTATTGTTTCATATACCTTAATTTTCGTTATATACCTTATATGAAAGTTTAACTAGAAGTCTATATAAAATATAGCTTCCAATAAGCACAATTCCCATGCAGACTCCAAATGTTATCATATAATTCTTTATCACTATATTTAAAACTACAAGAATTGCTGATAATACAAATACAATAAACATAATTAAGAGCGGCATATAGTTTTTCTTAAACATCGCCTTTTCATTTTCCCATTCTAGTTTTGGCGATTTAAAATCTATGAATAGTCCTAATAAAGAAATTACTACTATTGCTCCTATTGATGCTAATACGCCTAAAATTAATAGCATTGGACTTGCGCCTATTAATACTAGCACTATAGCTACAATAACTGCTCCAATTTCATTTATACATAAAGATGATATAATCTTTGAATACAATTGAATTTTATAAGTAACTGGAATGTATTTAGATACTATAAAATCTCTACCTTCTCTAGAAAGTGCTGTTGCACTGGCTCCTCCTGTCATTACACTCATCGATGCCAATATAAATGCACCAACTATGACAAATCCATACATATTCGTATTACTACTTAACATACCTCTTATCTGAGTAAGATTACTACGGGATAACATTGCTACTCCAAATATTGCAGGCATATACAATATCATTGCTATGCAATTGATGAAATACGTAGGTGTTCTAAACATAATCTTAACATCTCTGATTACTAAAGCCTTTAAAGGTGAATTTATCTTTATAAGTTTATCTACTTTTCCACTTTCCAGTATATTTTCTCTCTTGCTATAAGATTCTGAAATTCCTATTATACCTTTTAGATACAAATTTCCACCAATGTATGCGTATAGAATAAATATTATCATACTTAAAGCCAGGGTTAAAAGTATATATAACAAGCCTTTAGTTTCTCCATTATATAACAGCCCAAATGCTGAGAATTTATTTGTAATAAATATATCAGACATCATATTCATCATGCTGTTATGACCTTCTGAAAATTTTAAGAGTGCCTGTTCCTGAGACATATTTCCTCTCGAACTAGAATTGAAATAATTAAAGGCAACGACTAAAACTAACGCTGCACATCCTGTAAACATTCTAAAACCATCTTTATGCTTTGAAAGATTAGTAAATCTCATAAGTGCCATACATATTATTGAAGCTAATGCCATTGGAAAAACAGGAGTTATTATTAAGACAATAATAAGATACAAATAATAAAGTAAACTTGCTTTTGATACTACTCCATAAGTTATTAGTGGCAATATTAACATAGAACTATATATATACATATTGATCAATACAGCCATAAATTTACCAATTACCAGTTCGCTGCTTTTAAAAGGCAGTGGTAAGAGCACTTCAATATCATCTGAAAAATAAAGCACATTCATTATTGTATATATACCTAAGAAAAATGAAACGGCTGCGCCAGCTGATATTATAATCATCAATAACATGCCTTCTTGACCTGCTGCATGAAATGCTCCATATTCTGTTCCTATCAATAATGTAAAAGGCATAGATATCATACTAATTGTAAAAATCATTAATACTATTAAAAAAGCTGATTTCATTTTGCTGTTTCCAAACATTTCACTAATAGCGCTTTTTATAAAGTATTTTGTTATTATTCTAAGTCTACTCATTTTCAGTCATCTCCAAAAACATCTCTTCCAAAGATTCATTTTCTTTGAATTGCTTATGCATATCCCTTAGAGTTCCATTAAATATTAATTGCCCTTTATTAATTATTGCTACTTTATCACATACTTTTTCTGCGACTTCTAGTACATGGGTAGAGAAAACTACAGTATTCCCTGCATCAGCATGCTCTCTCATCATTTCCTTTAGTATAAATGCTGATTTAGGATCTAAACCTGTCATTGGCTCGTCTAAAATCCAAATTTTAGGTTTATGAATCATAACCCCTATTAATATTATTTTTTGCCTCATCCCATGAGAATATGCTTGTATTTTATCTCCTAAAGCAGATTCCATTCCAAATCTTTTTGACATTTCTTTTATTCTCTCTGCCCTATCTTCTTTAGAAACACCATAAACATCTGCCATAAAGTTTAAATATTCAATTCCTGTTAATCTTAAAAACATATCTGGACTATCTGGAACATATCCAAATTGTTCCTTTGCCTTAATTGGATCTTTATTAATATCAACATCATTAATCATTACGGTTCCTTTAGTTGGTGCTATTATTCCTGTTATCATTTTAATAGTTGTAGTTTTTCCTGCACCATTTGGTCCAAGTAATCCATAAATTTCCCCATTATTTATTTCTAAATTTAAGTTGTCTACGGCTTTATAAGTTCCATTATAACTCTTTGTTATATTATCTATAGTTATCATAATTTAAGCCTCCCCCTTTTAGGACTATTATACTAAAATCTAATTGCATGACAACTTAAATTAACCTTAATTTTCACATATATAAATTATATGCATGCCTAAAAGCCCAAGTAATATTCTAATATTGAATATTGCTTGAGCTTTTAACATTTTTTATAATTGATCTGTTTTATTGAATAGGTTTTAATGTTCCACCACCACTTAAAGTAACGGTTTTTCCATTTAACCAGCTGTTTGCACTGTTAGATGAATCGTAGTAAATTGTATTTCCATTGTCTTTAATGTTAGCTAAACTTGTATCTGCATCTGTTAATGCTGTTAAATAAGATGTTCCTGTAACTGTCCATGTAGAATCTTTATCTAAAGATAATGTAACAGTTTTTGCAGTATTACTTTCATTAATTGTACTTTTTAATGAAGATTTATTTGTTAAATTTAAAGCTACTGTGCTAATCTTATCGCAAGTGATAGTTCCTTCAAGCGTTTGACTGTCAGCATTTAATGTAATATTTCCTCCATTAGAACCTTGAGTTCCCCATCTTGATGTTGCTGCTGCATTTAATAATATTCCAGTACTATTTTTTAATGTTGCTCCTTTTAAGTTAATTTGCGAGTCAGTATTTGTAATAAAGAATAGTGATCCTGCTGATGATGTAAGAGTACCACCTGTCATATTGAAGTAACTTGTTCCAACCCCTGAGTCACCTGACATACTTTGATAAAGCATAACACCGTTAGTCTTTTCACCTGAAATATCACAATCATTTAATGTAATAGAATTTTTACCTTCAACTACAGCGGCTTCTGAACCAGTAGATTTAAGTGTTGCTCCTTTTACTGTAATATTACCTGTAGAATAAATTGCTGGAGATCCTTCACCTGCTGTATTCATTGTTCCACCTGTTACATGAATTGTTCCTTCACCTCTATCTGTAGCAAGTGCTGCGCAGTGTGCTCCTTTCGTTGTAATATTTACATCTTTAGCAATTATGGTACCATTATAAGTTGCATCTAATCCTCTTGAAGAGTTTTTAGTTGTATTAATAGTTACATTTGAAACATTTATTACAGATGCATCACCTGTTGAAAAAATAGCATTTGATCCCTCTGAATCAGTATTAATTGTACTGTCGCTAATTGTAATATTACTAGCTCCGGCTGCAACCACACCACTATTTATACCATAGAAATTACATTCATCCTCTGATTTTGTATCTCCAGATTTATTAATAGTAGCTCCAGAAATTGTTATATTTCCACCATTACTAGCTAAGACAGCATTTTGATCTACTGTAGTTGTGCTAATTTTCTCATTTGTAGAAGTTTTTGTTTCACCATTTGCTGAATATGCTCCAGTTAATGTAGTTTTTCCAGTTTCAGAACCTCCTGTGTAAGTAGTATTATTAGATTTTACAGTAATACCTGAAATATTTCCTGTACTATCATAGCTAACACTTAGAATTTCACCTATAGTTATATCTGCTAAAGTGCCAGTCAGAGATTTACTTCCTTTTGTAACTGATATAATTCCTTCATTTGTAATATTAATAGTCTTTTCTTCTCCATTTTCTTTAAATGAAGTTGTGCTGGAATTTCCCATTCCTGGTGCTCCTTGACCTCCATCAGGTGCGCCCCCGCCTTGTGGCATTTCAGGTGGATTTCCACTCGTTGTTCCACTTTGATCAGGTGTTTGTCCATTTCCATTTGTTGATGAATCTCCATCTGGTTTTGCTGGAGGAGCAGAAGTTTGCCCTTGATTACTTTGAGTATTTCCATTTGTTGTATCTGAATTACTTGTAGTAACTTCTTCCCCTAATGAAATAGTTACCTTACTTCCATCTATTGCTTTTACTTTTCCAAGTATTGTAGTATCTTTAGTTTGTTCTACTGAAATACTAGTGGTTGAGACTTCAGCCTTTACTGGCTTATTTGTACATCCTACAAACGTACTTCCTATTAAAAACGTTCCAACTAACACCGCTATAATTTTATTATATTTTTTTCTTATCATCTTTCATTCCTTCTTCCTAATATATTTTTATTTTAATCAGTTTTAATACATTTTTAATATGCATCAGTATTATTCAAGAGCTTTATTGTTCTTATTTACTGTTTGCTTTTGGTTTAGGGATCTGAAAGAATATGACTGGTTATTTTTTGAAGATCCCTTATGTCTGTATTTTAATACTTAAACCTTAAATTAGTCTTAAAGAAATCTTTCAGGTTAATTTAAGGAAACTATGCTAAACTTATATTACATATATAATTATTGAAGAAATGAGGTAAAAGCATATGAGGATTCTTATAGTTGATGACGAGATAAGGTTAGCTGAAGCTTTAGGACAAATTATGACTGAAAACAAATATATTGCTGATATAGTTAACAACGGTGAATCAGGATATGATTATGCCATGAGTGGTATTTATGATGTAATAATATTAGATGTTATGCTTCCTAAAATGAATGGCTTTGATATAGTTCGTAAAATGCGCGAAAATAAAGAAAAAACCCCTGTAATATTATTAACTGCAAAAGATGAAGTTACCGATAAGGTAATGGGCCTGGATTGTGGTGCTGATGATTATTTAACAAAACCTTTTTCCCCAGAGGAATTACTTGCTAGAGTTAGAGCTTTATCTAGAAGACAAGGAGAAGTTATCTTAAATGAACTTAGCTTTGGTGATTTAGTTTTAAATCAATCTGCCAATACACTTTTTTGTGGTGCTAAATCAATACGCCTAGGCTTAAAAGAATTTGAAATATTACGATTATTAATGTGTAATCATAAAAATATAGTTACCAAAGAAGATTTGCTTCTGAAAGTTTGGGGTTCAGATTCTAATGCTGAAGATAATAATGTAGAAGTATATATATCTTTTTTAAGAAAGAAATTCTTCTTTTTAGGTTCAACTGTCACAATAGAGACAGTAAGAAAGATTGGATACCATCTAGAGGAGAATAAAAAATGATTAATAAACTAAAGAAAAAATTTGTTTTTATTAATATGATACTAATAATTATTATACTTTCTTTTACTTTTGGTGCTGTTTATATTTCAACCAGCAATAGGCTTACAAGAGAAAGTAATGATATGCTCCAAAAAACCATTGAACAAGAAAATGAAATACATAAAAATCAAATTGATATAAGTGGATCAAATACTGATTCTCCGCCTCCTGCTCCTCAAATGTTTTCTTTTGCAGTTCAGATAGATAAAAACAATAATTTAAGTGAAGTATTTTATAATAATATTGATGAATTGGATACAGATCGGTTACTGACTCTAGTTAATTCTGCATTATCAGATAACAATACAACTGGGTTGATTGAAAATAAAAATTTTAGGTTTTTAAAACATAACAATGAAAAAGGAACTAAAATTGCATTTACTGACAGAAGCTTAGAAATAAATACTTTAAAATCGCTATTAAAAACATTTATTATAGTTGGAATTGGAAGTCTAATTGCATTTTTTTCAGTAAGTCTATATTTAGCCAATTGGGCAGTTAGACCTATAAAAAAATCTTGGGAACAACAGCGTCAATTTGTAGCAGATGCTTCCCATGAATTAAAGACACCACTTACTGTAATTCTAGCAAATACTGATATTATCTTATCTCATAAAGAAGATACTATAAATGATCAAATTAAATGGATTAATTACATTAAGACTGAATGTGAGAGGATGACTACCTTAGTAAATGATTTACTTTTTCTTGCTAAAACAGATGCAAATAAAAATGAAGTTATTTTTTCTAAAGTGAATTTTAGCGATATCATTTGGAATTGCGTCTTGCCTTTTGAATCAGTTGCATTTGAAGAAGAAAAAAAAATTGATAATGAAATTCCTCCAGATATTTTTATAAATGGAGATAGTAATAGATTAAAACAGTTAATTTTTATTCTTATTGATAATGCAATAAAGTACTCTAATGAAAAAGGTACTATTACTATACTCTTAGAAAAAAAACAAGATAAAGTGCATTTATCTGTTAACAATACTGGAGAACCTCTTCCTAAAGAGAAAATCACACACCTTTTTGAACGTTTTTACCGTGTTGATGAATCAAGAGCTAGAAAAAAAGATGGTTATGGCTTAGGACTCGCTATTGCAAAAACCATAGTGGACTCCCATAATGGAAAAATACTAGTAAAAAGTTCCGAATCTGAAGGTACTACTTTTACAGTAAGTTTCCCTTTATCTAAGATAAGATAACTTTAATTTTCTAAAAATGTTATTTGCAAATTATTAAATTAATTCTCATTACAAAACCTAATATATAAAAATTAACCAACCCGATTATAAATCTAGTTGGTTAATTTTTATTTCATAATAATTTTCTTAATTCGTCAATATCATTAACTGGAGCTAAACACGACTTCCCTTTGCATAAATAATATGTAGATTTCCCATTCACATAATCATACTCTTTAATAAATGGTATTAACTTCTCTATTTCTTCTTTATTATCACTACTTTTTATAATAGTTGTTAGGTTAAAATTAGGTATCTCACTTAATAAATCTTTAATTTGTTCTTCATCACTTTTATCCTTAATAATACAAACTAATTCCCTTCCTTCATCCAATGCATAGGATGCTGCCATTAAAAAGAAAGAATGATTTATCTCTTCGCTAAATATAGCTCCACAAATAAAGTTAAGCTGTTTTTCAGCCATTTCTTCTAAATACGAATCTCCAGTTATCCTTGCAAGTCTTATTAAGTTATAAGCAGCAACAGAATTTCCTGATGGCATTGCTCCATCAAACAGTTCCTTAGGTTTAGCAATTAATTTTTCACTATCTTCTCCATAAAGGAAAAATCCATGTTTTTCTTTATCCCAAAAGAAATTAATCATATCTTTATTTAAATCAATAGCTTTTTTTAAGAACATAATGTCAAAACTGCTTTCATAAAGCTCTATAAGTCCAAAACAAAGGAAAGTATAATCATCTAAATATGCCTTATGACGAGCTTCCTCATCTCTATATCTAGCAAGTAATCTTTTATTTTCATCAATTAAATTATCAAATATAAAATTCACTGCCTTTTTAGCATATTCTAAATATCTTATATCTTCGAGGACCTTATATGCCTTTCCAAGTGCTGCTATCATAAGGCCATTCCACGATGTTAAAATTTTGTCATCCTTATGTAATTTCAACCTTTCACTTCTATATTGAAGAATTTGTTCACTTAAATATCCTATTTTATCATTAGTTTTATTATAATCATTATTTTTCAGCAAATTTGGAATGCTCTTTCCTTCAAAATTTCCTTTAGGCGTTATATCAAAATATTCATTAAAATACATTCCATCTTCTTCATCTAATACTTTAATAATTTCTGGAGGATTAAATACATAATACTTTCCCTCTTCTCCTTCACTATCTGCATCTTCTGCACAATAAAATCCCCCTTGTTCATTTCTAAGTTCTCTAAACACATACTCTAATGCTTTTATTGCTACTTCTTTATATAGTTCATTTTTAGTAATTTCGTATCCCTCAAGATATGCCATAATTAATAATGCATTGTCATAAAGCATCTTTTCAAAATGAGGTATTAACCATTTATTATCAGTAGAATATCTAGAAAATCCAAATCCTATATGATCAAATATTCCACCTCTATACATACATTCTAAAGTTGTTTCAGCCATTTCCAATGCTTTTATATCTTTATGAGATTCATAATACCTAAGCAAAAACATTATTTTATGTGGTGTTGGAAATTTAGGAGCTCCTCCAAAACCACCATAATTTTTATCAAAGGCTCGTGAGAGTTGATTATAACCATTTTCCAATGTTTTTGATGTTAATTTTGTTTTATTAGTTTCACCTTCAAAATATTGTGTTAATTCTGATAAAATACCTTCACTCATTGATATAAGTTTATTTCTGTCATCACTCCAATAGGTAATTATAGAATATAAAATATCTGTAAGTCCTGGCATATTATATTTTGAATTCTTAGGAAAATATGTTCCAGCAAAAAAAGGTTTTTGATCTGGAGTCATTATTATAGTAAGCGGCCAACCTCCATGACTAGTCAAGGCTTGACAGACTGTCATATAAACACTATCAACATCAGGCCTTTCCTCCCTATCAACCTTTATTGCTATGAAATTATCATTAATAATCTTAGCGACTTCTTCATCTTCAAAGGATTCATGTGCCATTACATGACACCAATGACAAGTCGATTTCTATAACCAACGCTATGAATACCCAATAGAGAGGAATATCGGTTTATCTTCTTTCTTAGCTAATTCAAATGCTTCACTTCCCCATCCAAACCAATTAATAGGATTGTAAGCATGTTGCAATAGATAAGGAGATTTCTCGTTTATTAATCTATTGGGTGCTTCAATTAAGTTAGTCATATCATCACTTCCTTTCATAAGTTATTTGAAATTATTATGCCCATAAATAAAAAAGATACTATAAATAAAACGTTGAAACGTTATAATATTTGTTAAAATTAAACTTTCCAACGTTTTGATTCAATCTCTATATATAGTTTACTAATAAAAGTGATAATCACCCACAAATGAACTATACCGTAAAAAGCAGACAATAAAAACAAAATCTAAACACTAACTTTTATTTTTATGTCTACTAAATGGAGGTAGTTAACTTGTCTTAGTTTATTACAATCTTTTTTAAGGTTACTCTTCCCTAGTATTCTATTGCATTAAGAAATCAATAGTAATTAGCAACCACAAAATGGATTTATAACTTTGTAAGGACGCATCATTTCATTGTCTTCGTGATCGATGATATGGCAGTGCCACACATAGCCTGGTTCTGCTGCTGGATTGAATGGAAATAGATTAATACCTGGAACCGAATTTACCACATCTTGTGGAGCAAAACGGACTCTGATTGTAGTTACCTGCCCAGGATAAGCCTGGATTGTGTCTTTCCAACCATTCTCATGGGCTGGTGGATTAATTGGCCCATCTAGAAGGTATGGTCCCACAGGTAACACTTTTGTCGGATGGTCAAATGGTGGCTGACCATTGAGTGCTAACCAGTCGTTCGTATATTGAGTAACTAGGAAATCCTGACGGCTGACAAGACGGAATTGAATCAAATGAAGATGAATTGGATGAGCACCTTTTGTCAAATTTATTAGTTGCCAATCTTCAGTTGATCCTACTAGCGGCAGTTCAGAGACAGGTGCATTCCATTTTTGACCATCTAGTAAAAGTTCTACTGGTTTTGTAGGATCTCCAACTACCATAAGAGTCAAAGTTCTTTTTTTATCACTGCACTTTAAAGGAGTTAAAACATTTAAGATTTTTGGCAGTGGTGATGGTTTCACAATTGGTTTGTTAAGAACCGTAAACTGCATAACCTGTCCTGTTGTTTGTTGATCAGGAGGATTTCCGTTTGGAAAAGGAGCATTTGCAGTGTTGGTTAAAGTTAATTTCGTTCCAGGTGGCAACTGTGAAAAATCTACAAGGATATCGGCACGTTCTCCAGGGGAAATGAGCAAAGATACTAGCTGTACAGGTTTTGGAAGGTATCCTCCATCAGTACCGATTTGTAAAAATGGCATTTGATTTGATAGTGCCAGATTATAAAATCGGGTATTTGAGCCATTTAAAACTCTAAAACGGTATTGTCTAGGTTCAACATCTAGATTCGGCCATACTTTACCATTAACCATTATGGTATTACCCAAAAACGATGGTCTCCAATATGGATGAACATCAGGATTTACACCATTACTAGGGAACAATAAAGATCCATCATCATAGAAAGAACGGTCCTGTATAGCAAGAGGGATCTCATATTTGCCTCGTGGTAAGTTAGAATACTCTCCATCAAGACATTTATTAGGATCGCGTAATAGATAAAAACCTGCTAGGCCCATATAAACATTTAGGCGGGTAAGTCCTAACGCATGGTCATGATACCATAAAGTAGTCGGCTCTTGCTCATTAATATAGTGATATCGAGATTTTATAAAATCAGGTCCAGTAATAGCTCCTCCAGCAGTAAACCATGCTTCAGGATAGCCATCAGATGCTGGTTCAGTCTCCCCGCCATGTAGGTGAGTCACAATTGGCACTGGGCTTTGAGCTAAAGGAAATCCTGGTGGAAATGGCGGAAATGGTGGCATTGGCATTCCCATATTGTTAGGATCAGCCCAGTGAATAGTTGGATCTACCGCCAACGGTTGGGGTACGATCAAGTTATTAACCCATTGAACATTGATTGGAATGTGTCTTACGGCCTCGAAAGTCGGACCGGGTGTAGATTTGAAATCTGGAATAATATCACCAGTTTCAGGATCCCTGACTTTACTTTCATAACCCCAAACAGTAGTTTCAGGATACCCTTCAGGTAATATTTGTTGAGTAAATTGACTTATTGTCACCAAATAATTATGACTTATTCTGCCTGTAATTGGATCTCTAATCACAGTTGGCTCATATACAGGTGGAATAACCAGTTGATTTTCAAACTTTGTAATGTCATTTGGATTAAGTGGATTTGGCACTATAATTCCCTCCTCTTTAGTATATATTCACCTTTTTTAATCGTTTAATCATAGTTTTGAATGGTGAGGTATTATAGTATAAGTTATGCAACTTAGCCAAATATGTGCCTTTTCATAGTGAATCGAAATTAATTATAAACATTATCTTAAAAATGTAACTTTTTGATTATTTAAAAATAGATTTTAAAGCAAAAGAAATATAAATTATAACAATATCTAACTTTTATGAATATAATATCTATAACTAATTCATGAGGAGTTCTAATATAAATGTATAACGAAAATAATTTCACTTTTGAAGATGATATAGAATTTGAAAAATTTGAATTTTCATCTTTTCCATATGAATCATTGGAAAGGCAAAAGCAACCATTTACACCACCAAAGCCAGGCGGGAATTTTCCCCCACCAATAAGCAATTTTCCGTCTAACCCTAGTGGAAATCAACCTAATTTTAATTATCCTGGTGGAACATTTAATCCTCCTGGAATGCCTAAATCTCCACCACCAAATTATACCCCTCAAAAAAATGCCACTGGAGTTCAAACACTTAACGCAGCTTCAGGAGGTGCAGAAACTAAAGCTGTTAGCTCTAATTCTATAAGGTTTTGCCTTTATAAATACACATATATTTGGGAAACAAATGGCAGAAGTTATTGGACTTTTTTACTAAATGTTGATAAACGTACTGCATCTGGATTTAGGTGGTATAGAAACACTTGGGTTTATTGGGGTGTTGACTTAAGAAGAATTGATTCTTTCATATGCTATAGATCTTCTACTTTATGTGATAACTGTACAGATTGTATAGACTTAAACCGAGGTGACAAGTCTCAATTAAATATAAATAAAGAATATTCCTTAAATGATACTAAAGAAATATATTCTCATACTTTAACTTCTATAGATATTCCTGAAATTAAAGAAGATGTTATAACTAGAACTATAGGTTGTATAGATGATACTGAAATCAAAAATGATCTGCCATGCGTAAAAACAAGAAATATTGGTTATAGACTTACCCTAGAGATAACATATCCAAGCAGTTATGATGATATCTCAAAGAATACCATCCAAAAGTTGGCCAATGAGGCTAGTGAAGCAGCGTATGAAGTTATTTCTGCTACTAGAAGTGATAACAATTGTGCTAATCCTTTAGAAACTTATAATTCATCTTTGTCATTAGCTCCTAAAGCACTTAAAGCTTTTTCAGCATCTTTCAATAATAAACTTAATTCTCTAGGCTCATCTATGGATAACTGTAATGATATAGCTTATTCAATTAGAAGCGAAAAAATTTATACTAATTGGAAGCCTTGTTTTTATAAAGATTAATCAAATAAAACTTATAGATAGACAAATCATGACCTAAATTTATGCGATAATTTACCGAAATCAAATACATTTGTGTTACGCAGGGCTATGAAAATTTCGCTGAAATCACTAAATGGGAGCTTGCACCAACTTTAGCTTGCTCTAGCCATTTGGCTGGACAATCTAAAGTTGAACAAGCTCCCATTAAGTGCTTTTAGCATCGAAATTTTCAAATGCCTGCTACACACAAATGTATTTGATTTCTGGTATAGATATCCGTCCAAAGTTTTGTTAATATAGTTAAATATATACATAGCTATAATGCAGGCTGGAATGGCTCTTAAGCACATTCAAAAAAATAACAAGTCCATGTGCCTCACAATTTTAGATTATAACATAAATTGTAATTACGTTTCCTTGGCATTATTGATTAATGCTTTAAAAAACTTTAAAAATTCTTCATGCTTCTCTACTAAATTTTCTGGATGCCATTGTACAGCAACTAGAAATTTATTATTGATACTTTCAATTGCTTCGACTATTCCATCGTTAGAAAACGCTGTTACCTTTAAGTCAGTTCCAAGCTTTTTTACACTTTGATGATGAAATGAATTAACTTTTAACTCTTTAGTTTTAAAGATATCAAATAATTTACTTTCTTCTTCAATTTTTACTGAGTGATACAAATTTGATCTTAAAACATGCTTAGGTGAATGCCCATTGCAATTAGGAATTTGAACATAAATATCTTGATTCAAGCTTCCACCAAGTGCTACATTAATAAGCTGAAGGCCTCTGCATATTCCCAAAATAGGTATATTCTTCTCATATACTTCCTTAAAAAGTTCTAACTCAAATCTATCTCTTTCTTCAATTATACATTCAACTTCTTTTATTGGATCTTCATTATAAGCTAAAGGTGATATATCTTCTCCACCTGTAAAAATAATTCCTTGAATTTTATTAGCATAAACCTTTATATTTTCTATATTATCACTAAATGGAATGAGAATTGGTATGCCTCCTGCCTTCTGCACTGCCTTAATATAATCATTATTTATTACACTATATATTTTTTTAGGTTTAACTCGATTAGACAAAGCTAATCCAATTATTGGCTTCATTGGTTACTCCTCCTTGCTTATCTATTGTTATATACTATCAATTAGTGCCTTAAAAAGTTTTAAAAATTCCTTGTGTTTTAAAGTTAAATCTTCTGGATGCCATTGTACTCCAACTAAGAATTTTCTACTCAAACTTTCAATTCCTTCTATAACTCCATCCTTAGAAGCAGCAGTAACCTTTAAGTCTTTCCCTAAATCTTTTATTGCTTGATGATGAAAAGAATTCACCTCTAATTCTGTAGCTTTAAATATATCAAATAACTTGCTATTTTCTTCTATATCAATAATATGAAATAAATCATACACCTGCATTCCCGAAGGCATATGTCCATGACAATTTGGAATCTCTGAAAAAATATCTTGGTATAGACTACCTCCTAATGCTACATTTATTAATTGCGCCCCTCTACATACTCCTAAAATAGGCATATCTCTTTTATATGCTTCCTTAAAAAGTGCTAATTCAAAATTATCTCTTAAATAATTTATATTTGAAATAGCCTTTGATGGGTTTTCTCCAAATTTTATAGGGCCTACTCCTTCTCCGCCTGAAAAAATAATACCATCAATCATATTCAAATAAGATTTAACATCGTCCATATCTTCGCTAATAGGAATAAATAGTGGTACTCCTCCTGCATTTTCAACAGCATTTAAATAATTATTGCTTACTAAACTAAAAGATTTTTCTATTTCAATCTCCTGAAACGTAGTTATGCCTATTATGGGTTTCATTTTATTTCATCCTTTCTAATTTATAGCTTGCCAATTGTGGCATGCAACAAAATATCCTTTATCCACTTCCTTAAGAGCTGGTACCTCTTCTGTGCAAATTTTTGTACAATATTTGCACCTAGTATGAAATTTACATCCATTAGGTGGATTAGAAGGACTTGGTACATCTCCTTCAAGAATTATTCTATTTGTTCTAAGCAGAGGATTAGTTGTTGGAATAGCAGATATCAATGATTTTGTATATGGATGAAGTCTTTTATTAAACAGCTCCCCAGAATCTCCTATTTCTATAATAGATCCGAGATACATGACTGCTACTCTATCGCAAAAATATCTTACAAAGCTTAAATCATGGGATATAAACAAATAAGTTAATTTAAATCTTTCTTTTAAATCAATTAATAAGTTAGTTACCTGCGCTTGTATTGATACATCTAAAGCTGATATAGGCTCATCTCCTATTATGAACTTCGGCTTTAATATCATTGCTCTAGCTATTCCTATACGCTGTCTTTGCCCTCCACTAAATTCATGTGGATATTTATTAATAGAATCTCCACGTAAGCCACAAAGTTCTAAAAATTCTTTAGCCATATTAATTGCATCATTTCCCAGCGCTATCTTATGCTTTTTCAATCCTTCAGTGACAATATCACCAATATTCATCCTAGGATCTAAGGAAGCATAAGGATCTTGAAATATAATCTGCATTTCTTTCCTCTTTCTTCTCATCTCTTCCTTACTTAGATATATATTGTCTTCAACATTATAAATAATTTCGTTATTAAATTCAACAGAACCTCCGCTAGGCTCGAGTAAATTTAGTATGGTTCTTGCAGTTGTTGATTTTCCACATCCAGATTCACCAACCAATCCAAAGCTGGAACCTTCTATAATATTAAATGAAACATCATTAACAGCTTTAACTACTCTAGAATTACGAAAAAAAATACCTTTTTTATTAGTATAGTATTTTTTTAAGTTTTTAACCTTTAATAATTCCTTTTCCAAAACTAAACCTCCTTTCCACTATATAGCCAGCATCTAACCTTATGACCTTTTTCTATTTCTATAAGTTTTGGCATTTTTTCTTTACATATATCCATACAATTTTCACATCTTGGATTAAAACTACAACCAATAGGCATGTCTTTTAAATTTGGCACCATTCCAGGAATGTTGTGCAATTTTTCACCTCTTTTAAAATTCTCAGTTCTAGAATACAATAAACCTTTAGTATACGGATGTTTTGAATTTTCAAATATATCCCGAACTTTGCATTCTTCAACAATCTTTCCTGCGTACATAACTATAATATCATCCGCCATCTCAGCAATTACACCAAGATCATGAGTTATTAACATAATCGAAGTTTTAAGCTCTCTGCTTAATTTTTTCATAAGTTCTAAAACCTGTGCTTGAATTGTAACATCAAGGGCTGTAGTTGGTTCATCAGCAATTATTAATTTAGGATTACATGAAAGTGCCATTGCTATCATAACTCTTTGTCTCATTCCACCACTAAGCTGATGTGGATATTCATTAATAACCTTCTCTGGCATAGGAATACCAATAAGCTTTAGCATTTCAATGGATTTTTGTTTGTTTCCTTTTCCTTTTATCCTTTGATGAATTTTTATTGCTTCACCTATCTGCTGTCCTATTGTGAACACTGGATTTAGCGAAGTCATTGGCTCTTGAAATATCATTGCAAGCTTATTACCTCTTATCTTATTCATTTCTTTTTCAGAAAGCTTAATTATATCAATTCCTTCAAAAATGATTTCTCCTTCCTCAATCTTACTAATTGAATCATTTAATAGTCTCATTATAGACATGGAGGTAACACTTTTACCGCAGCCTGATTCACCAACTATTCCAAGTATTTTCCCTTCTTGAATCTTAAAACTCACATCATTTACTGCTGTTACTTTTCCTTCTGATGTATAAAAGCTTGTCTTTAATTTATTTACTTTAAGTAATTCTTTTTCCACCTGCTCTCCACCTCCTATACCTTTATTTGCGGATCTAAAGCATCTCTAAGACCATCACCTAAAAAATTAATTGAAACAATAGTCAAAAATACACATAAACCTGGTGGAATCCATAACCACCATTCACTTTGGAGAATCCTCATATTTTGAGCTGCTGATAACATATTCCCCCAGCTTGGCTGTGGTTGTGTCACTCCCATTCCAAGAAAGCTTAAAAATGATTCATATAAAATTCCCTGGGCTATACCTAAAGTTCCATAAACGATAATTGGCGTATAAATATTATGAATTAAATGCTTTAATATAATATCCTTACTATCTAGCCCTAATGCTTTAGCTGCTTCAATAAATTCTCTTTCTTTTAAAGATAAAATCTCAGCTCTCACTATTCTTGTAATTTTAGGCCAACTCAAAATTCCAATTATAATCATAACGTTCCAAATACTAGGCCCTAAAATCGATGCCATAGTTATTGCTATTACCAAAAATGGAAAACATAGTACCATATCTACAAGTCTCATTATTATTTTGTCAGCAATTCCACCTAAATATCCTGCTATAGTCCCTAAGGTTATTCCAATAGCAAGCTGTATAATAATTGCCACTACTCCAACACTTAAGGAAACTTGTCCTCCGTATATAAGCCTTGCAAAAACATCACGTCCTAATTCATCGGTTCCTAATATATGCTGAGTTGTAGGAGCAGATTCTATATTTGATAAGTCTACAGTATCTCTTCCGTAAGGAGATATTACTGGTGCAATTATTGCTAATAATATCAATATAATTAAAACAGCAGCTCCAAATACTGCAAGTTTATTTCTTTTCAATTTATTTAAAGCGATTTTAGCTGGAGATAATACCTTTTCCTTAGCCACATCTACCCCTCCTTTTAATCATATTTAATTCTAGGATCTACTGCCGCATATAAAATATCTGCAATTAAATTAGATAAAAGAGTTACTACTGCAAATATCATAACCAATCCCATTATTAAGGAATAATCTCTGTTAGTTACTGCTTCAAAATTTAATCTTCCTATTCCCGGCCATACAAAAATTGTTTCTGTAGCTAAAGCTCCTGAAAACAAAGTAGGAAGTTCTAAGCTAATAACAGTTATAATTGGAATCAATGCATTTTTAAAAGCATGCTTTAAGACAATCATACGAGAAGATACCCCTTTTGCTCTTGCTGTTCTTATGTAATCCTGGCCAATTATATCTATCATGCTTGATCTTGTATATCTCATAAAAGAAGCTGTATTTAATAGTGCTAGTACAATAGTTGGTAAAATCATATGATTAAAAACATCCATAACATGATTTATGCCTTCATAATTTTTTCCAATAGTGACCATTCCAGATACAGGTAATATTTTCAAATCTACTGAAAACACTTTAATCAAAAGCAGCCCAAAGAAAAAAGCTGGAATAGATAAACCTATAAATGCTAATACTGTCATAATATAATCAAAGACCGAATATCTTTTGACAGAACTAATCATTCCTATAGGTATTGCTATTAGAATGCTTAAAAACAATGATGCTGTACCAAGTAAAACTGTATTTCCAATTCTTGAACTTATTACATCTAGTACAGGTTGTTTATAAGTAATTGAATATCCCAAATCTCCTTGCACTGCTCTTGTTACCCATTTAAAATATTTAACTGGTAATGGATCATAATAACCAATCTGCCTAAGCATTTGCTCTTTTACTTCTTCTGTCACAGTTGGATCTACCATATTAGAATATGGGTTACCTGGTTGACAGTTAATAAGAATAAATACTATTATAGATATACCTATAAGTATTGGTATAGTGTTTATCATACGTTTTATTGCATATTTAAACATTCATTTGCCTTCCTCTCAATATATTAATTTTCAAAAGATAAGCTTTCCTTTTATGCACATATGAGGCCTAGGCATATTTACATATTCCTAAAGCCTCATATTTTAAATAATTTTTATTGTTCTAAATACCAGTTTTGAACATTTGAAAATTCATTATACGGAATTGGCTTATAATTTTTTAATTTTGGATTATATGCATATCCATCATTCGAGCTATATAACAATACTGCTGGAACTGTATCATTAAATTCTTTTGCTAAATCTTTATAAGCCGCTTTACGTTTATTTTGATCAAAATCGCTTCTTCCAGCATCAATTAACTTATCTAAATTTGGATTTGAAAAATCTTCAAATTTTGCAATTATGCTTCCTGGAGTTGAATACCATGAACTCTTAATGTCTGGATCTATATCATTAGTCCAGCCTAAAAGATATATTTGAAAATCCTTTTGGTCCAATTGTTGCGAAAGAGTTGCATATTCCATACTCTCAATGTTAACATCAATCCCAATATCTTTTAAGTTTTGTTGGATTAATACAGCAGATTGTTCTCTTGGTTTATTACCAGTTGAATATTTTAAAGATAATTTTACTGGTTGTCCGTCCTTATATAACACTCCATCTTTTAACTCATAACCATCTTCTTGTAATAATGATTTAGCCTTATCGGTGCTATACTCATACTTATTAAGATCATCTTCACCAGGATTTGCCCAGCTTTTTGATGAAAAGACAGTATTAACAACTTTACCATGACCTTCTAATACACTATCAACTATACCTTTACGATTAATAGCATATTCTATTGCTTGTCTAAACTTTTGATCTTTTAGCGTAGGATTATCAAAATTAAAGCCCAAGAATTGATAACTTACTCCATCATTTTCCAATTCAGTTATTCCTGCTTGTTTATATGCATCTAAATCCTTTTGATTAAATGAAGATATCTGAACTAAATCTAAATCTCCTTTTATAAGTTCTGATTGTGCAGTATCCTGATTAGCAACTTTAAATATAATACCATCTAACTTAGGTTCTCCTAAATTATAATCTGAATACTTTTCAAGTTCTACAGATTGGCCTGGGACAAAATCCTTAAATTTAAAAGGTCCGCTTCCAATTGGTTTTTTAAGCTGATCACTCTTTGACCATTGTGCTACGGGTATCTTTTCCCATATATGCTTTGGAATTATACCTCTTTGTGCAAAAGTAGCAAGGGCTGGTGAATATACTTGTGAAAAAGTAAAGCTTACAGTATGGTCATCAATAACCTTGATTCCTGAAATACTAGTTGCTTCTTTAGCTTTGTAATCTTTTGCTCCAACTATATTTTCCACTTGTGAAAATCTTGGTCCGTCATAATCTGGATCAGCTATAGTTGTATAGGTATATGCAACGTCATCAGCAGTTACTGCTTGACCATCATGCCACTTTGCAGTTTTGCTTAAGTAAAAAGTTATAGTAAGCTGATCACTTGATACTTCATATTTATCAGCAAGACCTGGTATATAATTACCACTTTCATCTATATTTATTAATTTTTCATATACTAAATCAATTATTTTATTATCATAAACATTTGAACTTAAGCTTGGATGGAATACACCTGGAGGCGAACTCCATAAGGCATATTTTAATGTGCCTCCTGATTGTGCTGCTGTTTGGCTAGTTTCTATTTTTGGTGATTCTTGTGGTTTACAGCCTGTTAAAATAATTCCACATAATAAAAATATTATTGTTAACAATGATAAATATTTATTTTTCATAATATTTCCCCCTTATTGCTTATAATTTTTATAGAATCTTCTATGGTACAAAAATTTGTTGTCCTAATATTTTATTTTGACAATATAATACTTATACCTTACTCCGCTCCCCAATCTATCTATAATTTTCCACCTCCGTCTGCTCTTTTCTCACAATTCCTATTTGTTTACTATGATATAAGTATATTATTTCCTTTCATTCACGTCAATACCTTTTTTACACTATTCCGATAAAAAAACCACATTTTTATAGTAATGCCTGTTCTCAAGCTAAATTTATACTATAAAATGTGGTTAATATTATATATTCCAATTATTATTTTTGAAATGTTCTTAATGCATTAATTGTTTTTTCAATTAAGTCATCTAGTTCCCAGCCAAGCATTGCAGCTCCTCTTTCAATAACCTCTCTAGAGCATCCAGCAGCAAATTTGGAATTTTTATATTTCTTTTTCACTGATTTTACTTCTAAATCTTGAACACTTTTTGATGGCCTCATAATGGCAACTGCGCCTATCAATCCTGTTAACTCATCCACAGCATATAAAACTTTCTCCATTTCATGTTCAGGCTTAATATCAACAGTAATAGCATAGCCATGACTTGCAGTAGCGTGGATTATTGCTTCATCAATTCCACGTTCATGCATAATTTCTTGCTGTTTTATACAATGTGCTTCTGGATATTTTTCAAAATCTAAATCATGAAGCAATCCTACAATTCCCCAAAAATCAACGTCATCTTCATAGCCAAGCTCTTTTGCAAAATAGCGAAGAGTATTTTCTACAATTGTAGCATGTTCTAAATGAAAATTATCTTGATTATATTCTGTTAATAAGTCCCACGCTTCCTCTCGTGTAAGTATTTTAGCCATATTAATTACATCCTTTCTTTAAAAAATTATTCATACAATTCCTATTTTTTTACCATGATATCAATATAATCTTTCCTTTGTCTACCGTCAATGCCTTTATATATATTATTACTATAAAAAACCACATTTTTATAGCAATATCTTTTTCAGACTAAATTTATACTATAAAATGTGGTTTATATTATACACCAATAAATTATCCGTCAAGCTATGTTAACATACTGGCTTTTTATTTTTAGGATATACCTTATGCACTTGCACTAATTGCTGTAGTATAAATCTTTTCTAGTAAATTTAATGCTCCCCTATATCCTACATAGGTTCTGGCTAAAACTACCTCATAAGATGCAGGAAAGCCTACTTCAATAATTGCTCCCTTTAATTCTTTTGCAGTATCCCTTTCCCATGTGGTTCCAAAAATAATAGGAGGTTTATGCCCAAAATCTGTCTGCCTTAATAATTGGCCTATTATATATCCATCTTCAGCAAAATCAACTTCTGCTGATACATCTTCTGCTAAAGTTTTGTATTCACTTGCAATAGCTTCTCTATATTGCTCTGGTGGATTTTCTGTAATAATTTGTTTAGCTGGAATTAGTCCTAGCTGGTTTACTAGAAATTTATTAAGAGCAAGATTATAAGCACTATCTCCAACTACTGCATATTTTGCTGGCAATCCCCACCAGTATTCTGCATAAAAATCTGCAAAATGTTCTAAATAATAGTAATAAGTTTTCTCTTCATCTTTTATAAATTTCTCACTTTGTTCTTTATCAATTCCCGCAAAGGCTACTACCTTATGTATAAATTCTGTTGTTTCCTTTGCTCCAATAGGAATAGTTGAAACATGTAAAAATGGCTGCCCATATTTCTTTTCTAGATGTTTTGCTGTGTCTAATCCAAGCCAAGGTGAAAGCACTAAATTGAATTGAGCCTTAGGTATGCTTTTCCATTCACTTACTCCTTTTGAATCTGGCCCAAATAAAATATTAACTTTTAATCCTGTACCTTCTAGTACGCGCTTTATTTCTCTAAGGTCCCCTCTCCAAAAAGTATTTTGATAAGGCAATAATGACCAAACATTGACTAACCCCTCTTCTTTTTCACCTTCATATTCCCCCACATATTGATCAATTATGGCTTTTGTTACTAATTCATGACCTACAAAATTGTTTCCTTTAAATCCACCAGTATCTGCATATACTATAGGTGCTCCTTTTTTCTGAAACTCCCCTACAACAGAGCCTACATCATCTCCTACAATTTCTCCAATACACCCTGTAAGAACTACAAATAAATCTGCTTTCATGATTTTCAATGAAGATTTAATTAATTCTCTAAGACGATTTTCTCCACCGAATACAACTTCATTTTCACCTGCATTTGAGCTTGGTGATACAGCACCTCCACTATATCCTCCACCTTGAAATCCATTATAAAATGCAAGACTCGTATATTGTTTATCTGCACATCCTGGTCCACAGTTTACAATTGGCATTGCTCCTGGGATAGATGATACACTATATATTGATCCTATTGCACATCCATAACGAACTTGGTTTATTGAATTTGTTTGTTTTAAATTTTTATTTTCACTATTTCCCATAATAATCTCCTTCTGATAAAACTATATTATTTCTTCATTTAATATTTCTGGTTGTTTTGCAAGTATATAAGGATCTTCTTGATTTAGCCACCATTCTGTATAAGGCAATTTAACATGTTCCTTGAGATCTTGATGAAATTTTTTATGTGCAAGGACATCTAAAACTGCTTCTCCTAAATTGATCATCCCATCATATCCAATAGCAAGATGTTCATCTCCAAGTGGTGCTGCTGGTATTCCTAATCTAGACGCTAAAGGTGCAAGTCCATTGTGTCTAATTAATATAAAATCTGGATTTGTCTTCTTTAAGAGCCCATAGAATTGATATTGCTGCCTATTACTTACGCTAAATGAAGGTACATCATCATAATTATCTATTAAAAATTTAAGAGAATCTTGCTTTGGATCCCCACTGTCGTAAACAGGATCATGATGGAAAACTAAAGACCCATTTACTTCTACTCCTAATTCTCTTAAAACAGTAATTAATCCATGGGCATAAGCTGAACCTGTTGCAACATATCCCTTAACACCTTTAAGTTTTTCCCTCAGTTCTTCTAATTTAGGTTTTACTCTTTCATGTTCCTTTTTGATATAAGCTTCAGCAAGTTCTTTCCTGTGTGTAACTCTTCCAATTTCACGTAGCCAAGCATCTGTCCCTGCAAAACCATAAGGCTGAGGTGCCTTTATTTCTGGTACTCCAAATTCCTGTTCAAGCGCTGCTGCCATATATGATGATAAAGTATAACAAAAACCTACTGTTGCAGCTGCTTCTGAAAGCTGTGCAAGATCCTCTACTGTTGCTAAATCTACAATATAATTTACTCTTAATCCCAATTCACCAAGTATAGGTGTAAATACATCTGACCCCCAAAGGTTAATAACATTAATTAAATCTTCTTGCTTCTTAGGATTTTTACGTACAATTTTTCTTAGGATTCCGTGTTGAGTAGCATCAAAACCTGTACTCCAATGTTTAGACCTAAATCCTTCACAAGCAAGTGGAATTACTGGTATACCGATTTCCTTTTCTGCTTCAGTCGCTACACTTTCCATATCTTCTCCAATAATTCCTGTTGCACAAGATGTTCCTAAAAAAATAGCTTTGGGATTGTATCTTTCAAAAGCATCTTTAATTGATTGTTTTAATTTTTTAACTCCTCCAAATACCATGTCACTTTCATCTAAATTTGTACAAATAATTCTTATGTTTTCTACAGGCAGATTTCTAAGTGCAAGGCCATTACGATAAATTGAATTATAAGGTACTTGCCCTGCAGCACACCCTATTGGTGAATGTTGAATAAGTACTGCATCTCGTACATTTCCAGCCTGACATTCAACCATTTGTTCACTACATACTGACCCTTGAGTAAAAGGTCCTTTTACTTCACAAAGCCTGCATTGTTTCCCATTACCTTTACAGCCTCGATGTTCATATGATGATTGTTCTGATAACTCTGATGCCTTTCCATCCCAAGCAATGATTGTTCCTAATCTCTGCTCGCGACTTTCAACTTCTGGAATATCAAGATTAATTTTTTTATTTGCCATGTTTTATGCCTCCTAATCAATTTCATTTGACAGAAACAATAAGGCCAAGTATCCTTTATAATTGGAAACTTAGCCTCTAGTTTTCTAGTCAACTTCATTTAAAAGTCCTTCATAATTTTGTTTTTATTCGCCAAACAAAGTTGTACTTAAATATCTATCTCCCCTATCTGGGAAAACTACAACTATATTGCCACTATCTATTTCTTCAGCTAATTTTAATGCTGCTGCTAGTATTGCCCCAGATGATGACCCAACTATTAGACCTTCCTTTTTAGCTAATAATCGTACCTTTTCAAATGCTTCTTCATCATTAACTTTTATCACTTTATCAACTAAAGATATGTCCATTGTCTTTGGTACAAAATCATTTCCTATACCTTCAATTTTATAGCTTTTATGCTCACCTCCAACCATAGTTGATCCTTCTGGATCTGCTAATACGCCCTTAATATTCTTGTTCTTTTCCTTTAGAAACTTCACAATCCCAGTAAAGGTTCCCCCACTTCCTGCCCCTGCTACAAAGTAGCTTATATGTCCTTCTAGTGCCTTATATATTTCAGGACCTGTTGTTTCATAATGAGCTAAAGGGTTATCAGTATTTTCAAATTGCCCCAAACTAATACTATTCGGATTTTCCTTTAATAATTCATCTGCTTTATTTATTGCTCCAAGCATTCCCTCTTCATCTGGAGTATTTATTATATTTGCACCCAAGGCTTTCATCAATTTTTGCTTTTCTATCGAAAATTTAGTTGGTACCACAAAAATTATATTGTATCCTCTATTAATTGCTGCTAACGCTATTCCAAGTCCAGTATTTCCTGCTGTTGCATCAATTATTGTATATCCCTTTTTTAATATTCCTTTCTTTTCAGCGCCTTCAATCATTGCTACGCCAATCCTATCTTTTACACTGCCACCTGGATTAAAGCATTCCAGTTTAGCAAATATATTAACATTTTCTTTTACATCAATATTAGTAAGTTTTATTAATGGAGTATTTCCTATAAGTTCCTTCACATCACTTACGAAATTCATATTAAACTCTCCTTGAATGCATTAATTAAATCCGCTAATAAATCATCAATGTTTTCAATTCCAACTGACAATCTCACCAAATTATCAACAATTCCAACCTCTTGTCTGATTTCATATGGAATTGCAGCATGGGTCATACTTGCTGGATGGCATATTAGTGATTCTACCCCCCCTAAACTTTCTCCTAAAGTTATGAGCCTTAATGAGCTTAAGAATTTCTTATAATCAACTTTCTCGTTAATTACAAAAGATAATACTCCTCCAAACCCTGATGCTTGTTTTTTATGAATTTCATATCCCTTAGAATCTTTTAATCCTGGATAATAAATTTTTGCAACATATTCACTTTTTGACAAAAACTCTGCTATCTTTTCTGCATTTTCATTATGCCTATCTAATCTAACACCCAAGGTTTTTATACCTTGAAGTAATATAAATGAGTCAAACGGTCCAAGTACTCCACCTGTAGAATTTTGTATAAAATGGAGTCTTTCCCAAAGTTCTTGATCCCTTAAAGCTATTAAACCAGCTACTACATTACTATGGCCACCTAAATATTTAGTTGCACTATGAACAACTATATCTGCTCCAAATTCTAAAGGCCTTTGTAAATATGGTGACATAAATGTATTATCTACAATTGTAAGAACATCATGTTCCCTTGCTAGCTTGCTGACTTCTTCAATATCAGTAATATCCATAAGTGGATTAGTTGGGGTTTCAATAAGTACAGCCTTTATTCTGGCAGTCTCTTTATCACTTTCTAAAAGTCTTTTCACATCTGTCAGTCTTGAAAAATCAACTATCTCATAATGAATATTAAAATTTTTAAATACTTTATCAATTACTCTAAATGTACCTCCATAAAGGTTACTTGGAATTACTATTTTATCTCCACTATTAAACAATGATAGCACTGCTGTAATTGCAGCCATTCCACTGCTAAAAGCAAGTCCACCTGTTCCACTTTCTAATAACGCGATAGTTTTTTCTAATGCCTGCCTTGTTGGGTTTCCAGTCCTTGAATATTCATATCCTTTATTATTACCTAATTCTTCTTGCTTGTATGTGGAAGTTTGATATATAGGAACATTTACTGACCCTGTTAATTCATCTCCATCCACAGCACCATGAACTAATAATGATTCTATTCTCATTGCTTTTTCCTCCTCATGTAATTACTACTTTGACATTTAAGGCATATTCAAAAAATAACAAGTCAAAGATACAATATTTTGCACCTGATAAAATATATCTTAATATTGACTTGTTATAGATTAATTTAGCCCTATACTATATAATATTAATATCATTCCTATTTGTTTACTAAGAATTAAAATTAAATTTTTTACACTCAATTTTACCTTCCTTCAATTAGTAATCTGCAAAATTAAATGCTAATAAAAATTCAATCTAAATACATTTAATTTTAGCCGTGTGAGAAAGTTTCCACAACTTCCTTATCATACAATTGACTGTGTATATCTTGATTTTTACCAGGCACACCACAAGCATCTGCTCTACAATGTTTGCAATGCCTAAATACATCAAGAAATTCCCCGGCTTCTCCCCTGCACTTTTCTAAAAGCCCACATGTTGGTGCTTCAAGATGAGATAACTCATTTTGAGGAATTAATGGAATAATATTTAATATTGAAGCTCCTAATTCCCTTGTTACTCTAGCTACTTCCTTAATATGCTTATCATTTATCCCTGGAACCAAAACACTGTTTATTTTAACTATTACGCCTAATTCGCTAATCTTTTTAATACCTCTAAGCTGTGCATCAATTAATTTTCTAGCACCTTCCTCGCCTTCTATTTTCTTTCCATTTTCATCAATTATAAAGGAACATATATCTTTTTGTATCCCAGCATCAATTGCATTAACAGTTACTGTTATAGTTTGTACACCTGCTTCAACAATTTTTTCTGCCTTTTCTTCTAATCGTAATCCATTAGTACTTAAGCAATTTATAAGATGCGGAAATTCCTTTTTTACTAAACGAAAAGTTTCAAGTGCATGATCAGTTGCAAGTGTATCGCCTGGTCCTGCTATTCCAACAACACTAATTTCCGGACATAATGTCAATGCTTTTCTAACTGTTTTTACTGCTTCTTCTGGAGTTAAAAGTAATGAACTTACTCCTGGTCGTACTTCTGATTTATTAAATCCTCTTTTGCAAAACTTACATTGTATATTACAGGTCGGACTTACTGGTAAATGTATTCTTCCATATTTAAAATGTGCTTCTCCTCCCAAGCATGGATGAGTCTTTGCAAGGTGATCAAAATTCCCCATTTAATTCACTTCCTTTTGTTAACTTTATTTAAATTTACTTTCTCGAATTTCATATTATATTCTCTGTGAGCTTTCAACCACAATTTTGAATAGCGCATTGATAATTGGTAATTATAATATCTATAAATTAATTTTCATTCCTAATATATATCTAGAATATTGACCTTTGAATTTAATATTTTATCGAGTATATCTTCAATAAAATATGGTGCTTCAATTCCTTTTATTCCTCTAGCTTCGACTTGGACTAATGCGCCTTGTCCTATTCTAGCAACAAAGACTGCTTTGCAATCAGATATTAACTCAACAGAACTTTTCAAAGCATCCTCTGTATGTTGGAATTCCTGACAAGATGGTTCATTAATTCGCGTTTCAACATACTTATAATCCTTATTATCTTTATCTATTTCAACTATTAAAAATTGCTTTGTCCTGCCAAAATGCTGATTAACAACTTTTCCATCACTACTAGCAAACGCTACCTTATATGACACTCTCTTCCTCCCCTTTCAATGCATATTTAAGAAAATAGTAAGCAGCATGCTAGTATATCTCCAATCATCTACTTATTATTTTCTTTCATATGTCTAAAATGCTGGAACTACTGCCACACCATATTTTTCTTTAATAAAACTTTTAACATCATCTGATGTTAAAGCCTTTATAAGAGCTTGAATTTCAGGTCTATCTTTATCACCTTTTCTTACCACAACTATATTAGCATAAGGAGAATCTCCACTTTCCCTAATTAAAGCAGTGTTTGGGTCTATTTTTGCATCTAAAATTATATTAGTATTTATTACTGCCCCTGCTAAATCATCAAGAGATCTTGGTAATTGTGCTGCATCAGCTTCTACAAATTGAAGATGCTTAGGATTTTCTGCTATATCATTAGGTGTTGCTGAATAATTTGCTAGTCCACTTTTCAATTTAATAATTCCATTTTTTTCAAGAAGCACTAATGCTCTATACTCATTCGATGGATTGTTAGGTATACCTATTTTATCTCCATCTTTTAAATCATTAATAGATTTTATTTTATTAGAATATAACCCTATCGGCTCAATATGAATTTTTCCTGCAACTTCAAAGTTATAACCCTTTTCCTTAGATACTGATTCTAAATAAGGAACGTGTTGAAAATAGTTTGCATCAATTTGTTTTTCATCTAATGCTGGATTTAACTGACCTTCATCATCTAGATTTACTATCTCTAAATTAATACCTTCTTCTTTAAGTTTTGGTTTTATATGCTCTAATATTTCAGAATGAGGTGTTAATGATGCTCCTACTTTTAAAGTTACCTCCTTTTTTTCGCTTGCACTATTATTTAAATTACTTGAATCTTGCTTACTATTAGCAGAGCAGCCTGTAAGTGCTCCCATTAAAATAAATGTACTTGTAATAATTGCGATTATTTTCTTCTTCATTATATATTCCTCCTCTAAATTTTCAATTTTATAATTATCTATTTAGGTAAATTTAAATTACTTTCTACTCAAACTTAAATCTCTTCTTATTTATAAGTCTTGCACTAAAATCTCCTACCAGTTGAATAGCCTGTACAATTGCCACAAGTATTATGACAGTTCCAATCAACACATCTGTACGGAATCTTTGATATCCAAATCTTATAGCCAAACTTCCAAGTCCACCTGCACCAATTGCACCTGCTATAGCTGTAAATCCTATTATTCCTATTACTGCAATGGTTGCTCCTCTAACTATTGAAGGAAGTGCTTCAGGAAGTAAAACTTTTTTAATTATTTCAAAAGTCGTCGCTCCCATGGATTCTGCTGCTTCAATTTTTCCAAACTCAACCTCTTTTAAACTATTTTCAATTATTCTAGCTATAAAAGGCGCTGAACCTATTGAAATAGAAACTATAGCTGCATTTGCTCCTAAGGTTGTTCCTACTATCAATTTTGCTAATGGTAATAAAATAATTATTAATATCATTTCTGGCATTGATCGAATAACATTAATTATAAATCCAACTATCTTATTCACTTTAAGTAAAGGAAATATACCGCCTTTATCGCTAACAACAAGTAAAACCCCAATTGGTACCCCAAGCAAAAATGCTATTATTGATGAAAGAAGTACCATATATAGCGTTTCTTTTGTTCCAGTTAATAGCAAATTAACTAAATCGCTATTCATATTCCCTCACCTCCTGAAAATTTCCTATTCTTTTGAAAACCTTCTGTAATATTTATAAAATTTTTTAATGTATTACTTTTAGGATTTAAAAATAAATCTTCTGTTTTTCCTTTTTCAACAATGTGACCATCTTCTAAAACTACCATATTATCTGCACAATATCTTAATACATCTAATTCATGGGTTATTATAACTATTGTCAAGTTTAATTTTTGATTTATATTTTTTAAAAGTTCTAAAATCGAAAATGTTGTTTGAGGATCTAACGCAGAAGTTGCCTCATCACTAAGCAACACATCTGGTTCATTTGCTAATGCTCTTGCAATGCCAACTCTCTGCTTTTGTCCTCCACTTAATTGAAGTGGATATGAGTCCCTTTTTTCTGATAATTCAACTAACTCTAATATTTCTTCAACTCTATTTTTTATCTTATCTTTTTTATACCCAGAGATTTCTAATGGGAAAGCAATATTTTCATAAACAGTTCTTGAATCAAATAAATTAAATTGTTGAAATATCATACCTATCTTTTTTCTTGCACATCTTAGTTCTTTTCTGTTTAATTTAGTTATCTCATTTTCTCCAATGATTATATTTCCAGCATCAGGTTTTTCAAGTCCATTTAAACACCTTATTAATGTAGATTTTCCTGCACCGCTAAAACCTATTATCCCAAAGATATCGCCTTGATTAACATTTAAACTTATGTCTTTTAATACTTCCACTTTGCCAGTTGGAGTATTAAAATTCTTACTTATATTCTTAACATTTATCATTACATTGCCTCCCCATTATTTTGAATACTAATGTTAATTAGGTATTCTTAACTTTATACTCCAAAATTTAAAATTAAATTATATATTCTGAATCTAAATCCATTAAACCATATTCTATTAAAATTTCTTCAAGTCTATCTTGTGTCATTGGCTTTGGAATTACAAACAATTCATTAGCTTCTATCTTTCTAGCCAACTCTCTATATTCATCAGCTTGTTTATCTTCTGGACTAAATTCTATTACAGTTTTCTTTCTTATTTCAGCTCTTTGTACAACATTATTTCTTGGTACAAAATGTATTAATTGAGTTCCAAGTTCCTTTGCAAAGGCTTTTAAAAGATCAAGCTCTCTATCAACATTTCTGCTGTTACAAATAATTCCCCCAAGTCTAACTCCACCTTTTAGTGCATATTTTTGTATTCCTTTTGATATATTATTTGCTGCATACAATGCCATCATTTCTCCACTTGCAACTATATATATTTCCTTTGCCTTACCTTCTCTTATAGGCATTGCAAAGCCTCCGCAAACTACATCACCAAGTACATCATAAAATACATAGTCTAAATCCTCTGTATATGCCCCTAATCTTTCTAGCATTCCAATTGAAGTTATTATTCCTCTTCCTGCGCAGCCAACTCCTGGTTCTGGTCCACCAGATTCAACGCATTTTATTCCTTTAAATCCTTTTTTCATTATGGCGTCTAATTCTATATCTTCGCCTTCTTCTCTTAAAGTATCTAAAACTGTCTTTTGAGCTAATCCCCCTAATAATAATCTTGTTGAATCTGCTTTAGGATCGCAACCAACTACCATTATATTTTTACCAAGTTCTGCAAGTCCTGCAGTTAAATTTTGTGTAGTAGTTGATTTTCCTATTCCTCCTTTACCGTAAATTGCTACTTGTCTTAATGTTTTTTCTGCCATTTTAAAATTCTCCTTTTTATATTAATTTAAATATTAAAAACTTTATGTACGGCATATAAAAAACTATTTGTCACATAATGGACTTATTATTTTTCATATGCCTAAAGTATTTTTAATCTACGTTTATATTATTTCAAAGCTTCTCTGACTGCTTGTTTTAAGTCTTATATCCTCCTATAACCTTTATAGTGTCAAAATTAAACTCCATCATTTTACCTCTACCTCCACTTTCTTTTGCTGGAAGATTCTTGTCCCTCCCACTTCCAAGGATTAATACTCTGCTTTCCTGGGACTCTTTTTCTATTTCTATTTGAACTGATCCAGCATCTACATTAAATTCAACTTCTGCAGACCTAAAGTCAGAAATATTTTGAACCCAATCTTGATTCTCTTATAGTTACTGAAGATTCATTTAAATTAATTGTTACCATATTTGAGATTGCCCTCCCTGGATTTTTTAAATAGTTTAAAAGAAAAGAGGACATACTTCTATTACTTAGAAGTACATCCTCTGGTTTTCCAGTCAGATTTACTAAAATATTATTTAAAAATTCCGTTTATTCTTATAAATTTACTGTGTTTTGTTATAATATATTCTAATTATTTGTATTTGTCAACAATTTTTCTAATTAATTATTTGTTTTTCTAATTAATTATTTGTTTTTTAAATTTAGTTTTAAATTACTATTAATGATAATTTCTCTTTTGTACTCAATATATATTTTATTTCATTCTTATTTTCTCATTCTTGTCTACTTGTATAATTACGCCATCTTGTATTATCAATGTTATAGACCCGTATTTTATTTTTTCAATCATCTTAAATATTTCTTTAAGTTTTTTGTCTTCAATAATTTCCCTACTACTAATTTCCATAAGCCTATTCCCCCTACACTTTAAATTATAAAAAACTTATCCTTTCTGATTTTTATGTGAAATATTAATTTTTATACAAAATCCATAATCATGATTCGCAATTTAATATAATTTTTCTTTATATAAAGAAAACTGCCTCTGTTGTTAAACAGAGGCAGAAAATATCCGCGGTCCCACTCTGATTATTATGTTTAAATTATTACACATAACATCTCTTTGTGCTATATCAGGCACTCCTGCTAAGCCTACCGCTTGTTCAACTTAGTGCTCCAGGATGCATTCTATTAAGTTCCATTTAGAATTCCTTTCAGCTATTTTAAGAATTCCTCTCTGAAAACTTTCCTTAATATACTTATTCCTTTCAACGCATTTATCTTATAAATAATTATACTAATCGTTTTTCATACAATTCCCATTTACTTAGTATGATTTATAATAATTATATTCCATGTTATAGTAATTAGTCAATATTATTTTAAAATTTAATTTTAAAGCAATATTACTAACACAAGCCTTATCCAATAAATATATTGTATACTTGCTTAACCATAATAAAATGTTGGATTACAAATCTATTATGGTTGTGCATTATTTGTATACTTTTATTAGCAGACCATATCTCAAAACTCAGACAATTTAGTATTCCGATTCACGCCATAAATCTTGACTACTCTTTTGGGTTTATCTTCACAAAATTCTAATTACCTATTTGACTTATCATCATTTTGGCATTTGAAGCGTATTGCGATTTTGGATAGTCATCTTTTACTTTATTAAAGTATGTAAGAGCATTGGTATTATCATTTGTTTCTTTATAGCACATCCCTATCTGAAAAGTAATCCATGGCATAATATCTAAATTAGGATCAATTTCTGAAGCTATTACTAATTTGGGAAGTGCTTCCGAATAATTCTTTTCTTTATACAGTTTATTCCCTTCATTGTATATAGTCCATAGTGGATTTGGTTTTAAATTTTGCCACAACTTATCAAATCTCATTTTTGTTTCATCATCAAAATTCCTACTTTTCATACTTATTAAAATGCTAGCAGCCTTCTCATAATTTCCATCATTAAAAAACTTTTCGGCATCATTTAACATATTTACAGTATCATTTTTATAATTATCTGCCTCTAATTTAGTATCTTCTAAGCTCTTTTGGGTATTTTCATATTCTTTGTTAGCTGCAGTATTTTCCTCTGATGAAATATCATCTTTAACTGAATTTTTATCCGTTTTTTCCTCAGAATCAGCTATTTTATTATTAGCTTGAAATTTTTCTTGAACACCTTTGATACTTATGGAAAATTTCGCCAAAATCCCTTGAACAGTTTTAGGATAGAAGTAATTTAGGCTTGTTCCAGCTATAACAATCATAAAAAATAATAAACTTATAATAATCTTTCCTTTTGAACCCTTAACTGCAACGGATTGCTCCTTTTTTCTACCAGAAATATGATTAGCGTATTCTATTGTATTTATATTTTTAGACATAAATGTTTTTATTAATAAACTTTGCATATACTCATTTACTAATTCATTATACATTGCATATTTATCAAGCTTTTTAAAAATTTTTTCTGCTTTTTTATATTCTTTCATATTAACATAACATAAGCCCATAAGTTTAATAGCTTCTGTAAAACCTTTATTATAAGATAAAGCTTTTTTCAAATCATTTATTACTAAATCGAAGTTGCCTTTCTTTATCTCTCCTATGGCTGTATTATATAAAATAATAGATTTCTTAATCTTGTCGTCAATTCTATACCTGTTTAATTCTATTTCCTTAATATTAATTGGATGTGCCTTTTTTATTTCCAAATCAAAATCAACCAAGTAATTCTCCCCCTAAAATTCCCCATAATATATAATATTTTATTATAATATTCACTAATACTATATTTATAGTCGATAACTCTTACTATAACTTTAAATTTGTCTATGCTTATATACACATTCTAACAAATTGTGTCATAAAACTCAATGAAAAGTCTTATTTGTAAAAAGAAACCATTCCCTAAATAAACATAAAAATATATTAAGAGAAACCCTTGAGAAGTGTGCAAAGATTTGAAAAACTATAACTTATGGTGGCTACTGTGATTAGAAGTACTGAAGAAGGAACAATTAATCCATTAAAGGAATTTTAAAAATCGTAAATGAATTTAGAAATAAATTTATTTCACTAATATTTCTTAAAAAAGAGGACTTACTTCTATTTTTTTAGAAGTAAGTCCTCTGATTTTTCATTCAGATTTACTTAAATACTGCGCAAGTATTTTCTTATTTTTATATGTTTACTCAGTTTTACTCTATTAATAGATCTAACAGTAACCTTAACCATGCATTGTTAATTGAAATATATATTAATACATTATCTTTTTAATTAAATCTAGTAAGAACCACAGAATATATATCTTCTAAAAGCTTAAGCCCTCCTGTATACCCTACATATGAACTATTAATAACCAATCTCTCATTAATTGGCCATGATATAGCTAAGTAATGACCTTCTGTATCTTTGGCAGCCTTCTTTTCCCATGAGCTTCCTAAAATTAAAGGATAACCATGATAATCTGTATTTTTTATTTCCTCATGAATCTTATGTCCATCAACAGAGAATTCTACATCTGCTTCAATATCATAATTTAATTCTTTAAAATATCCTTCTATAGGTTTTCTATATTTTTCTGGTGCATCATCAATTATAAATTGTTTGGCTGGAAATAAGCCTAAATCATTTACTAAGAATTTTGTTAATGCAAGTGAATATTGTGAATCTGAGACTACAACAAAACGCTTTGACATTACACGTGTTTCAAGGAATACATCTGCAAATCGTTCAATATAGTAATAATATTCTTTTTCTTGCTTTTCTATAATTTTATCTACCTTTTCCTTATCAATTCCAGCAAAGTCTCCAACTGCCCTTAAAAACTTACTTGTTTCTGTTGCACCTACCGGCAGAACAGGATAGTGAAGATAAGGAGTTCCAAATTTTCTTTCTAGGTTTTTAACATTATTTAATCCAAGCCATGGTGAAACTAAAAGATTAAATTCAGCTTGTGGAACCTTATTTAAATTCTTAATTCCCCTATCATGTCCAAATATAGTATTTGGTATTAATCCTAGCTGTTCTATAAGCTTTTCTAATTCTCTTAAATTTCCTAACCAAAATGGATCATGCAATGGAATTCCTGCCCAAATATTAACAAGTCCTTTTATCTTTTCATCACTTGGTTCTAAGTATTGATTTATAATAGAGTCAATTACCCATTCATGACCTAAATAGTTATTTCCTTTAAATCCTGGTGTAGATGTAAATATTACTGGTTTCCCATCCTCCCTAAAAGAACGTGCAATTTCTTCTGCATCATCACCAATAACCTCTGATGTACAGCTTGTTAGCACCACATATAAATCAGCATCTATAACCTTTAATGAATTTTCCACTATTTCATTTAATTTTTTTTCTCCACCAAAAACTACTTCTTTTTCACTTATATTAGTACATGGAAAAATATTATGTGAAAAATGTCCTGAATTTCCTGCTCCGCTTCCAAGCTTAGCACCGCACCCTGGACCTGCATGTAATATGGGTATAGCACCTTCTATTGATTGTACAGTCTGCATTGCAGCTAGTGCACATTTATATCTTGGTTGATCTAATATTTTAGCCATTTTTATTTTGCCTCCTCTAGTAAGAACGTTGAATTTTCTTGTTTGTACCACCATTCTGTATAAGGAAGTTTAACCCTAGCTGCTAAATTTTTTTCAAAACTTCTGTTCTTAATTGTATCTAAAACTGTATAAGCAAAATCAAGAGTACCCTTATATCCAAAAATCATATATTCATCATTTACGCATAATGCTGCTGCCCCCTGCTTAATCGCCCAAACAGTAGTACCTGGGTGACGCGAAAAATAAATATCTGGTTTATAATGGTTTATTATATTTAAAATTTCAAAATTTTGTTGGTCTGCTACACTTACTTTAAAATTATCTTTGGAATTTTCAGCTAAATATTTAAGTGGTGCTGGCAAGTCTTCATTATCATGCATTTTATCATGGTGCCATGATGCAGCCCAAACTACTTCCATTTCCAATTCTTGAAGAACACGAGATACTTCATATGTATATCCCGGGCCCATTCCAAGTACAGCTTTTAATCCCTTAAGTTCTTTTTTAACTTCCTCTATTTTAGGAAGATAAATTGCTCTTTCTCTTTCGATATAAGCTTCTACTTCCTTTTCTTTTCTAACAGCTGTACCAATACCTCTAAGCCATGTTTCAAACCCTGCAGCGCCTAATGGATTAATTGTTTTTACAAATGGAACTCCATATTGCTGTTCTAATCCATTTCCTAAATATGAACCTAAAACTCCACATATACTTACAGTTGCAAGCGCTTCTGAAAGATGCGATAATTCTTCTACAGTAGAGTTTTGATAAAAAAATACTGGTTCAACTCCAAAGTTACTAAATATATCAATTATTTGTTTTCTTTCACTTTCATAGAAATTCTTAAAATTAATTTTATTAGTTTTCTTTTTGGGTGGTTTTACTATGCTGCTAAGAACAGCATGGTCTGATGCATCAAATCCCGTTGCCCATATTCTTGATCTAAAGCCTTCGCAGTGAACTGCTGCTACTGGAATATCATCTGGTATTTCTTTTTTAACTTCTTCAACTACACTATCAACATCCTCACCAATAATTCCAGATACACATGATGTACCTATAAATATAGCTTTTGGTTTGTATCTATTATAAGTTTCTAATATTATTTCCTTAAGACTTCCGGTAGCTCCAAATACAGTATCATTTTCATCCATATCTGTTCCTAAAAATACTGTGCTATTTGAAACTCCTCGTTTAGTTGCCAACTGATTATTATTTACATTAATACCTGATGCAACTGCTGTACATCCTGATGGTGCATGATTTATTATTGCTACATCTCTTATTCCTGATAATTGCCCTAATGCACACATTGCATTACATGTGCTTGATTGACTAAAACATCTCTCCTTATTTTTTAGCGTTCCACATTGGGATTTATTAACGATGTCATGTAAGTCACCATTATATCCTGTTATAGAACCTAAACGACTCTCTCTTGTCCCAACTGAAGATATTTTTAAATCTATAGCCACTTATGATTCCCCCATCTCTTAATTATTAATATCTATTTTTAAATATGCCTAAATTGTATAACTCCATTCTGGAAGTATTCTCTTTAAAAACTGCTTAGTTCGTTCTTCTTTTGGTCTTGTGAATATATCTTTTGGTGAACCTTCTTCTACAATCACTCCTCCATCCATAAAAATCACCCTGCTTGCTATGTCTGATGCAAAAGACATTTCATGGGTAACTACAATCATAGTAATTCCTTCTTTTGCTATAGCTTTCATTACAGAAAGTACTTCTCCTACAAGCTCTGGATCAAGGGCAGATGTTGGTTCATCAAATAAAATCACTTCTGGGTTTAGGGCAACAGCACGTGCAATTCCAACTCGCTGCTGCTGCCCACCTGAAAGCTGTGATGGATAAAAATTATATTTATCTCTTAATCCAACCTTATCTAATGTCCTTTTCCCTATTTCCTCCGCTTCATTTCTAGGTATCTTTCTTGCAATAATTAATCCTTCCATTACATTTTCAAGAGCTGTTTTATTGCTAAAGAGATTGTAGCTTTGAAATACCATAGCTGTCTGCCTTCTAATTTCTAATATGTCTTTTTTAGTTGCACTTTTAAAATGAACGCTCTTTTCTCCTACTGCTAACTCACCGTCATCTGCTTTTTCAAGAAAATTTATACACCTTAATAAAGTAGTTTTTCCAGAGCCACTAGGTCCTAATATTACAATAACTTCGCCTTTATTGACTTTAATATCAACACCCTTTAATACTTCATTTTTACCAAACTTCTTATGAATACCCTTTATTTCAATCAAATAAATCCCTCCTTTACATTAAGACGTTTCTCTAAAATAAATGAGGCTTTCTCAATAGTAATACAAATGACCCAATAAACTAATGCTGATGCCACATAAGCTTCTAAATATCTATAATTTGATGTAGCAGCAATTAAAGCTCCATTCATAAGATCTGTAACAGAAAGTATAAAAGCTAATGATGAACCTTTAATAAGACCAATAAAATTATTACATAGAACTGGTACCGCTACTGGAAAAGCTTGAGGCAATATAATTCGTATCAACGTTTGTGTTCTAGTTAAACCAACTGAATAGGCAGCTTCGTATTGACCTTTATCTACTGCTATAAGTGCTCCACGTATTGCTTCCGATATATTTACTACAGAAAATATAGACAAAGCTACCAAAACTATATAAATTCTATTTATATCTTTTGAAGCAAATGACCAGTTATATTTTTCTGAAAAATAGTCAACAGGCTGAATAACTGCGAAGTTAATAATTATGATTTGAAGTACTAATGGTATACCCTTAATAGTCACCACAAATGCTTGTAATAACCTTCCCAATATTTTAATTTTAAATAATCTTCCTATTGCAACAAGCGTTCCCAGGATTATGCCAATAATTAGAGGTACAATAGCCAGAATTAGCGTAATTGGAGTATATTTTAACGCTTCTTTTAACGCAATAAATGCAAATGCTATATCAAATTTCATAAATTCACCTACCGTCTCCAATTATTTTTTCAAATGTAACCTTTTTTTCAATTATAGAAAATACTTTTTCTAATAGAATACTCAACACTATAAAAATTATTGTAGCACCAATATATCCTTCAATTGTATGTAAAGTTCTAGCTCCAATAGCTTGTGCTTGTCCCATCATATCAATAATGCCGAGAGTGTAAGCTAAAGATGTATCTTGGAGAAGTCCTATTATACTGGTTCCTAAACTTGGCAAAGAAGTAATTATAGCTTGAGGTGCTATTATACGATAAAATGCCTGCCACCTTGTCATACCTATGGAATAAGCAGCTTCTGTTTGACCAATTGGTACACTTGTAATAGATGCCCTTATTATTTCAGCCATAAATGCTGCACTATTAAGGGCATAAGTAACTAATACAAAATTTAATTTATCCCATCTATTAATGTTAATACCTATGCCTATTAAAATTTCTGGGAGACCATAATAAACTATAAATAATTGTACAATTATTGGTGTTCCTCTAATAAATGATATATATATTATAGTTAATTGATTGATAACTGGAATCTTATAAATTCGAGCCAACGCTATAAATACACCTAAAAGTAATCCTACAATTGTTGCTAATAATACTATCAATAAAGTAATATGAATACGTGCTAAGATCGATGGCAGGTATTCAAATATTAATTTAAAATCAAATAATTTTCCCATTAAATTCCCCCTGTATTTCTTAATAGTGCATAGTTAATAGTATTTATAAATTTTTATTCACTCTTTGTATAATCATCACCTAGAATATCTATTGATAATTTAGCTAATGTTCCATCTTCCTTCATAGATTTTAATGCACTATCCACATCTTCTTGTAATTGTGTATTACTCTTATCAAAAAGGAAATAAGCATATGAAACATTTATTACTGGTGCATCTTTTGGAAATTCTAGTTTATCTCCATAAGCTTTATTTTTCAAATTCAAATCGCTCTTTGTTAAAAGTATTGCATCTACTCTGCCAGTAGCCACATCATTATACTGAACAGCATCATCACTTGCTCCATAAACTATATTAATGGCATTATTATTCTTTTTATTGTACTGTTCTACAAGATAAGCAGCATTAGATCCTTGGCTAACAGTTATACTTTTTCCTTTTAAATCATCAAGAGTTTTTATATCTGTTCTTCCTTTTTTTACAGCTAATTTTAGAGAATAATCTGCATATCCTTCTTTTCCATAAAGGTATTTTGCTTCTCTTTCTGGATTTTTTTCATATTCATGAGCTGCTATATCTATTTTTTTTGTATCTAAACTTATCAATACATTTTTAAATTCGCTTGTCTGAAATTCAAACTCATATTGTGGAAGTCTTTTATTGACTTCTTTTAATACCTCAACATCAAATCCAGCTGGATTATTCTTCTCATCTAAATAGCAGTACGGTTTATACGAATTTCCTGTTCCAACTATTATTTTCTTAACATTTGAATTACTCGCTGTACTTGAACTAGAAGTTGATCCACATCCCGTAAATAACATACCTGTAATTGCAATTCCCATTATCACTCCTATAAATTTTAATTTTTTCATTTTTAATTCCCCCTATTCTTGTTATTCCTATATAAATACTCTGCTTTTATGTAATAAAAAAAGGCATTAAATAAAATTACAATAATTTTATTTAACGCCTCTAGTTTTTCTAGTCAGCTTAATTCAAAGTATTCGTATGGGATTTATAAAGATAATATCATCATTTTATCTTCTTGTCAATTTTAAATTTTATATTTATTATTCGATTTTAAAATAATAACTGCCCACGAATTCGTGGGCAGTATGTAATCAATGATTTTCAGAGCCTTTGCGCTAGTTCTACTACATTTTTTTGCAAATCTTATAGAAGTTATTTAGCATAAGCAATCAAAATTGAATTATATTATATACGTTATTTTATCCTCTTCAATATAATCCTCTATAAATGAAACGAACTCCTCTTTACCTTCACCTTTAATAATATATTCATAAGGAGATTTTCTTTTGGAATCCTTAACTTTTATCTTTAATATGAACCTATTCTTTTGATACTCTGCAAGATTTATATTTTCGATATTTTCATATGGAATTATTTCATCGTAAGGTAGTATTTTTTTAGGAAATGAAAATGTGCTTATTGCAATTCCACTTTCATAAATATTTAAATAATGATTTAATGAATACGCTATAGGTAAATCAATTAATAACACTATTATAAAATATATTTCTACTAATTCAAATTTGGGATTATCAACTTTATTTAAAAGAGTAACTACTAAAAATGTAATTATGCTGCCAATCCAGTAACCCCTTATTTTAACTGCTTTACATCTTTCATTTGAACATTTCTTTCTTACTCTAAAAGATATTATGTCTTTGCCTAAAATAACTGCACCTGATATATAAATAGCCAAATTAAATATATAATCCAAATTAAATTTTGCCGCCGCTATTATAATCAAAAAGAATCCAATGATGTATAGAAGATTAAATACTCCATATTTAAATTTATTTTTCTTTTTTTGAATTTCAGCTGTTATCATTGAACTAACAAACATTAATATACCTAAACATAAAAAAATAATAGCAATATCATATTTAGATGAAACAAGTGTATACATTTTCCTTCTCCTAACGTATCTCATTTTTAATATACATAATATCTACATTTTACCACAAAAAATAATTATAGGGTATCTTACATGTTTTCGAGTTACATCTAAAAAAAACTTAGAGCACCCATTAACTAATACACTAATTAAGAATCTTGTATCTAAGTTAAATTAGAAATTATATTAATTATTCAGCGATGAGGGCAATTTAAATTTAATCATTTCAATGCAATTTGTGTTGTTTTCTAATGTTTGTATAGTAATGATAATCTTATTCCATTTTATATTTACTGCATTTCTTTATGAAGTATTTCCTTGGAATATCTTTAATAATATTCTTAAATACGTAAATACTATAATGGAAAATCAAACTTAAGAAGGTGTATATAGAATGAAAACATTACTTTATATAACAGTAAACTCAAAACCTGAGGAACTTTCAGTTAGTAAAACAGTTGGAAGAAAAGTAGTAAACAGTTTTTTAACTAAACATTCTGATTTTCAGCTAGAAGAATTAGATTTATATAATTGTCATGTACCAAGACTTGAATATCAATATTTTGAAAAAAGAAATTGTATGATAAAAGAAGAAGATTTTAATAAGTTGGATGAAACACAAAAAGAAGAAGTTCATAAAATGGTTCAGCTAGCAGACCAATTTAAAACAGCTGATTTATATGTAATTGCAGCTCCAATGTGGAGTTTATCTTTTCCTGCTCCTTTAAAGGAATATCTTGATTGTGTCATTATGGAAGGTAAAACTATGCATATAGAAAAGGACAATGTGGAAGGTTTATTAGATGATAAGCAAAGAGGCATGATATATGTTCAATCCTCTGGCGGCCCTATTCCTTGGTATTTAAAATTAGTAATGAATAAAGGCTTAAACTATGTCCATGATATAATGAAATTTATTGGAATAAAAAGATTTGAAGAACTTTTAGTAGATGGCACTGGAACTACAGAACAAGAAAAAGCACAAGCTATTCAAAATGCCATGGCAAAAATTGATGGTGTTATCGAAGAAGTTTGGAGATAGTAGATCTATAAAAAATTTATAGTGTAAAAATACGCAAACTTAAAATTCGCGCACCTTTTACACTATTTTTTTATTTATATACAACATTAAATTCTTCGCAAACAACCATGATATTTTCATCAAAGTTTTTATCCAGACCTTCTAAATCTAATTTGAAGAACTTCTTATGTCCATTTCTCCAATAATCTAAAGATTTATCACCCTCACCTTCTTTAAATGCATGCTCCTTTGTCACTTCATTAAAAGGGGTAACATATACTTTTGATGTTTTAATAATACATTTTGCATTTTCGCTTCCATCTAAAATAATATTATATCCACCTACTTTCGGTAATTCCTCATTTTCTACTTCATATAAATAAAACAAGGATGCTGTAGCTGTTTTTTCTTCACTTACTACTAATTGAGCTAAACTATTTGCCATTTCTTCACTATTTCCAAAACTCCAGGCCAAATAAGTTTGGTTTGCGTCTTCTTTATTTTTCGTTATATATTTATTCAACAATTCTTCTGCCGTCATTATTGTTCTCCCTAACTATCTACAGTCATTATTTTTACTAAATTAATTTGCGCTTATGATACCACTTGTCTATTGTAATTATACTCATCTAGAAAAAATCTTAGCACACTTGCCATGGATTTTCCTTGTTTTCAGAAAAAAAGATACAACTTTTTATTGAATTTTCCACCATATCACTTACAGCTTGATCAGTATAAAATGCAGTATGTGGCGTAACAATTACATTTGGAAATGATTTCAAAATTGCCAAATCCCTATTATCTAATATCTGATCCTTTAAATCATTATAGTATAAATTCGCTTCATGCTCTATTACATCCAAAGCTGCTCCACCTATTTTTTTCTTTTCAATCCCCTGAATTAAGTCGCATGTATTAATTAATGATCCACGAGCAGTATTTATAATAAAAACTCCCTCTTTCATTATTCTAATCGAATTTTTATTAATCATATGGTAATTATCATCTGTAGCAGGCATGTGAAGAGTTATAATATCACTATTTTTCAATAAAGTATCTAAATCCACATATTTTGCATAAGATTTCACATCTTCATTTTCATATAAATCATATGCCACTATCTCACAGTCAAATCCACTTAAGTGTTTAATGACAGTTTGTCCGATTCTTCCTGTTCCCAACACTCCTATAGTTAAATTAGGTAATTCTTTTCCTTGGACACCTTTTAAAGAATAATCCTGTACATTGCTTTTCTCCATAATAAGCTTAACTTTTCTAATTGCCATAAGCATTAGCATGATAGTATAATCTGCTACACTGTTTGGTGAATATGTAGCATTTCCAACTCCTATACCTAATTCTTTAGCTTTTTTTAAATCAATATGGTCATATCCAATAGTTCTTGTAGAAATAAATTTGACTCCTAATTCATGAAATTTCTCAACTAATTCTTCTGATATCATAGTTGTAATTATACTAATACAATCAAAACCTTTAGCAAGATCTGCTGTTTTCATAGTTGGGCTTTCATTGGTTAATACAACTTCAACATTATATTTTTCACTAAACTCTTTAAAAAATTTTGTTTCATCTGACCTATGACTATAGGCTAAAATTTTCATAAAAATCAATTCCTTTCAAAGGTATTCTTTCAAAATAATTTTTAGTTCATTCTTGCACTTTCCATTACTAATTTATATTCATCTAAATAAGGAAAATTATTCTTTGTAGCAATTACTAATAATTCATCTATAGGATAGCTTATCATTCTATTTATAAATTCAACATTTCCTTTAGAAAAATCTAATATTCCATAAGATGCTCTATTGTCATTATCAAACTGCTATTTTCACACTCATAATTCCTCCCTTGGGTTTTATATCCACTTTCCATTAGTAAACTGAATTATAATCATTTATCCCTCAATTGTCAAATATAACTTTAATTACCTATTATGATGTTAACCTTCTTTCCATGCTCCATCTGGTCCAAGGTAATATGATCCAATATAAATATCCTTTACCATTACACCAGAAGTATTTAAATAATATAAATTTCCATTATACTCAAGCCACCCTGTGACCATTTCACCAGAACTATTTAAATAATACCAATTTCCTCTATCTTGAATCCAGCCAGTTAACATTTTTCCAGTCACAGGATCAAGATAGTAAAATCTCCCTTCACTTTTAATCCATCCTGTTTTCGCCATGCCATATTCATCGAAGTAATACCACGCTCCATTATCATGACACCAGCCAGTTTGTATTGACGGTCCACTATAATAGCGCCAACTATTATTAACCTTTACCCACCCTTCAGCATTTGCTTTCACCCCATTAATTTCTACAAAAGTAACTAGTCCAACAATAGCAATTCCACTAGTTAAAATTCTCTTTAAAATCTTAAATTTTATCATCTTCTCATCCCCTCAAAGATATAGATTTTTTCCTTCATAATATTTTTATTAACATAATGTGTAAAATAGAATTACTCAATTGTCAGGAAACCTAATATTTTATGTGCCTAACTTCATAAAAAAACTTCATATTACTTTTTTGAAAACTATTATAATATGTTATTGTAACTGATATAATATTTATTATAATTACAATATTATTAAGGAGGCTTTTTATGTCTAATTTATTTAAACATTCTATTGAGATCAATCCCAGACAAGCTATGGTCGATATCACTTCTCATGTAAAGGAAGATATTAAAAATAGTGATATTACAAATGGTATTGTAGTGGTTTATTGCCCTCATACTACTGCTGGAATCACTATAAATGAAAATGCTGATCCTGATGTAGTTCATGATTTAATCTATGGTTTTGAAAAGGTTTATCCATCTAGCGATGATAATTATAAACATTTTGAAGGAAATTCTCATGCTCATTTAAAATCTTCTACAATTGGTGCTTCACAAAGTCTTATTTTAAATAATGGGAATTTAATTTTAGGTAGGTGGCAAAATATATATTTCTGTGAATTTGATGGACCAAGAGATAGAACTTTCTATGTAAAAATATTAGAAGGATAATATAAAAAATACTGCAATTATTAAAGAGGAAGAATAAAGTAATCTTCCTCTTTAATAATTGCAGTATTTTTACTGAACGCTATGTCCTGTGTTTTCTATACAGCTTTTAATTTCTTCTTGAGTAGCTGGAGTATTATATACTACCTCAACACTTCCGCGTGCAAGATCTACACAAACCTGGTTTACGCCCTCAATCTTTTCTAATGCATTTTTAATTTGCGTTTTCATATTTTCATTTGCTAATCCATCAACAATATAATGTTCTCTTTCCATACATACTCGTCTCCTTTATTATAAAGTCACAAGTATAGTATGTTCAAAATTTATTTTTATTATGAAACAAAAAAATCAAAGAAAATAATATAGATAACAAACGCATATTCTAGACTTATGCGATAATCTACCGAAATCAAATACATTTGTGTTACGCAAGACTATGAAAATTTCGCTGAAAGCACTAAATGGGAGCTTGCATCAACATTAGCTTGCTCCTACTTTCAGTGTGACAAGCTAATGTTGAACAAGCTCCCATTAAGTGCTTTTAGCATCGAGATTTTCAAATGCCTGCTACACACAAATGTATTTGATTTCTAGTGTAGATATATACTCAAATTTTAGTATAATTTCATAATAATTCAAATTATAAGTCTAAATCGTAAATTGGATATCTATTTGGATATCAAAATGTGAACTTAGACTTATGTGGTATCCCACCGAAATTCCATACATTTCAAGCGAACAACTACACTAGAAATAAGTAACATATTGTGTGGAGTGTTTCATTGGAATTTTGATGGTAATGATTCTTGACTAAAAGTTGTTCCAAAATGCTTGTTCAAAGCTTGTCTTTGAGGCAAGCATTTTGGGTACAACTTTTGGTCCTAGAATCATCCATAAAAATTCATAGAAACCGGAACACAATATGTTACTTATTTCGGTTGATTACGATTCAAATTTAATTTTCTTTGATAATCAGCTCTTCTAGAGTTCTTTTTGGCACATGGTGAACTTGATTTTCATCTCTCCAATACTTTATGTCTCCAGATTCATTTATAGTTTCAACAACTACTTCTTCCTTTGGATATCCTAATGCTACTACCAAAGCTATTTCATATTTTTCATCCAAATTAAATTTTTCTCTTAATTTATTTCTATCTATATTACCTATAATACATCCCCCAAGGCCTTTTTCAACTACTCCAAGTAAAATACTTTGAACTGCTATACCATCGTCTTGAGGTATACCACTTCCAAAAGTAGTATCTTTAACTATTACCATATAAGCACTTGGCTTCTCTCCTTCTTCTGGACCATCCCAATCTTTATAATACCCTGCCCAAAATATACATTGGCCTATTTTATTATTTAGTTCTTCAGTATTTGATAAAATATACCTTAAGGTTTGTTTATTAGCACCTGAAGGTGATAACCTAGCCAAATCCACTAATTCTCTCAAAGTGCTCATTTCAACGGATTTTTCTTGATAAAACCTTCTGTATGATCTGTTTTTTGATATAAGCTCCTTAATCATTTTTAACACCTCCAATTAGGGATCTGAAAGAAAATAACATTTTTGAAGATCCCTTATCTTAATTTTTCAACTTCCCTTTGTATGTCCTGCATCCTCATATCTGTGGATGCTATAAGCTCTGCACATTCTTTTAAATCTTGTGTAATATGTACTGGACTTTCTCCTGATGTTTTATAATATAATTTATGTTCAAGGCTTGCCCAAAAATCCATGGCTATTGTTCGTATTTGAACCTCTACTCTAACTAATTCTGCACAGTCCGAAAAAAATATAGGAACTTCTACAACTAAATGAAGACTTCTATATCCATTAGGCTTAGGATTACTTATATAATCTTTTTCTTCAATCAATGTGATATCATCTTGTCTTATAAGCATTTTTGCAATATCATATATATCTCCGACAAAAGAACAAATTACTCTTATCCCTGCAATGTCATTGAGATTCTTTTTTGCAGATTCAATGCTCATCTCTAAACCTTTACGCCTAAGCTTGTCCATAATGCTGCTTGGCGTTTTAACTCTAGATTTCATATATTCTATTGGATTTCTTTTTCTCTTAATTTTTAGCTCATCATCTAAAATATCTAATTTAGTTTTAACTTCTTTTATAGCAGAGCGATAAATAAGCAGAGTTTCATTCATTTCTTCTATTCTTTCTTCAACCACGTCCGGTGATATATTCATTTCATCACCATCATTAAATAAATTATCTTTTCCTTTTAACTGCCCCATAAACATCTTGTCCTCCTTAACCTAAAAAGCCGTTTTAACAATATATAACAACAGCCTTGCTTTTCTCATGTTTTTCCCTCTTACTAACATCATTTTAATTGAATTTGATGAAAACTTCAAGCTACTATTATTTTATTAAGTAAACTGTATATAAAATAAACATTGATATTTTTATAAAACAAATACCAATGTTTATTTAGGCACATTCAAAAAAATAATAGACCAGTATGTTCGTCTATTTCGCATCATACTGCGTCTGCAAATTGAGCTAATAGGCCTGCTATGAGCGCAATTCACTTCATTGTCTGACACGAAATATACGTCACATCTTTGGTCTATTATTTTCTTTCATGTGCCTTATATTTCATATTAATTTATTATTTTTTTGTATCTGAATTTGTTTGTGATGCATTATTTAAATCTTCTGATATTATAAATGCAGGTGTTATGTTATATTTTCTATTTTGAACAATAGCAGAATCATAAACTAGTTTACCACTTGCATCAAAGTAATACCAGAATCCTCCATTAGTTAACCAAGTACTACTTGCCATAGTTCCATTTGACCAGAAATAATACCAGTTACCGCCATCTTGCTTCCAGCCCTTAGTCATTACTCCATTATCTCCAAAATTATACCATTGTCCTTCAATTAGCTTCCATCCCTTTGATTTTACTCCATTTTCTTCCCAGCTAACATTATTATTTTTATCTGTTTTCCATTTTGCTGATGCTCCTGAAGAAATCCCTCCAAATACAGATACAACTAGCAATAACGATAATGTTAATTTTTTTATCATCTAAAATCTTCCCCCTATATTAATTTAAATTACTTTCTAACTATAATTATATTACAATTTATTCTATCTATTTGCAAATAAATCCATAAATTATTTGTCCTTTTTATGCCTTTAAACTCAAAGGAGAATATTTAATAATTCACTAGTATTCTTTGCTATATAATCTGCTCTAGCCTGTGTTAACTCTATTACATCTCCAAATCCATAAAGAACTCCAATTGATTTGATGTTATTTTCTTTTGCGCCTATAATATCATGTTCTCGATCCCCAACCATGACAGCTTTTGATAAATCTGAAATCTTTGCTTCTTCTAAGGCATACTTTATCACGTCACCTTTTTTTACTCTCGTCTCTTCAAAATCAGCTCCAGCTACAAAAGAAAAATATTTATCTATATTAAAATATTTTAGAATTTGTTTTGCATACACTTCTGGCTTTGATGTAGCAAGTACAATTTTCTTATTATATTTTTTAAGTGTCTCTAAAAGTTCTACTATGCCATCATATAGACTATTTTCATAAATGCCTTTATCTGCATAATATTCTCTATATCTTTTTATACCAAGTTCTGCTTGTTCATCACTTAAATTATAAAACATCTTAAAAGAATCTCTTAATGGTGGACCTACAAATTTATTTAGCTCCTTAATATCATCTACTATAATTCCAAAAGATTTTAACGCATACTGAACAGATTTAGTTATTCCTTCCCCTGAATCAGTAAGCGTCCCATCTAAGTCAAATAATATGTATTCAAAATTATTATCCAATTAAAAATTCCTCCCCTTATTTACAGTTCTACATTATCTCAATAAATTATAACATATTTAGAATATATATGTGTAAAATGTAATATTAACTTATATCTTAATGTATAAAAATATAAAATCATATTATTAATAAATTTAATTATAAATGTTAATACTATTTCTTAAGGTCATATGATATCCAAGGAACAATCAAAAAATAATAAACCAGTATACTTGTCTATTATTTTCTTTCATGTGCCTAAAAATACTATAATAGTTTATGGAGGAATTTTAAATGAAGAAATTTATTTGTACTATTTGTGGCTATATCCATGAAGGTGATACCCCACCAGAAATTTGTCCTATTTGCAAAGCAGGTGCTGATAAATTCAAAGAACTGACAGATGCATTAAATTTTGCTGATGAACATAGAATTGGAATTGCAAATGGTCTTAACGATGAATTATTAGAGGGTTTAAGAGCTAATTTTATGGGTGAATGTACTGAAGTTGGAATGTATTTAGCCATGTCACGTCAAGCTGACCGTGAAGGCTATCCCGAAGTTGGTGAAGCATATAAGAGAATTGCCTTTGAAGAAGCAGAACATGCAGCCAAATTTGCTGAAATCTTAGGTGAAGTTGTAGTTGCTGATACTAAGTCAAATTTGAGTGCCAGAGTTGAAGCAGAATATGGCGCTTGTGAAGGTAAAAAGAAACTAGCTACGTTAGCTAAGCAAGAGAATTTAGATGCTATACATGATACAGTACATGAAATGTGTAAAGATGAAGCTAGACATGGTAGAGCATTTAAAGGCTTACTTGATAGATACTTCAGCAAATAATATTACAACAAAATTATGCTTATATTAAAGGAGTGTGTTTTTTATGCAAAGAATTAATTGTAACGTATCGAATTGTTCACATAATAAAACTGGAATTTGTTATTCCAACAGAGTTGATATTGGAGGAATTTCTGCAAGTAGTGCACGTGGCACTTGCTGTGGATCATTTTTGCATGAATCATCCTATGGCAGTTTAACTAATAATACAAATTCTCAAGGACATTGTGATTCACTCACCTGTAACGTTGAAAGCTGTACTCATAATGATAATAGATTCTGTGATTTAAGTTCTATCTATGTATCAGGAAATGGCGCTCAAATATATTCTGAAACAAAATGCTCTAGTTTTGATTCTAAAGAATAATTGTCTATTTTAGGGACATGAAAGAAAATAACAAGTCAAAAATGCCATGATTATTTTTCATCAGACAAGGAAGCAGATTGGTCTAATAGTGGGCCTATTAGGGCAATCTGCTGATAAGCAGTGAACCAAAATCTATGATTTGGTGTGAATCGCTTACTCAGCAAGCGTATGCGAGTCGAGCTTCCTCTGATGGAAAATGGGCACATTAGAAAAAAGCAGCTATGCTGCAATACGGAACTTTTCTAGCAGATTGACTTGTTATTTTTTTGAATGTCCCTTAATGCATCACTAAAATTAATTTGCTTCTAATCCCCAATATATTAGCTATTTTGATAATCTTGATAAAAAATAATGGTAATATTATAATAAAACAAATACTAGAAATTATGTTTAATGATATTAAAATATAATTACAGTTATCATGGAGGGGATTAGAAATGAATAATAACGAACCTTACGAATTAGTAATTGAAACAGAAGATGGAGAAGTATGCCCCGTACGTACAGCTCAAAAAATAGTTGAAGGTAAGTGGAAAGTTATAATTTTTTATTATTTAAGTTTAAAGCCGACTAGATTTAATGAGCTTCAAAAATTAATACCTAATATATCTCATGGAGTTCTTTCATCTCAATTAAAGGAATTAGAAAAATCACATATGATAAATCGAAAAGCATATAACGAAATTCCACCAAAAGTTGAATACTCATTAAGTTAAACAGGTAAGAATTTTTTACCGGTTATGAATGTCTTAATTGATTTTGGAAAAGATTATATAAAAACTCATAACGTTAAGTTTGTTAAATCCAAATAATAAAGCTTCCCTATAGTAACATAGGGGAGCTTTTAATTTCTTGCTATATAGGCTATTAACTTAAATAATCCTTTATTAGAGCTCTTTAAAGTAACAGCAGACGGTTAACTAAAATTTTTAAGAGTATATAATCTACCTAAAGTTTTAAAATAATGATGTTAGCTTAACCAAGTAAAATCAGTAAAGGTCATAATTATGTGACTAACTCGTAAAATTATGCGTACTTGTAGCACATAAATCTATATGTATAATAATCTTATGAACAAATTACTTTTAGGAGGTCATGCCAAATGACAATAGAAAATATATTAGAATTATTACCAAATGGATCAATGGGAATTTTCTCAACTATTAATGAAAAAGGAATTCCAGATGGAAGAGGATGGCAATTCCTTTTTGAAGAAGCTGGTAAATTTTACTTTGCTACTAATAATACAAAAGATGTATATAAAGAAATGATAGCTAATCCTAATGTAGCTGTTACTGCAATGGAACCAACTGGTAAACATACTGTTAGAATTACAGGAAAAGCTACATTCATTACTGATAAATCTGAAAAAGAACAAGCTTATGCTAAATTAGATAAAATCGTTAAGGGCATTTATAAATCTTGGGATGATCCAATTCTAGAGATTTTCTATGTATCAAATGGTGAATTAAAACTTGCTAGAGGATTTAGCCCAGTAGAAGTTATAGCTTATTAATATATAATATTAGCTTTATTTTGGCACAATCAAGTAATATGCATTTATACATCATCCTCGCTATACTCTAATATATCCCCTGGCTGACACTGTAATTCACGGCAAATTGCCTCAAGCGTAGAAAATCGTACAGCCTTTGCTTTATTATTTTTTAATATAGACAAGTTTGCATTTGTAATTCCAACCTTTTCCGCCAGCTCTGACAGTGATATTTTTCTTTTTGCCATCATTACATCTAAGTTTATAATAATTCCCATATCATGCTCCTTTAAATAGTAAGGTCATTTTCATCTTTTATTTCAACTGCTTTTTCAAATATTTCTGCTAAAACTAAAGCTATGCATGCTAATATAATATACATTACAAAACTTCCTTTGAGAGATCCAGATTCTGATCCGAATAATATAAAATTACTTTTTGTTTTCCAATTAATAATACCATCTAAGATAGCCATAAAGACCATGTAATATCCAATTCTCCTAAATCTCTTCACGTTATCAAAACAAAATGGTGTTGATTTAGTACTATATACAATTTTACGCAAATCATAAATTATTAAGAAGTATATTGAACATAATATAATCCAAATACATATATTCATATTAATTCCATGTAATGGTATAGTTGATATAAACATCACTAATAACATTCCTAATATAAATAATATAATGTTTAAAAACACTTTGCTAACACTGATTGCTAAATGCTTCTTTCTAATCAATAATTTCTTATTAAATCCTGTGAAATATTTTTTTATAAATAATAATATTTTGTTAAATACAACTAAATTTTTCGTCATACAAAACATCTCCTCGTAAAATATGGTACCATTAATATATCACACCACTTATCAATTAGCAATATGTTTTTATCGATTATCAATATATATATATCGAAAAGTAACTTATTTAATTATTTAACAAACAAATCGGTAGCCTAATTTTAAATTAAAATTTGACTACCGATTTTTAATATGTTTAAGATTACGGTTTTCACTCAATATTCAAAAATTCTTCAGCTAAAATTGAGTATTGATAAGCATAATGCCACAACATTGGCTTTCCGTTCAAATCTTCTCTAAAGAATGCTGGTTTTTTAAAGTGCCCTTCTCTCCTCATTGATAATCTTTCTAACAATCTCAATAATGAAATGTTTTCTAGGTTGCATTTACCAATTATTTGATGAGCACCTAACTCTAGAATACACGTTGGGTATCTATAGATATCCAATTTAAGATTTGGACTTATAACTTGAATCATTATGAAATCATACTAAATTTTGAGTATATATCTACACTAGAAATCAAATACATTTGTGTGTAGCAGGCATTTGAAAATTTCGATGCTAAAAGCACTTAATGGGGGCTTGTTCAACATTAGCTTGTCACACTGAAAGTGGGAGCAAGCTAATGTTGATGCAAGCTC
>JARLHR010000110.1 GCA_031292145.1 Clostridium sp. | reverse complement strand
CTCATCCTTTGAATTTAAAGAAAGAAGTTCTGATATAAGATTATTTGTATAAGTACCAATTCCAGTTCCTTGATGTAAAGTAGAACTACGAGCATCAATGGCAATTTTCATATGAACACCTCAATAAATACATATATAGTATAAGGTATTAATCAATTTTAATTTTTGTGAATATAAATCACAATAAATTCTTTAAGCACATATAATAAAAATAAATAATGGCTGGTAGGAAAGTTTTATGGAGAATAGTAAGGAGATACCTAAAATTAAAAGCTATGTTGAAGAAAATTATAGCTTGAATGTAGATAATATAGAAAAGGTAAAAAACAGTTACAAAATTACTACAAAAGATAATAAATATTGTTTGAAGATGATAAAATATGAGTTCCCTCATTTTTATTTTATTTTGTCTGCAATAAAACACCTACAAGGAAATGGGTTTACTAATATTCCTGAGTTTATTATTAATCGAGAAAAAAAAGAATATGGGAGTATAGATGGGAAATATGTTTATTTAACAAAATGGATTCCATCTAGGGTGAGCAATTATGATAATCCCCTAGAGTTGTCTATGGTATCAAGTAATCTTTCGAAGTTACATCAATGTAGTAAAGGTTTTACTTTAGAAAAGGGAATGAAGCCTAGGATTGGATGGTTCTCTTGGCCTAAGGTTTTTGAAACAAGAAAAAATGAAATACTTGATTTTAAAAATAGAATTAATCAAAAAGCTCATAAATCTGATTTTGATTTATTGTATTTAGATAATATTGAAGAAGAAGTGAAAAGGGCAGAAAAAAGTATATCAGGTCTTCAAAAAAATAATTATGTAAGGGTTATGGAGAAAGAAGTTTTTAAGAGAGGTTTTTGTCATCATGATTACGCTCATCACAATATTTTGATTGATTGCAATAAAGAGATTAATGTTATAGATTTCGATTATTGTATACTAGATTCACATCTTCATGATTTAAGTTCTTTGTTAATAAGGACTATGAAAGATGGAAAATGGGAAAAGGAAAAAGCTGATTTGATAATAAAGGCTTACAAGGAAAATATAGATGTAAGTCAAGAGGAGAGTCCTATAATAAGAGAATTTATAAGGTTTCCTCAAGCATTTTGGCAGATAGGGTTACAAGTTTATTGGGAACAGCAACCATGGGGAGAAGATTTTTTTATTAATAAATTAGAAAAATATTTAGATGATTGTGAGCTTAGAGAAAAGTTTATTGATAGTTATTTTGTTGGAGGAAATTAATGTGGAAGAATTATTAATAAATCAGTATTTAAGGAAAAATGGAATCACCATTAACGGAAAATATTTTAGTTCTGATAAATCCACAGATAGGAAGGAGATTATATCCCAAATTGAACTTATTGTGGAACTTCATAAAACTTTAATAGGGTGTAAGTTTGAAGATGTAAGTAGAATTAGAAGTACTATAGGTAAAGAGGTGGAAGCTTACAAAGTACAAATACAGAAATTACAAAGGCATTATGACTATATAGTAAGTAAAGTTTGCGCAAATGAAGTAGAAAAACTAATATTGTCGGAAGGGAAGTTAATGCTAAAGCAGGCTAAGAAAGCATTAAACTATATTTATGAACATGATTACTTTGGAGTTATAAGGCGCAGTATGAATAGGGAAGAAATTTGTATTGGAAGGATTGATAAAAGTAATTTAAGAAAAGTTCACGAGGAATTTCAAATAGGTACACTTAAAGGTATGTCATACAATTTAGTAGAAGAGGATTTATATAATTATATTAAGAAATTGCAAAGAAGAGAAATCGATATAGATGAAGAGGAATTAATAAAAGCTTTTGTATATAAATCTCATCTATCGTTTAATAGTTTGGATTATTTGAATGGATTATGTAGTTATCCAAAGGATTTTTTGAGGACTTGGGAAAGGTATAAAGAAAGAAAAGGGGACAATATTTGTTTTGATTCAAAGGCCATGGAACATAAAGATGATAAAAGGAAAAAGACTGATGAAGAAGTATTATTGGAATTAAAGAGAAGTTTAAAGTATGAGAGTAAAAGTTTTATAAAGATATAGGAAAATTATAAGATTTTTAATTAGGAATATGAGAGAAAATAGCCTACAAGGCTGACTTATTATTTTCTTTCATGTGCCTAAATCAAAATCAGAAATGGGTAGCATTTACGATAAGCTTTTAATAATGCCCAAAGCTTAATTAATAAGGAGGAAAGTATGAATAAAATTAAGTATTCAGAAAAAGATTATTTATGTGATTATGACTTGAGTTTAAATTTCTTTGAGGATTTGGGTATGAAAGTAAATGATATTGTGCCCCTTAGGAAAGTGTTTGTCATATATACAGATGAAGGTAACAAGATTTTGAAGAAAGTTAATTTTAATATAGATAGAATAAATTTAATAAGTGAATCCTTAGATTACGTGAAAAAAGGCTATAACAATATAGTGACATATAATAAATTAGCGGATGGGTTATGTTATAAAAAGTGGAAGGATCAAACCTATATTGTTATGGATATTTTAGATGGGAGAGAAGCTTCCTTTACAAATCCAGTAGAAATTAGTCTTTGTGCAGAAAACATTTCATTAATGCATAAAGCATCTAAAGGATTAAGTGCATATTTAATAGGCAAATATAGCAAGGATTTTTTAGATATATCGTTAAAAGAGAAGGTTAAAAATTCATATGATGAACTACTTTCTATGAAAGACTTGGTAAGTGGTTATAAATTTAAGAACAAGTTTGATAAATTATTTATGGATAATATAGATAAATATTTACTTGAAATTAAAGATGTACAGGCACAGCTTGAACAAAGTAAATATGATGATTTAAGGTCTAATGGAGATACCGTATGCCTTTGTCATAATGATTTAGCTTATCATAATTTCTTAACTAAAAACAATGAAATAAATATTATAGATTTTGATTATATGACTCTAGACTTAAGAATAATGGATATTGAAAATTTTATATCAAAGTCTATAAAAAACGCAGCCTTTGATATAGATAAAATGTTAACTTGCATTAATGGGTATGAAAATATTTCACCTTTAAAACAAGAAGAAAAAGAACTATTATATATACTTATAAAATTTCCAAGGGATTTTTATGTTATGTCTAGGGATTATTATCAGAAGAGGAAAAAGTGGGAGTATGAAGTTTATTTAAATAGATTTGAGACAAAACTAAATAACGAAGATTTTAGATATGAATTTTTGAAAGCATATAAAAATAAAATTTTAGATAAACAAAGCGGGAACTAGATTTTAGTGTTGGTTTACCGAAAAAACTGATAGTATGTTGCTCGGTTGCTAGAAAATTTGGCTGTGGATTTCTACCAGTAGAAGTTGTACCCATTTCAACTTGCTCCAAATT
>JARLHR010000109.1 GCA_031292145.1 Clostridium sp. | reverse complement strand
TATATATCTACACTAGAAATCAAATACATTTGTGTGTAGCAGGCATTTGAAAATTTCGATGCTAAAAGCACTTAATGGGGGCTTGTTCAACATTAGCTTGTCACACTGAAAGTGGGAGCAAGCTAATGTTGATGCAAGCTCCCATTTAGTGCTTTCAGCGAAATTTTCATAGTCCTGCGTAACACAAATGTATTCGATTTCAGCAGATTATCGCATAAGTCTAGAATATACTTTGGTTATCTATAGATACAATCTAGTTAGAAAATCCGTTCCTGATTTTGTTTTAAAATATTTTTCTTTAATACTTTGAATTTGAGGAGTTTTAATTTCATCTTCATAAATATTAACTAAGAAATCGGCTTCTATTAATATTTGATAATCAAGTCCATCAATTTTACTATATGTATGATGATGTCCTATTAAATAACATACTCTATCTATAAATTCTTCATCAAAATTAAACCTTAAAAGCATTTCTTTAGCAACTGGTGGTCCTTCTAGCTCTTGATAATTGCCAGCAGATGAATTATATTTTTCTTCGCTGATTTTTATTCCTATATCATGCATTACAGCTGCTACTTCTAAAACTTCTTGGATATTACTATCTAAATTTTCTAGTTTACCTATTGATTTAGCAAAAGAAAACACCTTTAAAAAGTGATTAACTCTTCTTGGATCCCCTGCATAGTATTTAATCATTTCATTTATTATAGTACTTATATTTTCTTTCATAATTTTTTAGCAAGGACTACTCCATTTTAATCATCCTCAGCTAAGTTCACCTTCTTTCTTCAACTATGTTATAGGGTTTCTCATTGAAAATCATATTTATAACCTGTAATTTTTGTACTAACTGTATTTAAGGAAAAGACTTTATGTAGGTAAGAGATATGGAAGAAAAGCCAAAGGCTTTTCAATAAAAATATTTTTTAGAAATCCCATTAAGGGATTTCATCATCTCTTAACTCTTAGTTCTTAACTAATTAAATACATTATTCTTGATCAAAAATCAAATAACATTATAGTAAATAAACTTCTCAGTGCGTTTCCCTATATATGGTTCTATTCCTCAGAAAATATTTTTATTGCTACATTAGCTATTAACGGATTAAATTGTCTACCCATTTCTTTCCTTATGATTTGCAATGCATCGTTTGAAGAAAGTGCTTTTCTGTAAGCCCTTTCAGAAGTCATTGCATCATAAGCATCTGCTACTTGTATTATCTGTGCTTCCAGTGGAATTTCATTATGCTTCAAACCTCTTGGATACCCAGAACCATCATAATTTTCATGATGATTATAGGCAAAATCAGTAATTGTACAAAAACCACTTATTTTTTCTAGAATGGTCTTCGTATATGCAGGATGCTGCTTAATAATACTGTACTCTTCATCAGTTAATCTGCCTGGCTTATTTAATATTTCTGTAGATATTCCAATCTTACCAATATCATGTAACAAAGCTGCAGTGCTAATATCATTTATTTTTTCCATTGGCAGGTTAAGTTCCTCTGCAATAGCACAACTATATTCTCTGACCCTTTTAGCATGACCTTCTGTATACTTGTCTTTAACTTCAATAGCTGATACTAAAGCAGTTACAATATCATCATACATCTTTTTTTCTTTTTCATGAAAAATTTTTTGAGTATAAAAATTAGATATGATTTGTGCATAAAATTTTAATATCTTCTTTGAAGTTTTTGAAAAACCAGCTTTGTTAAAACAATCAAAGCAAATTATACCTACATTTAATCCGTCAACTTGAATTGGTGCATATAAGGAAGTATAACTATTATAAGTCCCTAGTTGCTTAAATATATTTATCATCTTTTTAGAATACTTTGTCTCATCACGTTTTTCCATATATATTTCATAAGCTTCTATACTTGAAACATCATAGCACTGGTAATCAATAAACGCATCTTCTCTCTTAAAAATAAGTTTTTGAAGTATTTTCATATCATATCCATTACAAAATACTGGAATGTATTTATCACCTACAAGTTCAAAAAAAGAACCCTTTTCTGCTTCAGATATAAGTTTTAATGCACCAACAAAGATTTTTTCTAAAAAATCATCTTTACTCATTTTGTACATGTTTTCAAATGAATCAAATACATGAACTATTTTACTATAATCTATCTCTTCATGCAGTATATCAACGTCATAATCTATTTTATCAAATAACTTTGACACCCTAACTTCTCTCACTTTCATTAGTTTATCCCCCTAAAAAATATCCTTAAAATCTACATTATATAAATTATTATTTCTAATACCTACATATAGTTATTTAATAGTATTATATCATGTGCGTTACATATTAAGAAGCATAATATATTTAAATTACTATCATATCTTACTTTGTAAAAATATACGCAGATTCATTTTCAAGTAAGACATTTAAGCTACCTTTTCTATTACCAAGTATATTCGCATCATCTTTTGTAATAAATAGAAGTGTTTTATCCGTATTATCCGTTAAGAAACCTTCTGCCCCTCCTTCTATTGGTGTTAAATCTGCATATAATTCACTGCTTAACCAATAACTTTGCTCAAAGTGGTTTATGTATATTCTTTTTCCTCTATACTCTGGTAAATTACCAATAGCTTTAATTAATTCTTGATTAAGCTCTGGTTTGGGATTTAAAATTTTACTCAATATGATTTCCTCACTTTTGTATATAGATATTGCTATCATAACAACTATTACAATTTGAGTAATAAGGTTTCTATTTTTTTCTTTCAATAATAAGCTGCATGTTGCACCTATGCTTAATGCTATGGCAGGATATACAGGCAGAATATACCATGATATTTTCGTTTTTGCCATGGTATATAATAAAAATGGTATAACAATCCATATGGCTATAACTAAGCTATGATTAAATAATTTCTTATCTCCTATATAACGATATATAAGGACTATATATGCCATAGTTGTAGCTACAAAAACTAAATTCCAATAGAAACATGACCATTGAAGGCTCTCTAAATAGTAAAAATATCCTCCGATATGTCCTTCTAATACTGTTGATGTTCTTGCCTTTAAGTCAAACTCTATCATAGTCTTGAAAAAAGCTACCCCATCATTCATATATCTAAAAATTCCCCATATAAGAACTGGAATGCAGGTACTTAATGTTAACCAAAATATTTGTTTTATTTTTAATTTGAACAAAATCTTTGTAAGTATTAAATAAACAATTCCAATAACAGCAATATTACCAGCATGCCAACTCTTTGTTAAAAATGCTAATGCAAAGGATAATCCACATCCATATATCCATTTATTATTCTTTTCTATTAAAGCTAAAGATATTATTCCTGTAGTAAAAAACAGTACGTATAAAGAATCAGCATCTCCGGTTCTTGCACAATGCTCTGTAATAAATGGTATTGTTGTAGCTAAAACAATTGTTGAAATTAGAGATGCTAACTTTCCATACCTATGTAAACTAAAAATTGCTATGATTATTATAGTTAGCATTGCTGCAAATCCTGAAAATACCCTGAGTCCAAAAGGGTTAAAGCCAGCTATTTTATATCCTAAAATTATTGCCAGATAGCTTATCGGAGGCTTTAAATTCCAATAATCATTATTATATGCGTATGTATTTACTATGTAGTTGTTTCTTTTAATCATTTCATAAGCACTAACTCCATGCCTTGCCTCATCCCAGCTATCAATAGGTACAACTCCTAAATTATAATATATATTAAAGAAAGCAACTATTAATGTACCTATTAAAATAATGTAGTACAATCTTTCAATAAGCCTTAAAATACTATCAAATAATTTTGTATTAAATATATTCAAAATTTACTCTCCTATCTCAATAATTTACAAAGTCTTTACTATATTAACCCCAACTTGAGAAATATATGTACTTTTATACAAAAATACTTGCAACCCTGATCTTAATTTCAAATATCTTAGTATCTTGGCTTGTTTTTCATTCTTAATATCATGGATTATGTACTGCCCACGAATTCGTGGGCAGTAAAAAAATAGCAGACCATATAATTAATCTGCTATTTTATTCAGCTGGATTAATATTTATCAACTACAGTTCCAAGTACCGCATGCTTTATCATAGGATTATTTTCAATAGCCTTTAATTCCTTTGGACTTCCTACTACTACAGCTCCAATTATCTTAATATTATTTTCATCAATATATTCAGTATACTGAGATTTATAACCTTCTATCCTCTTCCTGATTAAGATTATTTGTATTTTCAAAATAATTAATTTGATTTAATAAATTTTGTTTATCCTTAGGTAAATTTCCCCTTAAGGAGATATAATTCGATGCATGATTACACCTAAATACAACCGTTTCCTTTACATTAATATGCTGTAGTAACAGTTTAATTTCATTTAAAACCTCTTTATCGCTTAGGACGTGAAATTCTTTATTTATAATTTTACCATGCAAATTAGTTCCTTCCTCAACCATTAGTGTCAAAACCCCTAAATAATCCGGAGCCATTTCAGTTATTATTTCACCTGTTTTGATGGCGTGATTTTCACTTTTTTCCTTTCCACCAATTCCAGCTATGATAGTTGCTGATAATAAGATATCCGCCTCTTTAACTTTCTTTGCAGCATTAACTAACTCTAGACTATTTGCTCCCTTTTCTATATCCTTTAAAATTTCATCATCTCCACTTTCAACTCCCATATATATCATGGATAAACCTAATTCCTTAAGCTCCCGTAATTCCTGAGCGGCCTTAAGCAATATAGATTTTGGAGAACCATATAAGGTGATTTTATTGCATTCTCGAAATACTTCTTTTATATATGCTAATATTTCCTTCAAATCTTCAGTAGGAATTATCAAAGCATCTCCATCTGCTAAAAATATTCTTTCTACATTTGAATATATCTGCCCAAAATAATCTATATCCCTCTTAATATCTTCTAGAGATTTTATTGTAAATTTTTTAGACTTATACATATTACAAAAGCTGCATTTATTATGAGAACATCCTAATGTAGCTTGTATTATTAAACTGTTAGCTTCACTCGGCGGTCTGTATAATGGATAATCGTACATTACTTAAATTTTTCCTCCTTAATAATGTAGAAAATTAATTAGTACCCCTTATCTTTAAGCTCTGATACTATTTCTACGTATTTTTCTATTGCATCAAATCCTTTATAATCCTCTCTTCTCAAATCAATAATATCACCGTGAGAAATTCCACGTCTATATTTGTTTCTTAATACGCCTTTAAATTCTCCCCATTTTGCAGAATTAATGGATACAAGTCCATCGTTTTCTCCCTCTGTTAACTTAACCATAATATATGGTATTGAAAGTATATAATCACTAAACATACTTTTTACTACTGTCGTATAACTTTGATAATATACTTTCGGAACGTCCTTCACTTCCTCATTAAAAATTATACTATTGTAAGTTGAAAATTGCCTGCTTGCAGTATAAAAGTTAGGATTTTCATCTCCTATAAACCTATAATATTTATCAAAAGTTCTTGCAATAGCCCTATAAATCACATCAGGAAGCTTACATGCAATATCTACAAATTTACACCCTCTATGTGGTGATGATATCATTGTTAATGATGCTACATAATCTCCCATATCTAATTTACTAATAACATAACGAGCATCCAATCCACCTTTTGAATGTGCAATAATATTTACCTTTTCAGCACTCGTTTCTTTTAAAACCTCTAAAATCTTATTTTTAATATCCTGAGCATTATATTCGATGGTTCCCCAAGCTTCTTGATTTCCATAATAAACAGTAGCTCCATTTCGAATTAATTCTTTAGGTATTCTTCCCCAATAATTTATATATTTTAAATCTCTAAATCCAACACCATGCACTAACAGAAGAGGATATTTTGTCCTGCATACCTCAAACTCAGCACGTGCCTCATTGTTAATTACTTTATAACATTCATGATCATATTCAGCTCCAGCTATGTGACTAGCGTATAACATTACAAAAATATTTATCCCTGGAATTAAACTCATAAAACCTACAATAAACCTTTTTATTATATTTAACCTTCTTGAAGTATATAGGATTCTTATCATTCCATTTGTAAGTAAGACAATGATATTAGTTGCCATAAAAATAATATCTGCTATAAATATATTCTTTGGTATATAAGTCCACTGTATTGCACTAGAACAAATTATGTATATAGGTAGTTGAATAAACAACGCAAATAGTCCATAAAGTACGAGACATCTACCGCCAAACATTATCTTTAATCTTATATTTACTATTTGCTTTTTACAATATGGAATTATATTCAATTTTATCCATACGTATAAAGCAAAAAGTGCTATTTCCACCAGACTAATCCATCTATAAATAATTAAATCTTGTCCAATTTTATGGTTCACCATTAGAAAATATCCTAATAACACAATATGTGGAGCAAAGATTAAATACGCATTTACAAAATTTCTATTGAGCAATGATATCCTCTTTACAATATCCAAACAAATGATTCCAATTATTAATATAGTTAAAATAAAAGTTATAATGAATGAAAACATTACCTGAACTCTCCTTTTATATCGTAATCTTATCGGCAATATGTGGAAGCGATTCCCATTGTATAAATATACCACACCTCCTTGAAAAAGCCTATATTTTTTCATATTTTAAATTCAATTAATCTAAAAAAACTACCCAATAACTTTTATAATTGAGTAGTTATAATTTAGTGAATGAATAATCATGCGTCACTAAAATGTTCCTTTATAAATATTGTAGAAAATTAATTAGTATCCCCTATTTTTAAGCTCTGATACTATTTCTACATACTTTTCCAAAACACCAAATTCTTTATAATCCGCTCTTCTAAAATCAACAATATCAGCATGAGAAATTCCACGTCTATATTTATTTCTTAATATTCCTTTAAATTCTCCCCATTTAGCAGACTCAACGGATACAAGTCCATCGTTTTCTCCCTCTGTGAACTTAATTATCATGTATGGTATTAAAAGTATATAATCACTAAAGATACCTTTTATTGATGTCATATAACTTTGATAATATACTTGCTGAACATCCTTCACTTCCTCATTAAAATTTTTACTATTGTAAGTTGAAAATTGCCTGCTTGCAGTATAAAAGTCAGGATTCTTATCTCCTAGAAATTTATAATATTTATCAAAAATTCTTGCAACAGCTTTATAAATACCATCAGGAATCTTACATGCAATATCTACAAATTTACATCCTCTATGTGGTGACGATATAGTTGTTAATGATGCAACATAATCTCCCATATTTAATTTACTAATCACATAACGAGCATCTAATCCGCCCTTTGAATGTGCAATGATATTTACCTTTTCAGCACTTGTTTCTTTTAAAACCTCAAAAATCTTTTCTTTAATTTCTTGAGCATTATATTTAATAGTTCCCCAAGCTTCTTGATTTCCATAATAAACTGCAGCGCCATTGCGAATTAATTCTTTAGGTATTCTTCCCCAATAATTTATATATTTTAAATCTCTAAATCCAACACCATGTACTAATAAAATAGGATATTTTGTCCTGCATACCTCGCTATCAACGCGTTCCTCATCGTTAATTACTTTATAGCATTCATGATCATATTCACTTCCAGCTATATGACTAGCGTATAACATTGCAAAAATATTTATCCCAGGAATTAAACTCATAGCACCCACAATAAACCTTTTTATTATATTTAGCCGCCTTGAAGTACATAGAATTCTTATCATTCCATTTGAAACTAATATAATAATACTAACCATCACAACAATAATATCCAGCATGAATATGTGCTTTGGTATATCCGCCCACTCTATTACATTAGAACTAATTATGTATATTGGTAGTTGAACGACTAGATCATATAATCCGTAAAGTACTAGAAATCTGCCACTAAGCAATATCTTTAATCTATTATGTATTATTTGTCCTTTATTATAGGAAATTATATTTAATTTTATCCAGACATATAAAGTAAAAAGTACAATTTCTGCTTTATTAATCCATCTGCAAATAATCAACCTTTCTCCAACTTGATGGCTCACCATTAGAAAATATCCTAATAGCACAATATGTGGAGCAAGAATCAAATATACATTTATAAAATTTCTATTAATCAATGATATCCGCTTCGCACTATCTAAGCAAATGAGTCCAATTATCAATATAGTTAAAATAAAAGTTACTATAAATGAAATCATAATTCAAATTCTCCTTTTATATTCCACCCCTCCACTGATAGAATATAGCATTTAATTCCACTATAATAGACGTTTAACCATGTAAAAGCCTATATTTTTTGAATTTTTCCATCTTTATTCCTCCACACAAATTTCATAAATCATGTTTTTTAATAGCCTGACATTAATTATTATCTCTATTATCAAAAAATATATTAAATTTTTAACACTATCCTCGCAGCTATAGCATCTTTTAACTTATAGCCCCCCTCTAAATAAACTACATTTGAATTATAAAGTGCTGGTATAATGTATGCTAATACTAATGCCAATAATAAAAAGCATCTCCCTTAATTTTTAGGAAAATGCTTTTTATCTAACGTTTAATATTCCAATCGTAATGACGTATATTATATCTAGTTATAAATAAATTAATAATTTGATTGTGCCTTATAGATATCTAAATGTTAACTTAGACTTATGTGGTGACTTGCCGAAATCATAAATATTTTTATTTCGAAGGACTATGAAAATATCGCTGCTAAAAGCACTTAATGGGAGCTTGTTCAAAATTAGCTTGTCACGCTGAAAGCGGGAACAAGCTAATTTTGGTGCAAGCTTCAATTTAGTGCTTTTAGCGAAATTTTCATAGTCCTGTGAAACACAAATGTATTTGATTTCGTTAAGTTATCACATAAGTATAGTTTATGCATTGTATATCTATATAACTTCACTTTATTTTTTCAATATAGTGACAATTAACGTCTATGTGATTTAGGAATAATAATAATCTTTCATAAAGTGGGTGAACTTTATCACCATACTTTGCTTCTAGATTTTCTCCAATATCTTTTACCGTTTTGTTCCCATCTATTTGTAGAAAAACATAACTCCCATATTCATCCAAAGATATTTTTTCATATTCTGGAATCCTAAATTTGAGTTTTCTAAAAAACCTTTGGATTTTATGATCTTGTTTTTTTAGTATAGATACAATATTGTCTCTATCTACTTCATATTCTAAATTATCAGAGATTTTAAATATTATATTTAAAACTTCTTGGTTGTTATTTGGCATGTTTCACCTTACTGTTTAGTATCGGTATTATAGTAGCTATTATTATAACTACTAATAATATAAATGCCATTCCATTAGTGGCAGCAAATCCACTTGGTCCAGCCCCGTTTATAACACCTAATACTTGAAGTATTATACCAACAAGTCCTATTATAGAACCACCTGCAACAAGTCCAGAAGATAAACTTATACCATTAGCAACTTTACTATCCATTTCTTCTTTAGACTTAGAAGCTTTTTCTATATAGAAACGAACTAATGCACCTATTAATATTATACTAGTTGTAGCTATTGGTAAATAGAAGCCTATAGCTACTGTCATTATAGGAAGGTCTAATAAGAATAGAACAACTCCCATAACCACACCAACAATTACCATAACCCAAGGTAATGTACCTGACATTATACCAGAAGTTAATGTTGACATTAAATTGGCTTGAGGTAGTGCAAATGGAACATTATCTCCAGTAATTGCAAGTTGGCTAGAAAGTAATTTTATAACACCAACAACTACTGCAACACCAACTATACTAGCTATAGTGAAGTATTTTTGCATTTCATTTTTGCTGCCACCTACTACGAAAGTAACTTTTTGTGACTGACAGTAGCCACCAGCTACAGATATAGCAATAACTATAAATGTACCAAATAAAAGTAAAGATCTATTGTTTTCAGGATTTTTCCATCCCATTACAACGAACAATAATGTTACAATAACAATAGAAGCTATAGTCATTCCAGATACAGGAAGATTTGAAGTTCCTATAATTCCAGTTAAACGACCAGAAACTATAACAAATAGTAATGATAAGAATAATGATAAAATAGAAGCAATTATTGCCATTGCTATATTCCCACCAGATGCCATGAAACCTGCTATGAAACCTATTATTATTCCACCGAATATTATTAGTTTTCCATCAGACGAACCATCAGAACTACTTGAAGACTTAGCATTAAAAATTTCTTTTACAGAAGCTATTATAGTCGGGATAAGCTTTATAGCACCTATTAAACCACCAGAAAGCATCATACCAGCGCCAATATATTTTACATAACTACCAGCTATATGCTTAACTTGCATAGCATTCATAGCAACACTAGGATTATTCCATACAGTTGCACCATCACCTCCAAGACTAGAAAAATAACCAATTAAAGGCATAATACCGAAGTTAGCTAATATAGAACCAGCAAACATCGTTAAAGAAACATCTAAACCAACTATAAATCCTATACCTAATAATAAAGGGTTAACTTCAATTTCAAATTTCCACTTGTAGAAAGTTTCATTTACATAGCTTATAACATTGTTAGTTACATTTAAAAATGAACCAGTTAAGACTGTTACAATACCGCTTATTCCGAACCCAATTCCCATGTACTTCATTGATTCTCCGGCACCTTCAGACGCAACAAGTGTTTCAGATATCGCCATTGACTCAGGGTACATTAATTTACCGTGTTCTTCAACTATTAAGTAATTGTAAACAAGAGAAGCTATTCCTATACCGAATAAAACTCCACCTGCACCAACAACAAAGCCTTCTAAGAAAGAAACTTGGGAGCCTATTAAAAGAATTGCTGGTAAAACGAATATCATACCACTAGCAACTGATTCTCCACCACTTGACATACCTTGAACTAAGTTTTTTCCAAGAATACCTTTTTGTTTAGCAAATATAGCTATAAATACAGAACCTATTATAGAACCAGGTATACCAGCTGCAACTGTAAGCCCTGATTTCATGCCTGAATAAGCAGTAGATGCTGAGAATAAAGCAGCCAAAATTATACCAATTATTAATACAGCAACATTTCCACCCAATTTTGACCCACTGGAAACGTAAGGAACATAGTCTTTACCATCTACTCCACCATATGCATCTTTAGATAACATTTTATGCATTATATATGCCTCCTTATATTGTATTATCATCATTAAATTTTAAAAAATATTTATAAATTATTTTTGTATATAAGTTCAAATGAAAATTATACATCTCAATTCAAAAAATTCTGAAAGAATTTCTTCCTTAATTGGCAATTAACAATTCATAATTGAACATTGTTAATTGAAACGTATATATTGAATTATTTTACATTCTTTAATACTTCCAATAAGTATTCCCACATCCTCTGAATTGAAGAAATACTCATATGCTCATTAGCAGTGTGAACATCATATAGATTTGGTCCAAAAGAAATTGCATCCATTTGTCCAAATTTTTCTGCAAACAATCCACACTCAAGTCCAGCGTGTATTGCAGTTATATGAGGTTTATTTCCGTATAATTTTTCATATACATCTTCAAAAATCACTCTTATTTTTGAATCAGGATTATATGCCCATTCAGGATAACCAGATTCGCTAGAAACACTTCCGCCATTTAGTTTAGCGGTTACAACTAGCCTATTATATAATTCGTTCTTTAAGCTTCTAACAGAACTTCTTATTGAGCTTATGAATTCTATGGAATTTTTATTAGTAGAAATCACTCCAAGATTCAAGGAGCTTTCTACTAATCCCTTAATATCCATACTCATTGAAGTAACTCCATTTATAACTAAGTATAAATAATTAACTACATTATTAGTTGATTCTTTTGAAAGCATTTCTTGAGGCATAGCAGGTAAAACTTCAAATTCTACTCTTACGTCAGGATCTGGTGTTCTAAGTTCTGTTTTAAACAATTCTCCACACTCGGATATTTTTTTCTCAGCTAAAGCTTTATCCTCAGCTCTTACTAAAATAACAGCCTCTGCCTCAAGTGGAATAGCATTGTGTTTTGATCCACCACTTAATGAACTTAGCCTAAAATCTATTTCAGATAAAACAGACATAAGTATACGACCCATTAATTTATTAGAGTTTCCTCTTTCTTTGTCTATTTCAATTCCAGAGTGTCCACCTTTTAATCCTCTTATTTTAATTATATATGGAACAAGGTTTGCATCTGTTGCTTCCCATGCTGCAGGAATTGTTGTTTTAACTGTAACTCCACCAGCACAGCTCACTAATAACACACCCTCTACTTCAGAGTCTATGTTAATAAGTGTTCTCCCTTCTATGTTTTTAGGATCTAATGCCATTGCTCCATCCATTCCTGTTTCTTCCGAGGTAGTAACAAGTAATTCTATATCAGGATGCTTATATTCATTAGAAGATAAAATTGCTAATCCCATTGCAACTGCAATTCCATTATCTGCTCCTAAGGTTGTACCAGTTGCATATATCATATCATCAACTATTCTTAACTTTAGTGGATCCTTAATAAAATCATGCTCTATACCCATACTTTTTTCACATACCATGTCCATATGTCCCTGCAAAACAACGGCAGGACTGTTCTCATATCCTGGTGTTGCCTTCTTTTTTATAACAACATTTAATGCAGAGTCCTGAACATATTCTAGTTTATGCTCCCTCGCAAAGGATACCAAATAATCACTAACCTCTTTTTCATTTCCAGACCCTCTTGGAATCTGTGATAGCTTTTCAAAGTATTTAAATACTTCAACTGGCTGTAGATCTTTAAGTATTTCTATCATTGTCATTACCACCCTTTCTTACTGTGTAACTTCTCTAAATATTGAAAACGTTGCCATTAAATTTTACCACTAATTGGTTTGCAAGTCCATATGTGTAATATTATGGATTTATCATAGCTCCATATAAAATTTTATGTGTTTTTTATATTTTTATATATTTAAATATAAAAACCCTAATTTAAAATCGCTATTATTATTTTATCAATAATTCTATGACTGTTTTCATAATAGCATTAGACTTTCAATTACAACAACCTCATACTTAATTCATAAATAAAAATGTGCCACCCAATACAAATTAGGTAGCACACTTACTATTATCATTTCTTCTTTTCTTGTAAAACAATTCTTTGTATACTTTTGGGTGACAAATAATATCTTTCTGAAAGACTTTGTATAGACATTCCCGTTAAATAATCCTGATATATTCTGGCATTTCTATTCAAAAGTTCATTTTTGCCCTGGGTTAGTTCACCCCATGCAATTTTATTTTCCTCTTTCTTGGGTATATAAATGCATTCACCATCCACGTATTGTTGAATTATTTTTAATATATCTTCAGGGAAAATATCCCTGGCACTTGCATAGCTCATTATGTGCTCCTCCTAAATTTAATTCTGTTTTAGGATTGAGCAAAGGCTATTTTAATCATTAACTTTTATGCAATAGCCTCTGCTATGCATAAATAACATGTTTTTTCATAAAAGCCGTACCCCTTTCTTATATAACCATAAATCCAGTGCAAATTTACACTAAATTTTATTCTATTATATACTATTTATAGGATTAACTTCAATATATTGCATACAAATCAAATTAACTGTTAAGGTTTAACCATAATTCCATAACCCCATCCAACTCTTTGCTTAACTCCTCTTTTCTAAAATACAACTTATTAAGTTCCTCATAATGTACATTTGAGCCAGTCATACCCAATTCAAGCTCTTGTATTTCTCTTTCAAGATTTTGAACCCTTATTTCAACTTTAACTTTTTCTGCTTCACTCTTTTTAGTTTCATCAACATTTTTTCGTTTATTAACTTCTTTACTTTTTTTGATCTCATCATTATCTTTTAATTTATTACCTTTTTTAAGCTTTGATGTTTCTTCGTTTATAGCCTTAAGCTTTAATTCCTCTGTAATTTATAGGAATAGGTAAAAACTTGATATTATCTCCTTCTTTTCCCCTCCTCCACACCGGACATGCGACTTTCACCGCATCCGGCGTTCCATCAGCGTTTTATTGAGTTTAATATTTATTTTAAATCATAGAATTTCCAACAAGTTTACGAAGTTTATTAATTTTTTTCAAGGCTTTTCTATTTAACTTTATCCTTTCTTTATATTCATTAATTTTAAGCTCGTTAGTTTCATCTATGAAACGGCTTATTTCTTCATCAACTAATATAAGATTGTAATATTGGTCAGTTCCACCTTTTTCTTCAGGAACTATATTTCTTATTTCCATGCCGTTTATATCTAATTTTTCTTTGCTGACATGACATAATCCTCTTTGTGCTACAAAAATTGATATTCTGTTATCATTTTTCTGTATGCTTTGATTTTTCAAAGGGTTATTTATAAGAAGTTTTATGCTTTCCTTAAATTCTTCATCAAGGTCTTTATGGATATGAAATCTTCCAACTATTGTATATCTGCTCGCTACCATTTTCATTAATCTTGGTATTTTGAATTTTACTCCCGCTAATGGATATATAGTAATCTTACATATACTTATAGGTTTGAAGTTATAGTTTCCATAAATCCTTTTATAAGTCTTATTTTCGTATAAGCTATCGCTTCGTATACTTCTTGTTCGATTAAAGAGCCTTTTTCTAACTAAGAAATTTATTTCGCTGAAATCCGAATTAACATGGGTAGCAATTTTATAATAATTATGCCATCCCAAAATCATTGAATTTAATTTTTCTACATTATATGTTTTAGGGTTATTCCTTATTTTTTCTATTTGATTGCTATAATTCTGAATGAGTTTAGATTTAGCTTTATCCGATATCATGCTTTTAACAACGTATTTCTTTTTCTTTTTAACAGCTTTTAATTTAAAGCCAAGAAAGTTTGAGTAATTCTTCCTCAAATTTATTACCATTGATTTTTCAGCACTGATATCCAGTTTAAGCCTTTCTTTTAGCCATTGGGTTACTGCTATAAATATTTTTTGAGCGGATACATAATTGTTTGTTAAGATTTTAAAGTCGTCCGCATAGCGGACTATATACATTTCTTTTAGATTCGTTTGTTTCAATGCTTGTATTTTATTTTGTTGAGTTGAATACTTTTTTGTTTTCATACCTTCCCATTGGCTATGTATCCACCAATCTAATTCATTTAACACAATATTAGATAGTAATGTTGACACTATACCGCCTTGCGGGACGCCTTTTGTAGGAATTCCAATACCTTCAATCTCTGCTTTTAACATTTCTGATATTATAGCTATTAATTTATAATCTTGAATTCCCATGGTCCACATTTGTTTTAGGAGCTTTCCATGATTGATATTATCGAAAAAGCCTTTGATATCGATATCTATAGCATAATGTAACTTGTTAATATTTATTAATTGCATTACTTTTGCTATTGCATTTTCAGCACTTTTGTCCGGTCTGAATCCGTAACTTCCATGATAGAATTTAGCTTCTGCTATCGGTTCTAAAACTTGCTTTATGCACTGTTGAACCATTCTATCTTCAATTATTGGTATGCCTAATGGTCTTAGTCCACCGCCCAATTTTTCTATTTCAACTCTGCGTACTGGCATTGGTTTAAAATCTTCAAATCTTTCTTTTATATATCCTATCCACTCAGACATTTCATATTTGTGAATATCTTTTATAGTAGTTTCATTAACGCCGGGAGTTTTACTCCCTTTATTGCTTTTAATATTTCTATAAGCCAAAGCAATATTTTTATCATCTATTATTATAGAAATTAAATCTTTAAATAAATAACCTTCTTTACTTTTCAAATAAAGTAAATCTTGTGCTTCTTGAGTATCATAATATTCGTTATTTCTTAGCTTTTGTTTCTTTAATATCTTCGTTCACCGCCATCATTAGTTAGCTTCATTCAATAATTGTTTCAGCTTTTCTTAGTCTTAATCGAACCTAATGATTTTCTAATAATTTAAATCTTAATAAAACATTGACTTGTGGCTATCCCTCCACTTGCTTTCACAAGTTTCAACGGTACTATGCCACTACTTTCACTGATATAAAAGCAAGTTATCGTTAAATATTAACATTTCCTTACTACCACTTCAAAGGAAATAAGTCCTCCATGTTATCAGCTTACCACGTTCCAATAACCTTATCCTTGCATATATCCTTAGGTAATTCCTATGAGCCTGCATGCTTGGTACTGCCTGTAACAGTACAAGGACTTTCATAACAAAGATTCTTACTCATCCTCACACACCTTACAACTTTGGTAAGTAAAACATTTCTATTTTATATACTTTTAGACTCTTACTTTCGGAATTTCGTCAGTCTTTCTTTAGACATTCTTACCATAGATATTTTATGGACTCCCGACCTATGTTACACTCGACCACCTCTGGTTCGCTTTTCCTAAAGTTCTCACTTTTCAGGGTGTAATCTCAGCCGACTTCACCGAGCTTATAACAAAGCTTTTCTTATTAAGAGCTTCACTATTCAGAGTATCAGAGAAAGCCCTTCAAGGCGTTACCCTCTCATTTGACTTTTCAAGCTATTAGTTCTTAAACAAATAAATTTGTTTAGGCAATACTTTTCATATTGCAACGTGTCGCACCTTTATAGTAATCATAATTACCAAGATAACTTCTAAAAGCATTATCTTCAATTGCAATTACCTTTTCACCTATTTTATTAATAAAATATCTATCATGAGATATGAAAAATATAGTTCCTTTAAAGTCTTCTAGAGCTTCTTCAAAAGTTTCTATTGAATCAATATCAAGATGATTAGTAGGTTCATCCAATATCAATAAATTTACATCTTCATATAATAGCTTGCCAAGCTTTAATCTTATTCTTTCTCCCCCAGATAAGTGCTTTACTTTTTTAAATACACTTTTGTCATAAAACATAAATTTAGACAAGTATTCACGAGCTTTTCCTTCTAGCATTGAAATATCTTCTCTGAAGCACTCTAGTACAGTAAGTTCCTCATTTTTAAAGATAATTTGCTGTGGCAAATATGCTGCTCTTACATTCGCACCTAATTCCACTACACCACTATCTGGCTCTTCTTCACCTAAAAGTATTTTTAGGAAAGTAGTTTTACCACTACCGTTTGGACCAATTAATGCTACTCTTTCACCAAAATTAATCAATAAATCTACATCTTTTAAAATAACCTTATCTTCAAAAGATTTAGAAAGTACTTCAGCCTTAATTGTTTCATTGCCAGATCTTTCAGTTTCTTTAAATATAAGATTCATATTATTTCTTTCAAGCTTCGGTTTTTTAGTTCTTATATATTGACCTCTAGTTCGATACTGTTTGTCACTTTCAGTGTCACTATTTTTCATTTTATCAAGTCTTTTCTGTAGACTGGCAGCTCTTTTAAAGAATTTATTATTATCTACTCTATTTGCCCAATCCCTCAGCTCCTTTATAGTGTTTTGTATAGTTTTAATCTCCTTTTGTTGTTCTTTATATTGATGAATTTGTTCAAGCATATTCTTTTCTTTTTGCTCCGCAAAATCAGAGTAATTTCCTTTATAGGTCTTACTCTCCATATCTTCTATTTCTACAATCTTTGTTACTACATTATCTAAAAAGTATCTGTCATGAGATACAATAATTACAATACCATTGTAGTTCTTAATATAAGCTTCAAGCCATTCAATTGACTCCATATCTAGATGATTTGTAGGCTCGTCTAGTAGTAATATATCTGGATTATCAATTAATAGTTTACCAAGGACAACCGTAGTTTTTTCACCACCACTTAATAAATTAAATTCCTTATTTAAAAAGCTTTCTTCTAATTTCAAGCCAGTACAAATCTTATTTAATTTTTCTTCTGTATTGTATCCATCTTTAACTTCATATAGTTCAACCAATTTACTATACTGTTTTAAAGCTTTTTCTAAATTATCAGTTTCTAAAAATTTCATTTTTTCTTCTAATTCACGCATTTTATTCTCTATTGTATAAACTTCATCAAAAGCTACTTTTAGAACATCAATAACTTTCATACCATTTTCATATTTGGGTATTTGTTCAAGATAAGCGCACGTAGCTTCTCTAGGTACACAAACAAAGCCTTCATCATATCCATAACTTGAGGTTTGGGGATAACCTGGGTAGTAATTCATTTCCTCTATTCAAGCTATTAGCTTAAGAATAGTACTCTTTCCACTTCCATTAACCCCTACTATACCAACTTTTTCTCCTGCATACACTTGAAAATTTATATTTTTAAGCACAAGAGTTGCATCCATATACTTTTTTACATTAGTTAACGATAATTCGAACATAAAAAATTCCTTCTTTCATCCTTATTTTTATTCATCCTCTTAGTGGACAGGCAGAGAAGGTTCTTAGACATTTAATAAAAAAAACTGTAAGAAGCTCACATCTCCTTACAGCCTGAAAATCCTTTATTACTCTATATGTTTCAACAATAAAACTACATTTACATTAACCATGATACATAAACATATGTCACACTATAATCTAGAAATCTTATTAAACCATATATATTATAATTTATTGAAGTATGATATAAGCAAAAATCTAGGAACATTAATAAACTCTTCTTATTATGCTTATGTAATTTACACTAAAGCTTCTCTAAAAATTTTAGCTTAATATTTCAAAATACATTGATTTAAAGTTAAAAAATATAATCTTGAAATATCCTATAAATTATAATGTTGAATTTCAGTAAAGTAAGTTGCCTTCTAAATGCCTTATTCCATAAAGAGCATAACAATAAAACCTAAAATAATTAGGCAAATTAAACTCATAATAAAATGCATATTAAATTAAAATAATTTTGAAATTATACTTTAATCAATATTAGCAATTAGCTGGTGTCATAACTTACTCTCCCCTTCCAACATGTTTTTTTCTTTATTATATAAATCTTCTTTCTTAGTATATTTTATCAGCTCTATATACTACATAAAACCTCATTCTTATTTCATAAACAAGAATGAGGTTTTATGTGTTATTCCATATTGCCATATCATTTGATATTATATTTTATTAAATTCTTCAAATAAAAGTAGCTTTAACCATTGATTTAGCTAAGTTATAGCTAAAAAACTCATTTACTTGTGATATGGTTCACCATATCAGTAGCAAGTGATAACCCCTTTTCCTTCCTCTCTTATTATATTTACTTTATTAAAACTAGGTAATTATATAGACATAATATTTATTAATGCTAGTTTGCTACTACTTGATTCTTTTTTATTTTATTATTAAAAATAATATATAGTATTGCTCCAGTTAAAAAGGTAATTATTTCTGTAATGGTCATAGACCATATAACACCATGTAATCCAAAGAAATTATTCAATACTATTATGACGGGAATAAAAAGAATTCCTTGTGTAATTGCCATAATTGTTGATGGTATTCCTTGACCTGATGCTTGAAAAATTCCTGTAAATAATGTTGTAAATCCATTGAAAAATGCGGAAATAAGCATAGCAGCCATAATATAAACCCCAACACTTAATACTGCTGAATCATTAGAAAACAGATGAATAATTACATTTCTAAAAATATAAACTAAAGTAACAACTCCACCTGATAATCCCAAAATCCATAAAGCTGATTGTTTTATACTGTCCTCTAATCTCTTAAAGTTTTCATTAGAAAAATTATATGCAATTAAAGGAATAATTCCTAGTGCAAGCCCCATTGCAAGAAATTCTGGTACTTGTACAATTCTCAAAGCAATGCCAAAACTAGCTACTACACCTTCTCCATATCTAATTGAATAATTATTCAAAAGAAGAGTTGTAATAATTAGAAAACCAGCTAGGAACAATTCAGAAACGCCAATTTTATATATCTCTATTTTATCTTTAAGTGAAATATTAAAATTCTTAATAAATCCTTTTAAATTTTCACTTTTTGTTTCCAAGTAGTAAACATAGTAAATAGATGAAGCTATATTAGCTAAAATCATTGATAATGCTACCCCTACAACATTAAATTTAAATACTAGTATAAATAATGGATCAAAAATAAGACTAAAAATTGTACTTACAACCATTCCGAACATTGATTCTTTTGATGCCCCTTCTGCTCTCACAACTTGCTCCAATGCAAAGTTTATTACAATTGCAAAACCGCCAATAAACATAGTTAAAGAATAACTTTTTGTATATTTAATAATAGCAGAAATATCTGCCCCCATAATCTTAACAATAGGATTAAGTGCTATCATAGCAATTATTCCAAGCAAAATTCCTATGATAATACTACTATAAAAAGTATATCCAGCTATCTTCTTAGCTTTCTCAATATTTTGTTTTGCAACAAGACGAGTTATAAATGTTCCGCCTCCAGCTCCCAACATATTTCCAAAAGCCATTAGTATAGTGAAGATTGGTAATCCTAAAGTAATGGCAGTTAACATATCTGTATTGTCTAATAGTCCAATAAAAAAAGCATTAATAACGTTATATATTGTACCTACTGACATACCAATCATCATAGGAATAGATAAATGTGCAATTGCCTTAGTAATCGGTGCACTTTCTAAATAATATTCGTTTGACAATTTTTGTTTCATAATTTCATCCTCCATAATAAGTATTGTTAGAATTCATATTCTTAGAGTTCTAAGTTTTTAGGTATAAGTTATTATATTAATAACTTATAGATTTCTATCTACTTTCAATAACAAAGCTAACAAAGTTTCCTTCTCTTGTTCCGTCAAGTTTGCAATAATATTTTCCTCTGCCTCAACTACCAATTTATTAAAATCTTCTATCAATTCAGCACCTTTAGGCAATACATATATATATTTTTGTCTCTCATTTTCTTTAGGAATTCTTCTTTCAATATACCCTTTTTTCTCTAATCCTTGCAGCATACTTGTAATGCTTGCTTCTGTACGTTGAAAGACTCGTGCCAAATCTTTTTGAATAATACCACTGTCTTGATGTTCATAAATATAACCTATCATACGTCCTTGTTGAGAATTTAATCCTAACTTTTTTACTTTTTCATCAGAACTGAGTTTCATTTTTATCGCAATACTTCTTATTAATTGTGAATATGGTGTTTCTATAGAGTATCTAGAATTAGTCATTCAAATTCCTCCTAAACTTCACTTAGAATTCTAACTATTTATAGTTTAACAATTAGATTTTCAAGTGTCAATATTTATTTCTTATAATTATTTCTATATTTATAATATTTCTTTCATTAATTATATACAAATTTTTATATTTACAGGATTTATCATCAGCCTTTTTCTTGCAACAAAATAAGAAGGAGAACCTCCTCCAGTTCCATCTGGGTTTGATTCCCCTCCATTACTTAGGCAACTTATTAAGTTATCATTGACAAAGGAAACTCGACTCACGTTCGTTCGCTGAGTAAGTGATTCACATCAAATCATAGATTTGAGTTCTCTACTTAAGCTCTATTGATTCTATATCTCTAGTTTTGTTTACGGTAATTCTAGAAATTAGCCTATGCAATAGCCTCTTTTGTTGTTCCTATTAATGTCTTGTGCTTATTTTGATTAATTTTACTTATTATCCTTTATTTACGATATGGTTCACCGTATCAATAGCAAGTGATAGCACTTTTTCTTCCTCACTTATATTACAAGTTCTTTTATTTAAAATTAGAAGCACCTCTTTAGATACTTCTTGTCATTCTACTGTTAACTGTTTCATAACATAAGAAAACTGCGACATAACTTCAGCATCTACATAATATCTTGCAGCTCTTCCACTTTGGGGTCATGGTTTATAAAACGTTTGAATTGAGGAAGTACCATAAACAATATAGATATTATATGCGATACTATACAGCATGCGGATATTACAATCCTTATAGGAAGAACTTCCCCCAATACACCTCCAATAGCCATAGCTATAGGCGTAAATCCCTGTTTTATAGTCCCTCGCAGACTAAATACCTTTCCTCTCATATCTTTTGGAACAGTAAACTGCATTGATGATTTCGTAAAGACATTTACAAAAGAATTAGTGAAACCCGCTAGAATCGCAAGTACCAGTATAAGTCCAAACTCCTGAAAAACAGATGAATGAGATACCATTGTACAAAAACATAAATGGAGCTCCCATCAGTTGATACAGGAAACCTCCTGCTGAATTACCGATAGTAGTAGAGCCAAGTGACAGCATACTTAAGGCAGAGCTTGCATTTACTATTTTTGATTCTGGTACAATGTCAGGAATAACCGAATACACCGATGGGTCAAAAAAAGCATCACATAAGCTCAATATGATTCCAGTGGCAAATACCATCCACACCTGCAGCTTTCCAGTAAACCCACCTATTCCGATTAATATGTTTTATTTTTTAATACATATTAATCAAAATAAGGATAATAACTAGTATTTTTCGAGTTTTTACGTATCACTTCTATCATATTAGCAGCATAAAATAAAGAAAAATACATTTTAACAAAGGAGGAAGAAAATGAGTTTAGATAGATTAACAGGTAAAGTAATAACCCCCTCAGATAAAGAATATCCTACTTTAAGACTTGAATATAATCTATCAATTAACAAATTCCCATTAGCCATCGTTTATTGTTATACACCAACAGATGTATCCAACGCTATTAAATGGTGCAGAAAACATCATGTAGGACTTCGTATTCGTACAGGAAAGCATAATTACGAAGGCTATTCAACAGCTAATGGCGTAATAGTAATCGATACAACCCTTATGAACATGATTGAGGTTAATACTGAAAATGATACTGTAAAAATTCAAGCTGGAGCAAGATTGGGAAATATATACTCAGTAACTTCAGAAAAGGGATATGCTTTTGATGGCGGAACATGCCCTACAGTTGGAATTTCCGGGTTGGTATTAGGTGGAGGAATAGGTTTATCCTGTAGAAACTTCGGATTAGTATCGGACAACCTTATAGAGCTGCAATTGGTTAATGCTGAAGGTAATTTGATAACTGCAAATAACCATATAAATCGTGACTTATTCTGGGCTTGTCGAGGAGCAGGCGGTGGGAACTTTGGAGTGGTGACCAGCTATACATTTAAGCTTCATAAGGTAAATTATATTACTCTTATACAGCTTAGATGGAATAAAATTTCCAGAGAAAACTTTTTTAAACTATGGCAATGTTGGTTAAAAACTGCAGACAGAAGGATTAGTTGTTTTGCCGGTATTAATAAAAAAGGTATATATTTAAACGGATTTTTCTATGGAACTAAGCATGAAGCTGAAAAGATTTTAAAAGAATTTTTATTACTTCCAGGTTTACTAGATGACTCTTCAATAAAATATGTACCTTTTATCGATGCTATTAAAGCCATTGGTGCTTTTTATGGACCTCCAGATAGATTTAAGGCTACAGGAAGATTTGTTTATAGTCCTCTAACTAAAACAAACATCAGAAACTTGATTAATTATGTGGACTGCAGTCCTGGAGATGATTGTTTTATCAGACTTTATACTTTGGGCGGTAAGATAAAAGATTTCTCCAGTGATTATTCAGCTTATTACTATAGAGGAGCTAGTTATATTATTGGCATAACAGCAGATTGGGAAGAAGATGACAATGCTAATCTATTTAAAAACTGGGTGTCACGAGTTTTCAACTATGTGGAACCTCTGACAAATGGTTCTTATGTAAATTTCCCTTATGCTCAGCTTCAACATTATGGGTATGAATACTATGGCGAAAATTATAAAACACTAAAAAAGATAAAAAGGCTTTATGATCCTGAAAATGTTTTTAGATTTCCACAATCAATAAGACCTTAGGCACATGAAAATAAATAACAAGTCCAAAGTTGCCATGGATATTTTTCATCAGGCAATGAGGAAAATTGCCCTCATAGCAGGCTATTAGGTCAATTTGCCGAAGAAGGATGGTGGAAAATAGGCTGGCAAATGGACTTGCTATTTATTTAGAACCAGCAGACTATTCTTTTAGGCATCTGAAAGAAAATAACAGATCCAAAATGTCATGATTATTTTTCATCAGACAAATGACTATTTATGAACTCTGATAATTTATCCTCCCATGTATCTGACTCAAGAATGCTAACCATAGTTTCCTCTCCAAATAAAAGATCTATTATATGACGTGGCTTTTTCCGTCCAATATGTATTGATTTAATACATGAAAAACAATAAACAACTACATTATCACAAGGCATTTCACTAGAGCGTTTTTCAATCATCTTATTTACTTGTTCTGGTGATAAAGTATCGTAGAAACTGTACCCACAGCATATCGCCTTAGTACGAGTATTTTTCGGTTCAATAATTTCTATATTCATTCTTTCAAGAAGTCTTCTTATTGCTGAATGAACCCTTTCCTCTGTACGTGTAGAACAGGCATCATGTATAGACATTTTAATACCATTATAGTCTGGAAACGGGAATGTATTACTTTCAGCCAAAATCTCCCAAAGTGATATAGTAGATATATTATCATAAAGTTCTCTATATCTCTGATCACAACCTGCACAAGCATTTATTACCTGTGTGCCACTTTCAAGCTTTGGCTTATTCCTACAACAAATCAACTGTTCAGGTATATTTCCTAAGTTCTTATTTAAAAACTTAAATACTTTTTTAGAAAGTTCTGGTTTATAAAGCATAAATGCACATCCTGGTGCATAAATCTGTTTCATTTTAATCCCTCCAACTAATAATTTTCGTAGAAATAATCTTTCAAAATATTATATTATTGCTATTTTATCACTACAATCATATAATTTAAAACCATAAATTTAGTAATTTAAGCACATGAAAAATATTATAAGTTGCGATAATAAAGTTACATTATTGTTCATTTATTTATATTAACACTAAAATATTGATTGTAAGTTCTTTAATGCAACTTATATAGGAACTATAAATTAAATAATCGACTAATTTCCATTAACTAGTTCCTAAACATAACTATCATTTCCAAATTTATTTTTTATTTCTTTTCGAAGCTTAAGGTTATCTTTCTTAAAATTGAGTTGAAAATCTCCTTCTCTTCTGTCAATACTTCTAACAGCTCTTCTTCAAGACGTACATGATGATATACAGCCTCATTAATTAACCTTAAACCTTCATATTTCTTTTTTACGATAAGATGTCTTTTACTAGCTTTACATGATCATTTATAAATTTGTGTTCAACTTTTTTTACATCAAATTTAAATAGTCTAAATGCAAACTGTACAAAATAGCCTAGTCCAAATACCATAATTAAAGTGCCAATGCCTAACGCTCCCCCTAAAAAATAACCAACAACTAATACTGAAAATTCAATAGAATTTCTGATAAATCTGACAGATTTTTCAGTTTTTTTCGTTAATGCTATCATCAGACCATCTCTAGGGCCAGAACCAATCCCTGCACTGATATAAAAGTAGCTTCCGATTCCAATAATAAACATTCCACTAAGCATCATTATTATCCTTGCTATTACACTATTGAAAGTAGGTACTAGACTGTTAAGCATCAATAAATCCATGAAAATACCTATGAATATCATATTACATATAGTTCCAACTCCAACCTTCTCTCCTAATACCCAATCAAGCACTACAATGAGTATCCCAGTTGCAATACTAGCTTGCCCCATTGTTATACCTGTAAGTCGTGATATTCCTTGGTGTAGGACATCCCAAGGAGATAATCCTAGATTTGCATTAATTGTACAAACTATACCAAATGCAAATAAAAAAAGACCTAAAAATAATTTTCCTAAGGTTAATAAATATTTTTTCATTAAATAGCCCTCCTATACTTAAACATAAATTATTCCATAATTATAAATCAATTATATATATAACAGTCAAACACTAAGTATAACAGTTAATTTTTAAATATAATTATAACTTTGATAGCTTTTAAGGTTTGTTCACGATATAATACAAATATATAATTTAACAATAATAATTATAACTGTATATAACACTTGAGGAGAGTTTATTTATGAATATTAAAATTGATAAGAATAGTCTAATTACTATAACTCAACAACTAGTTCATTACTTTTCGGATAGAATTATGTCTGGATTTATAAAAGCTGATCAAAAGTTACCTTCTATCAGAAGTCTAGCTAAGGAATTAGGTATTAGCCCAATGACTATAATTAAAGCATATAATAATTTAGAGCAAAATGGCTTGGTAACCACAATCCAAGGTAAAGGTACCTATGTTAATGAAAGAAACAGCACGGGGAAATCTAATAATATTACTGAAGAAGATAGTCTTCAGTGGCAAATGTCTGTGCCTGATTATTTATCCAGGTCTCAATTTAGATATAATCCTAATTTATCCTACTCCAATGATTACTATAATTTGTCCGTGGCCTCATTAAATCACAAACTATTACCTACAAAAACTATATTAAAGGATTCTTCAGGCTTAATTCAAAATGATATAAAGCTTCTTTCTCAATATCCTCCTGTTCAAGGCGATTATGAGTTTAGAAATGTCATGTCTCAATACTTGAGATCAAAAGAAATAGTTACTTCACCTGAAAATATTTTAGTAACTAGTGGTTCACAGCAAGGAATAAGTCTTATAGCCAGCACATTTATTGGGCCTGGAGATATTGTAGTTATGGAAACGCCTACATATCCAGGTGCTATAGATTTATTCAAATGCAGAGGAGCAGTAATTTTAACTGTGCCTATTGACAGCGAAGGTATGAGAACTGATATTTTAATTAACCTATGTGATAAGTACTCACCAAAGCTTATATATACTATTCCAAATTTTCACAATCCAACTGGATATAGTATGAGTGCTAGACGGAAAGTAGAGCTTTTAGATATAGCTAGATTTAACGATATTATTATAGTTGAAGATGATCCTTGGAATGAAATTTCATATAAAAAAGAAAAGATTAAATCAATAAAATCTATGGATACTGATGGACATGTAGTTTATATAAAAAGTCTTAGCAAGATTCTAGGTCCCTCCTATAGGTTAGCTACCATTATATCAGAGGGTTCAATACTTTCACGACTTATAGCTGCTAAAGCTAATCATGATCTTGGAACATCTGTACTAAGTCAAAAGACTGTTATAAACTTTATCCGATCCAATAAAATCACATATTATATTGAAAATCTAAATAAACATCTGGTGAAAAGACGAGATAAGGTAATTAGTTTATTGAAAAGCCATGTACCTTCTAGTATGAAGTGGACGATACCTGAAGGTGGAATAAATATTTGGGTTACACTTCCTAAAAATCTTAATGTTGAAAAGTTATTATCTTACTCTATTACAACAAAGAATATTTCTTTTTTACCTGGAACTATATGTTATCCTAATGAAGTAGAATTTAATAATCTTAGAATATGCTTCTCATATTTAGAAGAAGAATTCATAGAAGATACTATAATTGAGCTTTGCAACCTCATAAAGCTTCTGTGTACAGATAAAAACATTAATGATTATATACCTATTATTTAATATACTTAATATAAGCTATTCTATTTAATAATAGGCTATATTCCAATATGATGTTGAAATATAATAGACAAGAATTATCTTTAATTAATCAATGAATATTAAATTCACTTATTGAGGATTTTAATATTCCTCCAAAAGACTATTTTCAAATTTTTAATTCTCATAAAAAAGAAGAAATATACTATGATGAGGATTATCTTATTAATGGAAATAGAACTGAGGGTGTTCTATACATCCAAATCACATGCGGACCTGGAAGAACCAAAGAACAGAAAAAATCATTGTATATGTAGATTGGATTTTCGCAAATTATGAAGAAAAGGAATACTTGAAGTAATATCAATCTTTAAGTATTCCTTTTTCTATTTTAGATGAAGATTTTTTATAAAAAAGATATACAAACTATTGAATGAATTTAATACATTCCTTAATTTTATTTATTATCCTTTATTTATAATATGGTTCACCGTATCAATAGCAAGTGATAACACTTTTATATAACAATTTCTATAGCTATATATCAGTCTATTATTATCTCTGGATTCTCATAAACTTCATTAGGATTCATTCCAATCCTAAATCCATCATTTATTTTTTCAATTTCACTTATATCTTCCTTACTAATTTCAAAACTAAATATATCTGAATTTTCTTTTATCCTTGTATATGTTGTTGATTTAGGAATAGTAGCAACCCCCATCTGCAAATCCCACCTTAATACTATTTGAGAAATTGTTCTCTCATATTTCTGTGAAAGCTTCTGTAACAATGGAATTTCAACCCCCCCTCATCAAAGGTGACCAAGCTTCTAGCTGAATATTAGATTCTTTACAATACTCCATCAAGTCTTTCTGAACAAGCCTTGGATGAAATTCTATTTGATTTACTGCTGGTATAACCTCAGCATTTTCTATTAACTCTTTTAAATGATTTATTGTAAAATTACTAACCCCTATAGCTCTTATATATCCTTCCTTATATAACTTTTCAAGTGCCTTCCAAGTTTCTTTATTTAAATATTGTGGCCAATGGATTAAATATAAATCAAGATAATCGGTATTAAGTTTTTTCATAGATTTTTTGAAAGCCTTAAGAGTTTTCTCGTAACCTTGTTCTGAATTCCAAACCTTATCAACTAAAAATATCTCATTCCTAGATACATCACTTTCCTTTAATGCACAGCCAATTACTTCTTCATTTCCATAAAAAGAAGCTGTATCTATATGACGATATCCTATTTTTATACTCTCTTTTATTGCATTATTTAGTTTACCCAAATCTTCAACATTATAAGTACCAAATCCAAGCAAAGGCATTTTAACTCCATTATTTAAAATCACATAATCTTTACTATTTTTCACTATTATTATTCCCTTCATATTATTTATAAAAGTTGAGGCCTGCAACTTATTATATTATAATAAGTTAATAATAATTTTTCCTTTATACCTGTTATCATTTTAAATAAAAAACATTTCAAATTGAACAAAAAGAAAGGTAATTAATTTCATATGAAAATTGACAATACAGATATTAAAATTTTAAAGGAACTTCAATTAGATAGTCGTCTATCTATTAGAGAATTATCAAAAAGAGTCAACCTATCTCCTCCATCAGTTGCTGATAGAATAAGAAAATTTGAAGATAGTGGAATAATTGAAGGGTACACTATAAAAATAAATGAAGCCGCTTTAGACTTTTCCATACAATGTATGATTCAAATTGATATTAAAAATGATAAGTTTGAAAAATTTAAAGAATTTATTTATAATCATCCTCGTGTAATTTTCTGTTATAGAATTGCAGGTCATTCTTGCATATTGCTAAAATTAAGTGTTAAATCAATATCTGAAATCGAAAAATTTGTTGCTTCTATTTCATCATTAGATTCTACAACTTCTACACATATTATATTTTCAGAAATTCCTATAAATAAAAGTATAGAAAAATTTTTTTTAGATTTCTAAGATTATCACTTGTAACACTTTTAATTTATCTAAAAAACTCTCCTAATTGTTTAATTATATTTTGAAAAGTATCTTCTAATGTACATATATCGCTATGCAACGCATTGTAAATTTCAATAATTGATGAATTTTTCGCTGTATCTTTATAATTCTTGCATACACTTATTATCTCTGGTATATCCCTTGAACCATATATTATTGCCCTTTTATTATCATCCTTAAAATCAAATACTGAAATATCTTTAACAACTTTTTTAATAATGCCTTCTGATTTTTGCTTAACTCTATAATCCCTTGCACTCATTAATAAATTGATAGTATTTTCACTAAAAATTGTATTCAATGCTGGAGATATTCCTATAGCATAATCTGAACTACTGGTTAATGCAATTCTTCCGCCTAATGAATGCCCAATAACAACTACCTTACCAAAGGTTTTACAATAATTAATTGAAGTTTCTAAATCTAATATAATATTCTCATCAAAACATGAAGTATTTTCTCCATGGCCACGAAAATCTATAGCAAAGGTTTTAAATCCTGCTTCTGCCACCCTATATGATAATCCTAATTCTTCTTCTTTTGAACCGCCATACCCCGGAACTATTATCGCTGCACCTTTAAAATTATCAGGTGTTAAAACTATACTTGGAACATCAAAACCATCACCTTTAATTATTTGCTTTTTAATATCCACCTTGATTCCCCCTCAACAAAAATAATTTAATGAAAATTATACTTCGATATCGAAGTATTTATGTAAAAATATATGATACTAAAAGTTATCATATATTTTTTTTAAAACACGTTGAAATATCACTTTTTCTTCACCTGAAATACCTTCATATTCACGTTCATAAAGCTTCTGTGAAATTTCCTCAAAACCATTTTTTAATCCATGTCCTTTCTCTGTTAAATATATAATACTTGACCTACTGTCATTAGAATCTTTCTTACTTGAAATATATCCAAGTTTAATTAATTTACTTACCAATGTTGTTACAGTAGAACGTTCTCTATGAATAGTATCTGCTATTTCAGTCATAGTTGCTTCTTCATATTTAAATAAAGCCGCTAATATATCTGCATGTGATAATGCAATATTCTCTAATCCTAATTTTCCCATCTCTTTTAACAAATATTTATTACTTTTCTCTCGTATTCTTCCAATTAAATTTATAGTATTATCTGTATTCATATTTTCAGTATACTTCGATATCGAACTATTGTCAAATAACCCCAACACTATTTATCTGATCCCTTTATCAAAGCTATTCATAAACTTATAATTTAATAATTTATTATATACAAATCTTTATATTAACAGAATTTATCATCAACTCTCTTCTGGAAACAAAATAAGAAGGATAACCTCCTCCATCTACATCTGAACTTGGTTCTCCTACATTACTTATATGCATTATTAAATTACCATTGATAAATGAAACTCGATTCGTATACTATAGTATACGAACAAAACACTAAATGTAAAAATAACTTTTTAAATTGCTATAGTTTTCTTGCTTTGATTACAAATATTAGAGGAAGCATTTTGGCTTTTTTGACAAAGTCCCCCTCCTTATGTGATTGAAGCATATCCTCGCCAGATTCTTCAATCATTTCATCGATGATAAATCCTGCTTTTGTTAATGCGTTGATATAAGTTGATAGTTTGATCCGATAAAGATATAGCACCACCTTCAAGAGCTACAGTATACCACGATTCATCAAAATAACTTTTTTTAAAAGTAAGCGAATCATTTTCCACAGCAACGCATTTATGTATTGGGTGAGACCAACTGAAAATAAACATACCGTCTTTTTTTAGGTAGGAAGCAATTCTACCAAAAGTACCTTCAAGATCAGTAGTCCAACCAATACCATAAACAGAATAAACATAGTCAAAATAATCTACAGGTATTCCACAATCTTCTTCCATTGGTGAACAGATCAATTTTGCAGAAAAACCATTCAATGATAAATATTCCCTAGTTTTTTCTATTTGCTTTTCAGAAATATCTATCCCCCATAATTCAGAAGCCTTACGGTCTCCATGATATTTTAAAGAATGCCCGGCTCCACAGCCTATTTCTAACAACTTTTTTCCTGATACATCGCCAAAAAGATGCAATTTCTCCTCTGAAACAAATGATCCATATTTAGGAAGTGCCGTTGTACCTATGACCTCGCTGCCTTTAGTATCCCAAAAAGAACTGTTAGTTTTATGAATGTTGTTCTTGTCCATATCAATCGAAATACCATAACCAACTTCACCAGCACCTATAATATTAGTTCTGTGATTAGAATTCTTATTCATAACGTTTCCCTCCATTAATATTAGTTTAAAGGACAGGCGTGGAAATGTTTTTAGAGCTACATCCTCGTCTCGAGCCAAAGATGGCGCTATTCCATGAAATCGACTAAATGCTCTTGAAAAAGCTGCTTGAGATTCATATCCATAACGTATAGCAACATCAATTATTTTTTCGCCCTTTTTAATCTCTATTGCGGCAATAGATAATCGCCTATGACGAATATATTCAGACAATGGAATTTGAGCTAAGAAAGAAAAAATTCGGCGAAATTCCCACTCCGAGCAGTTCATAATCTTTGCTGCTACATAATAATCAATATCACAAGATAGATTATTTTCAATATAATCAAGTGCTTGATTCATGCACTTCTGCCAATCCATAGCCTCACCTCCTCGTTACAAATATATCAAGAATTCAGTAAAGAATCATTGCATTAGGTGTATTTTAATGCAATGAATATTATATAAATAATCTGTACTAGAAATTACTATTTATAATATAGCTTAAGATTATATTACCTATTGTACATTATAACACCATTAGTAAATATTACATATTAAAATCATTTTACACGATTACTTGCGATACGGTATTTTCACCTATAAAAATAGCCTTAGACAAGTTATATCAATGTCTAAGACTATAAACATCATTTATTTATGATATGGTTCACCATATCAGTAGCAAGTGATAACACTTTCTCTTTCTCACTTATATAGCAAGCTCTTATTAAAAATAAGAAGCACCTCTTAGATACTTCTTATTTTTCTCATTTTAACTGTTACACCATATAAGAATATTGCTTATTATCATCATTAACTAAAATGTCAATAATTTCTTTTGTAGTCATAATAGTTGCAAATTCATCCTTTAAGCTTGCTAAGGCTGTCTCGTGTATTAGTTGTGCCGAAAAATCTTGACCGTTTACTCCTTTTCTATTGAAAGTAGCTGTTGCATCAGAAACAACAAATGCTTCATAGCCATAATTGCCTGCCATTCTAGTAGTTGTTGAAACACAATGGTCTGTTGTTAAACCAACTATTACAAGTTGGTTTATGTCCCCATTATCAAGTTTTTCCTTAAAATTCGTTCCTATAAATGCACTATTTACACTTTTTTTTATTACAACTTCATTAACCTTTGGAGCTACCAAATCCTTAAATTCGTTACCCTCATTCCCTTCAGCTAATCTTGATATCGGATTAGTAGAGCAATGCTTAACGTGAAAAATTGGGAGGTTGCTTCTTCTCCAAATGTTTAATAGTATACTGGCTTTTCCCTCAGCTTCGATATTATTTCTTTCTCCTCCCCAATACTCGATATCATCAAATCCTTTCTGTATATCAATGAGAATTAGTGCTGGTTTGTTATTAGTCAACATAAAAACCCCTCCTTAGTATATCCAATGATGAAAGTGTCTGTTTAAAATACTTAATCAAATAATTCGGTACTAGCTATCCATTATTTTATTCAACAATTGTATTGATGATGGAAGCCCTATATAAAACGTTAGATGAGTAGTTAGAGCTATTAATTCATCTTTATTAAGTGCATTTCTGTATGCACTTTTGATATGATAATCTAATTGCTCGGTGTTTCCAATTGTGGCTAAAACTGATAAAGTAATTAGACTTCTCTCCCTGGAGCTTAATGATTCATCAAGCCAGATTTCATCAAATAAAATTTCTTTAGTATATTTCATTAATTGCGGATTTTGTTCTTCCATTTCTTTTGAGGGTTTAAAAGCCATTTTATTATTCACTATATACCCCCTTTTTCAATCAGTTGTGCTACACCTTCTCCAAAAGACCAGTTCTCTCGTGAAGATTCTTTGATAGTAATAAATATATCTGCCGGGTTTACCTCAATGCTTTTTGAAATATTGGTAGCTATACTTAAAAATAGTTTTTCCTTTTGTAGTGAACTACGTCCATTTCCGCATAGAATATCAACATAAATCATTTTATTCGTTCTGGCTTTACCAACAGAAAGTTTGTAGTTTTCGTTAAATACAAATTGTTTATCCTTATAAGGTAAGAAGAGATGAAAAATATCATCTTCCGGAACTTCAAAATTGTTCATAAGTGAATCATGTATAGATTTACTAATCAAGTCAGTTTCATTATCAGATAAACTATCATTATAATATACTTTGATAAATGGCATATTTTTTACCTCGCTTTCAGCTGAAATAATATATTTTACATTGATAAATGAAGAATTTCATATATTAAACCAGAGTTTTCTAAATCTTTTGAAATATTTTCAAAAAAATAAAATTCAACATATTTCCATTTATCAGGATTATAAACAATAACTTTTCCTAAACAGCTCTCATTTGGTAGAGAAAATTTAGGGATGGACATTTTATTTGTTTCTTGAATATTATGTTCAATTTCAAGTACATATTTAGAGTGTAAGATGTTATCTGCTATATCTAATTGTATTGGGATAGCGATATTTATATGTTGCCAACCAAATGAGCCTAGAATATTGTCATAAAACCCCTCAAAAATAAACTTATTCATTCCTTTATACTCTTTCCAGATATATAATGGAGAATATTCTTTTTTAGTGGAATCATTTATTATTAAATATGCTTTTAATAACAAATCAGGGAATCCATCAGTTTTTTTTCCATTATTATTTACCCTCTTTTTGATAATGTTCATATCATAATCATTAGGTAATGTTATTTTATATTGCATAGCGTGCATTATAATCACGTCCTTTCTAATATAATTTCATTATACAAGTGATGTTCCATGATGTATAATGGTTATAAATCATCTTTGGTATTCCATATGGGAATATCCAGAAAGGAGGAAGGTGAAGTGGAGATTAATGATATTAAGATATTTTATGAGGTAGCGAATTTAAGCTCAACTATGAAAACTGCTAATAAATTAGGATATGTTCAATCAAATGTGAGTAAAAGAATTGCGAAGCTAGAAAGCGAAATTGGGAAGAACCTATTTCATAGAACAAATAAAGGAATGAAATTAACCACTGATGGAGAGATATTTTTATCATATGCAGAAAAAGTTTTAACAGCTTTTTCAGATATGGAGGAAGTGTTTTCAATCAGTAAGAATCAAGTACGTATAGGAGCGACACAATCTATTTCCAAGAACTATTTACAGAACTATTATTTCAATGAAAATGTATCCATCTTTACTAAATCTTCAAGTGAACTAATTCAACAATTGAAAGACTGTACCATTGATTTTATGATTGTAAACAAAGAAGTGGACAATATTGGATTTAAAGAAATTAAGACTATGGAAGAAAAGGTTCTTTGGACAAAGGCAAAAAGAAATAACAATGATTTTTTTGATAATAAAATTATTATTAGCAGAGATATTGACTGTCCTTATAGAATAGAAACCCTTGATTATCTAAAGAAAAATAAACTAGATAATATGACTGTTGTTGAAGTAGATACCATAGATATTCTTATTTCAATGATTGAGAATAATAAAGCGATGGCAATTTTACCAGAGAGAACTATTGCTTTAAATGATAAACTTAAAGCAATAGTTAATCTAAATTGTAATGAAGTCATGCTTCATGTATATGCACTTCAAAATAATGCCACTCAATTTGAAATTGAATTATCTATTTCAGATTGAGTGAATAAATCTCTAAATAAATGATGTATTAAAAAATCGCAAATTCAATGATTTATAAATGCCTTCCTTAAAGTTATTAATTGCAAATACTGTTTTGACTCCTGTTACATAGTATTTTCTCCCACTACCGTGACTTAAAAATGGCAATATATCTTTTATCACAACATATCTAATATTTTATTTATTAGGACATTTTTAGTATGGTGACTTAAAATTATTAGTACTTTAGTTGTCAATAAATTGCATATTCTAATTCTAAAAATAAAATACTAATAGATGGAGGTGCTGTCATGAAAATAACGAAATTTTCAGCATTTTTTCTAATATCTTTATTTGCATTTGTTAAAATTCCTCAAGCACAACCAATTCCTATTGCAACTACTTATACACAGGGTATTTATGACACCTCTCAATATACTGGAAAATATATTACAGCTAAACTGATAACCCCTGGTAAACCTCTTACTAGCATAGTTATTAACTCTAAAGGTGGTCTAGAATTATTTTTAAGATTTAATGATCCAAATGAAACTGTAAAACTGGGCCCTATTCAAGAAGGAGATGTTATAGTGCTTGTTGGTACTGGTGAAATATCTTTTTCCCCTTTTTCATAGTTTACAGTATAGTGTTTAGAGTAATTCTAAGCACTATATTTAATATATTCACTTTTTTACTTTTAAAATTTCTTGTATTACCATTACGCGATATCTACATAGAATATGTGATAGCCTACCGAAATTAACTATATTTGTGTTACGCAGTATAATGCGAAATAGGCAAACATACTAATCTATTATTTTTTTGATTGTGCGTTAAATGAAGTTATTAATAATTGAATTCCTATAGCAGCAAAAAATACACTAAAAATTTTACGCAGCATATCTTCATTAAGCATATTGGCACAATTTGCTCCAACCAAACTCCCAATAATCCCTCCAATAGCTAAATATATTCCAACCTTATAATCTAACAAACTATTTTTATGATGCTTTGCTGCACCTACAAAAGCTGTTGGAATAATAGCCGCTAATGCTGCTGCTTGGGCTACATGTTGGGTAACACCTAATAATGATATCATGATGACAACCATAATTGCTCCGCCACCAATACCTAACATACCACTAAGTATGCCTGTAATTCCTCCTGCAAGTATTGTTAATATTATAATAGTCACTAAAAACCAACTCCCATCTTTATTGCCATAGCTATACATAGTATTGCAAGCAAGCGTCTTAATACAATTTTATTAACATGAGGCATTAAACTTGCACCTATATAGGCGCCTATTATTCCTCCAACAGATAATAAACAAGCTAAATATATATTTAAATTTCCATAATTGTTATAAACTATAGCACTGATGAGTGCTAAAGGTGTAATAGCTACTAATGAAGTAGCATGAGCTTTATGTTGTGGTACTCCGAGTATTGATACCATGCAAGGCACCATTATAATACCTCCTCCAATACCAATCAATCCAGCACCTATTCCACCAGCTATTCCTATTAATATGGACTTAATTTCATTTTTCATAACTTACATACATCCTTCCATAATTAATTCGCTAATTTATTTCTAAGACTCACTTTTCATTTCATTTAAAATTTCTGATATCATTTTCACAGCTATATTTTCATTTTCCTCTTTTTTTATAAGTCTATTAATCACAATATCATGTAAAATATAATCTTCAAGCAAATAAATATGGGTAGGATCATCAGTGTAAAAAGCATTTCCATTAACTTCTGAAGAATGACCATATAATAATTTCTTACTATCACTGGAAAGAATAAACCATGGCTTTTTTTCAATGCTATTATGAATTTTATTCATTCTATGCTTATCCAAAACACTAATTGGATTTTCTACTCCAAAAGTTATTCCAGACACTTTGCAGCCTCTTTCAATACATTTTTGTAAATCAGGCAGCAATTCTGAATACATAGACCCCCAGATTGAAATAGCTACCTGTTCCTTTGCATCCCTGATCAAATTTCTACAAAAAGTCAATATATTTTTTTCACCCTTTACTGTTGAAACATAAATATCATCTTTTTTTTCTTTAGCTTCAATCTGCTTAAGTTCCTTTTCCACATCACTATAATTACTACTCCATTCTTCACGTATTCGTTCTAGAAACACATTTGCAGGTAAAGCAGTATAATTTTTAACGTTATCACTTGTCTCCTCAAACATTACAACTCCGCGATTAGTAAGTGATTCAAGGATATCATAAATTCGTGAACGTGGTATTCCTGATGCTTTACTTATGCTATAAGCATTTGATGTACCTATGCTTAATAATGAAACATAAGCCTTAGCTTCATATTGATTTAGTCCAAAATTTTGTAATTTCTCAATTAAAGAGTTTTCTATCATTATTATTTCAATCTCCTTTCAAATAAAAAATTTCTATGTATATTTAACAACAACGTCATAGTAACTACCACAGTAGTAACTATAACATTTCTTATTATTGTTGTCAATATATAACATATATCACATTTTAATCTTTAGCATTCAATCCATTTATTGTGCCTTACATTGGTTATAATATATAATTAACTTTAAATATAAAATAACCCATGAAAATCATATTTGATTTTCATGGGCATTATTATAGAAGCTTGCGATCCTTTATTTCCACATAAGCAAATATCCAAATTTAATAGACTTAACACTTTTAATACCGCATATAATTGCAGTTTTTTGCCAGTAAAAAAGATAGAATATTTATATATCCTACCTTTTATTACTGATAAATGTATAAAATATTGCTTGCATTAATGCTAAAACAAGTTATTAACTATGATTTTTCTCTAATTATCAATTAATGTACTATGATTACAGCAAAGGCCGCAACTACAACGTGTATCACCAAATTTCAATTCGTAAACTTCTGAAAGCTCTACATTAACTTTAATAACCTTTCCTGAAAAATCTGATTTTTCCTTTGGTACTTCAAAAAGATTATCTGCCTTAGCTTGTGTATTTATAATTGCACCAATCGGAACATATCTATTGGCTGCTAACCTAATTCCCCCTGTTACTATTGCTCCAGTATCTAATATAACAGTTGTCCTCTACTATAGCGTTAAATACAATATTACATTATACTCAGCTTAATATTAACTTGTTAATCATTCCATAATATAATAATTTCTTTTATTGAAAATAAGAAGCACCCAAAGATACTTCTTATTATTCTACTTTTAACTGATCCATCTATCTATTAACATAATGACTCATTTGCCAATTCTGCTATACGCTTATTTGCATTGTCATTATATATTCCACCATGATAACAAATTACCGTTTCAATATCATATTTTATTAATTTTTGAATAGACTTCACGCTTATTTCATTATCAAAATTATAATCTTGGTTTCCTCTTAGTAGAATACCATCATTAACGCAAAAAACATCTCCAGCAATTAGTATCTTCCAACGTTTAAAGTATAAGCAAATATGTCCAGGAGTATGACCTGGTGTATGAATAACAGTTATCCCACCACAATAAGGTAGTTCTTGTCCATCACTCAAAGTTTCATCTATATTTACTTTATTTTTTTCAAAGCCTGCTTTTAGCATTTTGTGTACTACTTTCATATTATCAGGTAAATTTTCCAAGTTACTTTCAAGCTTAGCAAGTTTAACGGGAGCCTTTTCACCATTTATATATGCCTTTTCTTCCTCATGAGAAAAAGTTGTAATGTCTCCAGATACTTTTTTTGAAATGTCATAAACATTTCCAATATGGTCAATATCCTGATGAGTAAAAATTATTGTGTTCAGTTTACTAAATTGTAGTCCTTCTTTCTCAATTGCTTCACAAATTTGATTAAACAGACCAGGAAAGCCAGTATCAATTAAAATTAATGAATCATTATTTAAAATCAACGTTGGATAAATTATAGTTGGAGTTCCCGTTGTATCAGATAATATTTCAAGCATATAAATTCCGTTTTCAATTTTCATTTACTATGTATCCTCCTTAAAATTAGCATATAAAATACATTCTTTGTCTTACTTTCTTAATCATTAAACTACATTGCCAATTATAATACAATACTTGATTTTTTTGTAATTTTATGGTATAGTAAGTGTATAATTAACCTTCCTCTAGAAACAAAATATAAATTTAACATTCTATACCAAAATGTTTATATAAATTCTTTTTACCATCTTCTGTAATTCCAACTTCTCTGTTTACAAGAGATTTTTTAACCCAGCCTAATTCAATTAAACCACTTGTAATAACTTTTCCTAATCTTCCAGCCATATGATAATTCTTCTCACTCCAATCATAGCATTTAATTCCTCGTAAGTTTTCTATATCTTTCAAACTATGATTTATTATTTCTAATTCAATTAATTTATTTATACCAAGTTTTGTAATATAGAATATATCATTTTCTAATTGAATATAGCCAAATCTTAAAAGAGCCTCTGTAATCTTTATTCCTAAGGTTCCAGCAATATGGTCATAACAAAGCCTCGCATTTCTTAAAGCTTCTGAATGTATAGATTGATTTAATGACTTGATTTTAGGTGATTTTGAAAGTTTCATAAGCAATTCAAGTAATTTTGCAACATCTTCATTAGCTAATTTAAAATAACTATACCTGCCATATATAGTTTTTTCAATAATTCCTGCGTTAACCATTTTAGACAAATGAAATGTTGCTGTTTGTGGTTTAATACAAGCCACTTTTGCTAATTCTCCTGCTGTACGTTGACCTCCTAATAAACTCATAAGCATTATGCTTCTAGATGAATCGGCTATTAATGATGCAATATCATTTACCATAGGGTCTGGTTTCAAAATAAATTCCCCCAAACTTTTATAAAATAAAACTATCATTTCTATCTTCATCGAAATAACATCGTTTTATAATTATATCATAAGTTAAAATTTTACTTTGATATATGGAGGCATTTCTTATGAAAAATTTGAAAGATATTAAACTATGCGTCTTTGATGCATATGGTACATTATTCGATATTAATTCAGTAACTAAACACTATTGTAACGAATTGGGGGATATATCAGAACCATTTTCAACTCTTTGGAGATCTAAACAATTAGAATATTCTTGGTTACGTAGTCTTATGAATAGATATGACGACTTTTGGTGTATTACTGAAGAATCGCTAGATTACGCTTTAGATTATTTTAATATCAAAAATAATTATTTAAAAATTAATCTTTTAAAAGCATATGAAAATATTAATTGCTACAAAGAAGTTCCTACTACTTTATCTAAATTAAAAGAAAGAGGAATATCAACTGCTATATTATCTAATGCTTCACCTAGCATGTTAACTATGGCTATTAAAAATTCTAAGATAAATTCATATATAGATTCCTGTCTTTCTGCTCATCATCTTCAAATATATAAACCTCATCCTACTGTCTATAATTTAATTTTAGAAGAATATGACCTTAATAAAAATGAAATTTTGTTTGTCTCTTCTAATAGTTGGGATGTAGCTGGTGCTAAAAGTTTTGGCTTCAATGTATCTTGGATAAATCGCTTTAATAATAAAAAAGAAGTCTTACCATTTGAATCAGATGTTGAATTAAAATCTCTAATGGACTTGCCTAATATACTTTAATCGTTATTAATAGGATTTACAAATTGCCCATGGTTTTTTGTATTTTTTCCATATTGAATTGCAAATTTCGGACATCTATGAAGGCAGCCAAGGCATAGGGTGCATTCATCTTTTATCTAAACCGGCTTCCCATTCTGCATTTGCATTGCTCTAACTGGACATTTTTTTCACAAAGCCCGCAGCCAATGCAGCTTTCCTCCAGAATAAAATTATTAGTTTTTTTCTTTTTCTCATACATTGGTGAACCATTTACATTTACAAACTATCTATACTAAAATAAAAAAGGGTACTGGCATAAAATGCATAAACTATGCACTAAGCCAACACCCTTTAAGGTTATACTTCTATCTTAAATTTATCTACCATCCCATATAACCCTTCATTTTATGTATTATTTCTGATTTGTCTGCCACCATTTAGGAAGCACTGCACGCATTGGGTAGAACTCCGTCCTTTGTATCCCTGATTTAACAGCTGGGTCATCTTTGATAAGATTATGAACTTCGTCCTCATTCTCCACTTCAATAATTCCCAGACCATACCCGCCTTTTGGATCAAAAACAGGTCCAAAAACAATGGCTATTCCCTTTTCTGCCTTGTCTGTCCAATAAGCTATGTGTTCATGCATAACAGTTCTTTCTTCTTCTGTCATATCCTGCATAAAAGTTGGTCTTGATGGAAATGATTTTAAAACATAATGCTTTTTATCCATAGTATTCCCCCTTATTTTAATCTATAGCTTTAAAAATATTGCAATCAAATACATCCTGAAATCCAAGTTTTTTGTAAAAAGAATGTGAATATGATTCAATATATGTTTGCAAAGTAATTGATTCTATATTGTTATTAATGGCATCATCAACTGCCCTTTGTATTAAAGTAGTGCTAATTCCTTGTTTTCTATATTCCTGAAGTGTAGTAACAGCATAAATTCCCGCTATATTCTTATAATAAATGCACAATGTAACACCAACAGGCTTCCCATCATCATATGCAATATAAAAATTTTGAGTATTGTCGTCAATATTTTCTATATTCTTTTGTCTCATCCATGGATATGCTTGATTGAATTTTTCTTTAGTTTCACAAAATCCCCATGCCTGTGCAACGCTAAAATCTTCAATGTCAGAAAGACAATTTGCTCTCTTTATAACTATTTTCTTATTAATTTTCCATTTTGGTTCTTTATTGCCTAAAATCATATAGGTAAGGCTGCCGCATTTTTTGTATTTTAATTTTATTTGTTCATTTATTGAAATCCATTGTGGCAGGTAAATAGCATATTTCTTGTTCAATTTCTCTATACCTTCATTTGAAAATTGAAAAAAGATATTGAAATCTGGATTATCGCTGTGAATAAATTTTCCGTATTTAATACACTCTTCCATTCCTCTATGCTTTGATAGGAAATTAATGTGGTTTTCTAAAAGATTCTTTTTGTAATCTAAATCTAAATTAAGATCATTTCCTAAAATCTCGCTCATATAATTCGCTCCTTATTAACTATGCATTTTTTTATTCATTAGGAACTTACTAATCAACAGTAAATCCTTCAATACTTATTAACAAAAAAAACTCCGTTATTTATGATATGGTTCTCCGTATCAGTAGTAAGTGATAGCCTATCCTCTTTTTCACTTATATAAAAAGCAAATCCTAAACACTATTTGCTATACTGAATTTAACTGATGTATCTTAGAAATTTATCAATCAATTATCCGAAACAAATATATTGACTTGATGCTTCATATGTTGCTTTTTTTCCCATAACACAAATACTATTGCTACTAATACATAAAACACTGTGAAAACAGTAAATATATGTAACAAATCACCTTTATACAAAGATAGACTAAAATTAAATATCTGATGTATCCACATTGTTACAAATAAATTAGTATTGTATTTATAGCATATACCAATAATCACCGCAAATGCAATAATGCATATAATAAATGAAATTGAATATATAAGTAGATTCATTCCCATATATCCTGAAGTAAACCATAAAGGAAAATGCCACATTGCCCATATGACACCAATTATGAATGACCCTTTAATCACACCATACTTTTTTTCCATAATAGGCTGTAAAAAGCCTCTCCATCCTGCCTCTTCTCCAAGTGGACCACATAGAAAGTTATATATAAAACTAATTACAATTGATTGTACTGAAAACTCAAGTAAACTACTAAAAGAATCTCCATAAATATACTTCACAATAATTACAGCCATAAAAAATACCAACATCATAATTAACGTTACTACTGAAAGCATTTTATAATTAATTCTCTTTTCAAACAAACTTATATAAAACTCCTTTCTTGTAATTCCTGGACAAAAATTTTTGAATCGCAAATGTAAAACTAACGTTGGTACCTGAGAGAATATAATAACTCCTAACTTATATACCCACTGATACTTATATTGCATCATTACAAATCCAGCTAATATTAATAATATCCAAAAAGTTGCATATGTATAAAATACATATTTTTTAACATCTTTGTTCATTCTAACTCCCCCATAATTTATTTAATAAAATTACAATAAACTATGGGGTTATACCAAGGTCAAGGAATATTTTTTCAATGTTATTCTTCAATTGGAGCATATATTTCAAGATATGACTCAGCATTCCTTTCCTTAAACGATATTAAAATAAAATTTATAAATACAATTCCTTTATGATTGTACCCATTTTTATTACACCATTTTAATGAATTTTTAAATGTTTTTATCATAACATCTTTTTTATAAATTCCATCCTGTACTATAGTATAAATGCACTTATTATGTTTAACTAAATTTTCATCTTTTTCATTTACTAATGCATGTCTTGTTATTAATATTTTATTTTCTTCAATTCCTGTATCTGAAAATTTAATCATCCGCTTAATACTACCTAGAATTGTATTTATTTCCAACTCATCTTTCATATGATGTATATTTTTATATTCCGAATAAGCCCTGTAATCAGATATTTCACCTATTACTTTAAACGATGGCATTGCTCTTATAGAAAAACAATTTAAATTTTATTCTATATTTTCACATTGTTTAGTAACATTATCTATATTTTCTTGTATTCTCTGTAATTTTTCAATCTCTGATGTAACTTCTTCATATTTTTCTTCCATTAACTTCTTAATACTTTTAACGCTACTATTTTCACATATACTATTTATATTTTTTGTATTAAGATTCATTGAACGATAAAACTCAATAGCTAAAACAACATCTAAATCTTCCCAATTATATTCTCTATAATTATTACTTTTATCATATTTAGGTTTTAGTATCCCCTTTTCTTCATAATATCTCAATCTGTCCCTTGATATTCCTGTGATTTCTGTAACTTGTCCAATTGTATACATAGCTCTCTCCTTATAATCAAATCTTAAGTTAATGATATTTGTATCTATTTTCATTTATAACTATTTATATATTTCTATAATATCATACTTATTTTCTAAACAGTTCCTCATTATCTAGATCATCCCAGAACCTTTTAATAGTTTAATGATTATATACATATCTTTATATTCACAGGATTTATCATAAACTTTCTTCTTGAAACAAAATAAGAAGGAGAACCTCCTCCATTCCCATCTGGGCTTGGTTCTCCTCCATTACTTAGGTACATTATTAAGTTATCATTGCTATTAAGCTCCATTGATTCTATATCCCTAGTTTTGTTTATGGTTATTTTTAGAATCAGCATATACAGTAGCCTCTTTTGTTGTTCCCTAGAAAGAAAACTCTGATAGCATCTTACTGAACACCAACAGTATCTCTCTTACAAACTTATATGGAACCTCTTATACACTATTATCTTGAATTTCATTTTGCTTTCATACATATTGTTGAAACAGTTTTCTCTTGCCTTTATTTTCTATGGTAACTCTTGAATTATTATGTTATAATTTCCGTGTATAATTTAATAGTTTTTGTGGGCTACTGGTATCACTTACCTCTTCTTTAGAAGGGAGGTGATGCAAATGAGTAATGACGTTTTAACGTTGCTATTTCAAGGTGGATTATTTTTAATATCGCTATTAACATTAATAGTGATTCTTATAGAAAAAATCTCAAAAAAATAGTAGCCCCTCACGCAATTTGGAAAGCTACTAATTTTTTAACTAAAATTCTTAGTGATACCAGTTGCCTAAGCAACTAAAATTATATACTGTAGGGTTTAAAACATATTCCCGTATGTTTTGCCCTATTTTTATTTTACTACTATTTAATTATATTATATCAATTTTTAATAAAAAATAAACAATTATTTTTATTAAATTTACTGTAAAAGAAATGTCGGCAGAAATTCTTACTATTATTACAATATATACTCATTTTCCAATATCCAATTCTAAATATGCTACTAATTGAGAAAAATCATACTCTGTAAAAACTCCACGGATATTATCTTCTATGTATATCATAAGTGTCTTATATGCATTCGGAATAAGAGTAAATGGATCAATAAAAGGTTCTCTAATTGTAATAACTGCATATTGTTGTTCTATTTGAGTGCTAACTTCTAAGTTATTACACGCAACTTTAGAATTCGAAGGTAAAATACAAGCTGCAACATATCCATGCATATGATATACATTGATTTGCTCCTGTGATACATGTGGAAAATCCCATCCTATTATTTGTGGGTGATTAATTCCATTGCTATTAGCCCAATCTTTTATATGTTTTATAGCATTTTCTTCTGGTTCTCTACTTATAACCGCATATTTAACAAAAGAAAATGAATCTACTTCTTCTACTCTAATATTTGAATAGGCTTCATTAATCATATTTATATCTTCCCTAACTAACTTATCCATAGAGCATGAGAAAAGTTTACATAGTTCTATCACCTTCTCCATCTCAGGATAGGTAGCATCAAGTTCCCACTTTGAAATAGTTTGACGAGAAACTCCCATTTTTTCTGCTAACTCTTCTTGAGTCATTCCTTTATGCATTTTTCTTAAAAATTGAATGTTTTGTCCAAAGCTCATATTTTAAACTCTCCTTTACATTATAATAAACTTATTATAATGGGATTTAACCTTATTCTTACACCAACCTTTAACTTCTTTTTTCTCATTCCTTGCAACTTTAAGTTGCAATTTCTAATGTATAAATATTAGGTAGTACATGTTATATAAATTATCTACTATCTCCCTTAATAATCTAATACATAGATTTTATACCCGTATTTTACTATAGCATATTTTGTAACTATTCTATTACTTATGGTACGGTTCTCCGTATCAGTAGCAAATGATACCCCTTTTTATCGAAAAAGGATACCTTTTACAGTATCCTTTAAGACTTATCTAATTACTTATTGATTGCCTAATTATACTAACTTGTGCCTCTGTAAGACCTGTCAATTCACATATCAATTCATCCGAAAGACCTTTTTTTATTGCAATCTTTGCAGTTTCTATTGCCTTTTTTTCTTCGCCCTTTTTTATTCCATCTTCAACCAACATTTCTCCTAGCTTTGTCATACTTATCTCCTCCTTTACTTTTTCCAAATCTTTCCCGTCCAAAAATTTATCTGCAAATGCATATAGCATTGATTCAATATCATATCTATAGTGATTGTTTATTTTCCTTACAATTCTTATTGCTTTTATTATTCTATCCAATTTAGTTAGTTTACCACCCATTATTGGTGTAAATGTTAATGCAACTAAATCCTGCTTTGTTACTTCAATATTATTATTTAATTTCTCTTCAACTTCTTTAATTACAATATCTCCATCTTTATCATACATTGATATTACTTTTATATTATATTCATTTATTCCTGTCTGTAATATAGATTTTGTATTATGAATCCCATTGGAATATACAACGTAGGTTACTACATCTTTGGTTGTTTGAAAGCTTAGTAATGCTTCATATGCTCTAAACCTTCTTAAATCATCGTTTCTCTTATCAGTTGTTTGGAATTCTACATGAATATATGTATCATCTTCCATTAGAAAAGTGTAATCCATATGAAGATTTTTTGCTTCTAATACAACTATTTCTGTTGAACTTGAATCCTTTACTTTCTTGTCTATTCCAAAAAACTTTAGCCCTTCTTCTGCAAATATTCCATTGCCTTTTTCATTATTAAATCTTCGTGCTTTATATCAGTATATTTAGCCAATATTCACACTCCTATCATCTCTTTATATTTTTATTATATCCCATAATTTCAATTTAAACATTATCTATTTACAATATTTCATAATAAAAAAATAACCTTATTCTTTTTAAACTTGGTTATTCTCCATAAGTTAAATTCAGTATTAAGTTATATTTTCTATGATGTACTTTATACCAAATTATTCAAATCTAATACCATTACTACTTTTAGAATTCTTATTATTCAAAACTACTTGTATTTGTACATAATTGTTGAACCATCCTCTTTAAAAACAGGTGGATTTGTACGATATTTATATCCCAATTTATTGTAAAACTTGTGTGCACTTTTTGACGATGGTATTTCGATTAAACTGCTCTCTAAACACCATTTATCCTGTTCTAAAAATCTTATAATTTTCTTTCCTATTCCCATTTTATGATAATCTGGATTTATAAATATTGTTGTGAAATAACTTTGCTTTTCTTGACTAGTATCTCGATTGACAGCTCCCATACCTATTATTTCCCCATTATACTTAACTGAATAAAAATGCCTGTTTAATATACTATTTTTTAAACGCTCTTCAGTGAATTCATTTAAAAGCTTTTCTATCTCCCAAGGTTCATAATCTTTACTATTTACCTCTTTTAAACATCTATGAATGATATAAATCAATTTATCAACCTCATCTACTGTTGCCTTTTGGAAAACAAGCACATTTATATCTAATTTCACATTATCACCCCCTAAATACTTTTTTGTATGAAACACACATAAGCTTTTATATGATGTTCATTATTTTGTTTATCATAAAACGAATATGTGTATGGATTAATATTAGTATTGTGTTCTTTATAAGTATCCTCTATCTCATTTTCATCACAATAATAGTGTGGTATTTTTTCTTCTCCTGGCATATTTTCAAGAAAAGTATTTTCTTCAATTTCAATCCCAATACCATATCTTTCATCCTCTTTAGAAGGATAATCTACAAAAATAATTCCATTTGATTTAACTACTCTCAACATTTCAGAAGCATGCTTTTTCATATCCTGTAGATTTCCATGACCAGACACCCATACACATAAAATTGCATCAAACATATTATCCTTAAATGGAAGTTCTCTCATATCACAGCATGTAATATCAATTTTAAATCCAGCTTTGCTTGCTTTCTTTTTAGTAACTTCAAGACCTTTTCTAGAAATATCACATGCTGTAACATCAAATCCCTGTTGTAGCAAATATAGAGAATGTCTTCCCATTCCACAACCTAAATCTAATACTCTCTTTACTCTGTTCTCTTTAAAATATTTCACTGCTTCTTCCACTGTTTTCAATACTTCATGCTGTACTTCTCCTTGCCTATGGTAAATCTCCTCCCAGATTAATTCCCATTCAGTTTCTCCGCTATTCATGAAATTAAAATCCAGCATTGTATCATCTTTACTCATGTTGGTAATTTGATTAATCAAACTATTTAACCTATTTCTTTTAATGCATAATAACCGCTTCTGACACTCTAAAACTCTTTGTTTATCATAATCAGAATCTTCAAGAATTTTTTTAATGCCAGCGAGTGGGATTCCTATTTCTTTAAATAACAAAATTTGTTGCAAAATAACCAAATCATCATTTGTATATAATCTATATCCTGTGTCTGTAATCTTTGTTGGCTTCAACAAATTAATTTCATCGTAATAATGTAATGTGCTTACACTAACTCCTGCTATTTTTGATACCTCATTTACAGTCTTCACATTATACACCTCCTTAAAACTATGATATACTATCACGTAAGGTAAGAGTCAAGAATATAATTAATAAAAATTCTCCATGTTATAAATGCCTAATACAAAAATATTTATATTAACAATATTTATCATTTCACTTTAAGTAACAAAAGAAGAAACAACCTTTTCTATCTGATTAAGTTTGTTTCTTTTCCGTTACTTAAATATGCTAGGAATCTATCATTGCCACTATTTTTCACCTTATTTTACTTATTATCCTTTATTTACAGTACGGTTCACCCTTCATTATCCTAAAACTCTTTAAATTCTAATTAATTAAATCAACTTTCCATCATAGACATATTGTTCTCATTCAAATATTATTCATTATCCATAATAAATTATTATTTGTTTCAATTTGAAAATTATAAAAGCTTATCCTTAAATAGTATAAATGGTTTTATTATATCTTTAAATTGCCCACCGCATCTCATCAATTCTCCCATTACTCTATCAATACCATAATCAGATTCAAACCAATTTTCTTTATTAATACTTTGTATTTCTGCAGGACAAATAATAAATTCAGTTTGTGGATAAAGCAATTGATAATACATTAAACATCTCCTGGCATGAAATGACTTACAGCATATAATAGCTTTCTTAATATTTAAATTATATTTATCTGTAACACCTTTTGACATAAGAGCATTTTCATAGGTATTCTCTGCTTTATCTTCCTTTAAAATAGAATTTTCATCCACTCCATTTTTTACCAATACATCTTTTAAAAACTCCCATTCTGTATTAAATTGCCCATCATATATGTCTGCTTTTGATAATGGTCCTGGGAAATACCCACGTTTTACACTATACCTTCCAGATGGAAGGATTGTCATAGAATAACCATTACTCCAAATTTCAGCTGCTTTCTCTGCAATTTCAGGGTAAGCGCTTCCTGCAATAAAAATGATATCTGCCTGTTCTGGTTCATTTTCCAGAAAAATAAAGTTTGTAATATCCTTTATGATTCTCATTATAATTCCTCCAAAAAATTCTTTAAATATATAAGTTTGATCTGAAAATTTCCGGTGGTTCTTTGATTTTAGCTATAAAGCCATTTTTCAATTGCTCATTTGTATCAAGATATCCCTGCATGCAGGTAAATAGCAGCAGACTTCTCCATTTCAAGAATCTTAAGAACCATTTTTTATCTTTTAGATAATAAGTATAAGCTATTCCATCTGAATCTTCTCGTCCACCACCCAGATAGGTGATATCTGCATCTGTTGTTTGATATGCAAGACATAATTTTTTCAATACGTTTGAAGGAACTTTTATCATTTACTATACCTCCTGCTTCTATTTGTTTTAGCTTGTACAGAATATGAATGAAAAACTTTTAACATTATGCCAACCACTATTTACTTTATAAATCAATTATAGCATATTATGTAAATGCAATAAAAGCTTGGTTATTAAATACACTTTTGCAGATACCTTAATATCTGGTTCTAATCAATAGCAAGTGATACAGTTTTTGGTACTTCCTTTAGTAGTATTGTTTAGTAAGCTCTTTCCATTGAATCACCAACATAAAATTTGAATATTTAATTTAAAGTTTCACATAATAAAATTATTCATATTTGTTGTTTATACTAAAATCTTAAGGTGGTTATGCTATGAAAAAATTTATATTACTATTCTTGATTTCAATATTTTTATTATTTAATCTGACACTCTCCACATTTGCTGCTAACATTTTTAAAGAAGGAGTTTATAAAGCAGCTGATTTTAATTTTTCTCCAGTAAATACCTATAGTGTTCAAAATGTATCCCCCAAAGATAGTGTTTATATACTTCTTTTTGATGAAAATCAACTTCAACTGCAATCTATACGATTGGGTCCCCAATCTGAAAAATATAATTTATTACCTCTTAAACCCGACTACAGAATCGCGATAGTTGGTAATGGAGATGTATTTATTGGTTAAAAAGTGATATTTATATTACTAATTTAGAAGGTGGTTTTATATATGAAAAAAAATATTGCAGTAACATTAATTTTAGTATGTTTATTCTTTAATTCTCTTGCATTAATTCCCACATTTGCAGTAACTACATTTAAGGAAGGTGTTTATCAATTGTCTAACCTCAATGTTACTCCAAAAAATCGTTATACTATTCAAAATATATCACCTGATAATAGTGTTTATATAGCGCTTTTTGATGAAGACCAACGTCAAATACAATCTATTCATTTACCACCTAAATCAGAAAACTATAGCTTAATTCCTCTTGAACCTAGTTATAGAATTGTAATTATTGGAAGGGGTGAAGCGATTATTGCTTAAAAGATACTTTATAGTGTCTTTTTGTTTATACACAATTTCTACATCTTGCGTAATGTTTACATAGTCAGCACTATTATATACAATAATTTACTCATAAATTATACTTCAACGAGTAATAATAAACTTATATTGGTTGAGAGGTGTTGTTATATGATATCAAAATTTCTTGTTAGAACTTTTATAAAAAATTATGACAACCTAGAAAATCATAAAGTTAGAGATGCTTATGGTTACTTAGGTGGAATAGTAGGAATTATTCTAAATATTGCTTTGTCTGCAATTAAATTGATTATAGGTACTACTACTCATAGCATATCTATTATGGCAGATGCAGTTAATAATTTATCAGATGCTACTTCTTCAGTTATAACTATAATTGGTTTTAAAATGGCTTCTAAGCCAGCTGATAAAGAACATCCTTTTGGCCATGGAAGGATTGAATACATTTCTGGTTTAATAGTTTCCTTTTTAGTTTTATTAGTTGGAGTTGAATTTATTAAATCTTCTTATGAAAAAATAAAAAATCCATCAGCAATTAATTTTGAATGGACTTCTGTAATAATTTTATTATTATCTATATTAGTAAAGTTATGGCTAAGCAGTTTTTCTAAATTCATAGGTAAGGCTATTGATTCCTCTGCTCTTAAAGCCTCTGGTTTTGAAGCTTTAGTTGATGTAATTATCTGTTTTAGTATTGCTTTCTCCTTAATTTCATCTAGATATATTACTTTTCCAATTGATGGTTATCTAGGCGTTCTGATTTCATTGTTCATTTTATTTTCAGGTTATTCCTTAATAAAAGAAACCTTAAATCCTTTACTTGGAGAAGCACCAGATAGCAAACTTATAGAGAAAATAATTCATGAAATCGCTAAATATAAACATATAATTGGTGTTCATGATTTGATGATTCATAATTACGGTCCTAGAAATACACTTGCTTCAATACATGTAGAAGTTCCATGTACACTATCTCTAATGGAGCTTACGGAAACAATAGATACAGCTGAAAATGAAATTTCTAATAATCTGAATATCTGCATGGTAATTCACGTGGACCCAGTAAAAGAAGAACCTAAAAAAAGAGGCTCAACAATAACCCATTTTCATTAATCTTATACCTTGTCTATAAAAAGTGGGCTGTCACATAAAAAATATCACTACAATATTATGTTGTATTAGAACCTTAAAATCAAATTTGTAACTATAACGTTGTTCAATTTTCAATGAACTAAATTTAAATTTGTCACGGTTCTGACATAATAGAATATTATAATAATCTCATAAAGCTAATAATAATTTTTTTCATAAATATTTATCCCTTTACACATAAAGGAGCAACATTCATATTACCCATATGTAATGTTGCTTTTCTTTATCAAAAATCCATGCTTCAAATTTTTCTGCTCCTGGTAATTTAAATTTTGCAGCCCTACTATAAATATCCCCCTCTGGAATGACACTCATTTCTACACTTTGTATAGCATCTGGTTAATCTCCTTTTTTTCAGCTTTTATATTTTTCAATGATTTTATATATAAACAAAAAATATCGCAAATCTATTCTGGTTTATGAATAATTCGATATTCTAATTTACTATTAAATTTTTAGATATAATAATCGTTATAAACAGCTCTACAAACTTGAAATTTATTGACTTCGTATTAATCTCATTAGCATTACCTATTTATGTTAGTTATAAACTCATTTGTTTTAACAGTCACTTGAACCCAAGCAGGTTTAAATCCGCTTTTAATTGCATTTCTAGCAGATTTTATATTTGACCACGCGCAGCAATAAAACGGAACAATATTTCTTGATAAAACTTCCAATGCAAGTTTATTTGTCAAACAAGAAGCTATTCCTTGTCTTCTGTAAGCAGGTAAAACATCAATTCCGATTTGCCACATGGAATCACAATCAGCAGAACAACCAGCAAGTCCGATAAGTTTTCCATTGTGATATGCACCAACAGCTAATTTATCTAAATCCTTTCGGTTTTCACACAGAGCATTGCTCCATTCAGGCAAATATAAATCTACAAAATCTACAGCTTCTAAAATTTTCGTTTCATAATTACATTCAAGGGGCTTTATAACTGTCATATCAGGCAAAAAATATTCAGCCATAAAGCAAACACTCATATTAAACGGCTTCAATTTTTCTATAAGCACATGTAAATTTGGTGTTTCAAAACAATGCTCTACAGGATATTTATTTATATAATCAGTAACGATTGTTGATAATTCCTCTGAAACAGAAGCAACAATATTATTTCCATATGAGGTTAAATCACATAAAAAAGGCAATTCAAGATACTTACGTGCATTTTGATTATCTCTTGAAATTACAACTTTGTTTTCAAAACTTTTAAAGTCATCCATATCGCAGTTACTATCAATGGCAGACTGTTGCATAGCTATATTCAATATATCATTATTTGTCATATAACTGACCTCCTATATTTTATAAATAATCTGTGCTACAAATTATCATATATCTTTCATTTAATCATAACATATTTTGTAAATATAATATTGTTCAATTTTTAATGAACTAAATTTAAATTTGCAACGGTTCTGACATAATAGAATACTATAATAATCTCATAAAGCTGATAATAATTTTTTTCATAAATATTTACCCTATAAACATAAAAGAGCAACATTCATATTACCCCTATGTAATGTTGCTTTTCTTTATGTTTGGATGAATTTAAGTTGTATATAATTCAAAAAAATCGCGAATAAATACAACCAAATATTATGATCATTTTGCTAGTATTATTCGCATTTACTCAAAGAACTTTAGCACACTACCGTCAATGGTGGTAATCTCACAGGTTTTCCCTCCCCATGGTTCAGTAATAACTTCTGTTATTTGATTCCATCCACTCTTCTTCACAAATTTATATAATTGTTCAACACCTTGCACAAATTTGTTCGAATTATATAAACTATCTACAGTTCATTAAAGTTAACTATAGATTATGCGTATATTATAAACGATACTTAAATACTTATTTTGATGATAATGAAAAAATAATCCCAGATAAAACATATCCTAAAGGGAATAATATAAATATAATTCCTAAAATTATTGAGCTTGTATTAAATAAAGGTTTTAATGCACTATTTTTTGTTTTCATCTGTTTCAAATATATTTTATTCATTGCTATGCCTGTGCCACCAATAATTATCAAACATGTTCCTATAAAACAAATAAGCCCAATAATAATTCCAATTATAGCCGCAATAAATGGTAGAAAAATTAAAAAGCCCACACGAATCACCTCCCTTATAATTTATTCAAAATCAATACTCCCGCAATCAAATAACACAAAGTTATTAAAATACCCACCCACATATGTATAGCCGAAAGCAGCCAATAACCAACTTTTATTTTTTTATCAGATGTATCAAAATTCTTGCTCATCTTCATACCTTTATATCCTCGTATTATTGCAATAACAGCCAAAAATAGAGCCATCATAAGTGCTACTAGAATAAGTGCATTTCCTAGTTGTATCATCTTTTTCCCCCTTTTCCTTAAAGTGTCTTTTGAAAATCTATAATATCTACCTTTCTACCAAATTTTATAGCAATCTCTTTGTAATGTTAATGTAATTTTATCCTAATCAAATGTACACACTTCTTTCATACAACAAGTTCTCCCTTTTACGCATATTGACCATATCCTTTATTTACCACACTGCATTTTAAAATTACACACCATCATCCCTTTACTTTCAAACATATTAAAACGCTTATAAAAATCAGTTAAACTATCATTACACAACAGATCTATCATGTAATAATCTTCTAATGTACTAAACATATGTATTACTAATTCAGATCCAATTCCTTTCCCCTGGTACTCTGGCAATACTTCCAAAAGTGGAATATATGCACATAACGTTTTGTCAGAAATAGCATTAATAAAGCCTACAACATTCCCTGTATGACTATCTACTGCTAACCAAAAATAACTACTATTTTCTAATATCTTAATATGTTTTTGAATAGTTGGTGGATTAGGCCATCCATGAAAAAATCCTTTAAGATTTTCTTCTGTGATAGTCTTTAAAGAATCAATATATTTAATCATTTTTTACCTCCAGCAGCAAAATAGTTAGTAGTTTAATTTCAATTTCATATCATAAGTTCCTTTCAAATTCGATTTTGTGTTTTAAAGGTATATTGAAATCTCCAAGTAGAGGAATGGATGGAATAATAAATTCATTTATTTGTGCTCTGTTTGTAGATGATATTATTTTTATGTTCATAGTGATGCTAACTCCTATTTATAATGATATGTTTAGAATAATTGGTTACTAACTCTAATTATAACATATTTTTCAAATGTAACGTTGTTCAATTTTTATGCACTAAATTTAAATTTGACACTATTCTGACATATCGAATACTATAATAATCTCATAAATCTGGTAATAATCTTTTTTCATAAATATTTCCTGAAATATTAACCACTTCCTTTTAAAGCTTATCTGATTTTAAAATAATATGATGGATATTCAGTCTCATCATGACCATTGAATCTTTTATTCTCAAATCTATGGCAATTTGCATACACATTATTAGCATCCATTAATATTTTTTTCATGTGCACATGATTTGATTGAACATCCACTACTTTTCCCTACAGTCTATGTACTGGCCTAATTTTCCTTCATTGCAAAACTTACATACAAGCCCACAATAAGCAATACTATTTTTGATTTCCTATACTGAATATGACATAAAAAATCCCCCTTCACAATATACTCAAATTATACTAAATTAAACACTGCCCACGAATTCGTGGGCAGTGATTTATACTTAAATATTGGATTACGTTTTGGAATACTATTGCTATTTATAAAATTCAAATTTGTAGTAAACCATATTTCGCTCATCCACTTTTATTTGATTAAAATCACCACATACAACATTGGCTGCTTTATTCCATAAAATAATATTCCATCTTGAATTCATAATAAAAGATGAACTTAATATTAAATTATCTCTCCTTTTTAATAACTTTTAGTGTGATATAATCATTTCTCTAGCCCATGACTTAGCCAATTCAACGCTTTCCTCCCTTTTACCTTTTAATGGTGCGAAAAATTCAATTTCTCCTAAAAATTCGTTGCCTTCAAGAGCTTTTTTCATCTTTTCAAAAGTTTTTCCATTACCGCCCTCATTGCAGCTAAATAAAGCTATTTTCTTATTTTTCACACTGTTTTCCTCAAAGAATGTTCTAATAGCTGGTGCATAGGTCCATGCCCAGACTGGCGTTCCAATAAATAAAACATCATAATTTTCTGCATTAAATTCATATGGTATAAGTTTTGGTTTTTCCTTAAACATTGCTTGTTTTCCACCTACAAAATACTTTTTATTATCAATAGGTATAGGTTTTTCAACTTCTAATTTCAAAGTATCACTATGAATTTCTTCTGCTATAGACTCTGCAATCAATTTTACATTCCCTTCAAGAGAATAATACACTATAAGTATTCGTAAATCATTTCCTTCCATAATTAAATATTCCCCTTTCTTTTATACTTTAAATTATAATATGCAATAAAGAATTTTTAATATTACAACTAAAATAAATTTAAGACTGTATTTTAATCTATTTTAGAAAATCCAGAGTCTTTAAAATTCCAAGAATCTTTAGAACACATTGATCATAATTTTATTCAACATAACTTTTCCTTCATCTTATTAAAAAACCATTGAAATTCCTCTTCACTTTCATATGGTGAAGGCTCAGTTAGTTTGACATCAATACCTCCTCCTGGAAAATCATCGTCAAGATATCGTGGAAACAGATGACAATGTAGATGTGGTGAAGAATTTCCATGAATTTCATAATTTATTTTAATTGCTCCGGTAACTTCTTGGAGTGCTTTAGCCGCCTTTTGTACATCACTCATAAAACCAGCCAAATCTTCTTTTGGCATATCATGAAGATTTACATAATGCTTTACCGATAATACATGACATTTGCCAAATAAACAACCTTGCGCAACACGTTCTGCTGTAACCCACGCATATTCAAGTTTCGCAATATCATACAGTCCTTCTGGCGCAGGAATGTTATTACAGCAGGGACAAAATTCTTCATTGCTTTCCTTTTCATATTGAGTATACTTGTAATGAAAACTATTTCCCTTTGGGTTAGCTTGTCTTTGTGCACATTTATTTAATTTTTCCATAATCTCACGTTTTCTCAAAGCATCAAATATCTGAACTTCCTCAACAGTTTTATTTTCACGAGAAAATCCAACAATTCCAAGACAACGTTCTGTCCTTCTGTCAACCGAAACTAAGACATCATATAAGTCATATTTACTTGCAGAGTATCCATATTGTTGCCGCTCTTTTTCTGTCGCCCACCTTATTAACATCTTTACTCACTCCTATACATTGTATAATAGAATTGTGTTTATACATAAAGTTAATTAATCTTTCATAACCATTTATGTCCTCTCTATATTCTTCAATAAATATACAGCTGCCATATTTAAAAGTTTTCCGTCTATAATTCCCTCCATAAATTGGAGCTTAGCTAACTATTTCAAATAATTCATTTAATGATTTAATCTCAATAAAATCTTTGTTATTAATATTAGTATCTTGTTTACGATTTATAAAAACTGGTGTAAATCCAAAATTTTCAGCTCCAAGAACATCAACTTCAAAGTTATCCCCAATGAAGTACACTTGTTCCATTTGGATGCTGGTATCATACTCCTTAATATCATCAAATACGATTTTAAATAAATCTTTATGTGGCTTCCGTATATTATAATCTGCGCTGAAATGTGTATTAATAAAATACTTTTCTAAATCATATTGATTAATGAATTTTTTCATTATGTTCTTTTTAAATATAGAATTACTTAATAAATAAACAGGAATTCCTAATAACTTGAGCTGATTTAAGGTAGAAATAGTATCATTAAATAATTCAGTAGTATTTATTTCAAGTGCACAATTAAATAAAATTTCTTCTAATGGATAATTGACTTTAAAGCCATATTTATTTTTGAAATCTAAAAGTTCATCTTCAAATGCTACCTCTGAATTATCCTCGTTTCTTTTATTATAAAGTTCTTTCCAATATGTAGCTGCATAATCTAGAAATTCAACTCTATCAGTTTCTTTTGATAATATATTTTTATATATATAAAATAAACCTGAATTAAAATCAAATTTAATATCATGAAGTAATGTCTCAAACAAATCAAAGACAATGGCTCTAGCTTTTGGCATAATACACCTCCACAGCAAACTCAACCTCTCTTGTACTTAAGTCAACTATGCGAGTTCTAGTATCTGATTTTGATATAAATATAGTTTCTCCATTCCTATCAATACAATATGAAATAGGGATAGATATTCCACAATTCCTAAAAGAACCATCTGCATGACTTGTTCCAACTATAATTGTTTTATATGATTTTGCAATTTCTTTTGCCTCATTTATCCATTCTTCAAACTGTTCGTCACTAAACATTCCAACTCCAATTGGATGGCAAATAAAACTAATAGGATCATTTATTTCTTTTAAATCTCTGACACCTTTCAAAATTTCCATGCATAATAAATATCCAATTGTCATTTCATTATACTCAACCGTTAGAGGTGGATATAACTTTATATTCTCTGCTGGTGGAGTTTTAGCTCTATCAAAAACTTTCTCTCCTTTATTACTTATTATTACCGCTCTATCCTTCTTTTCCTGCCTATATGCCGTTATAATTGTAACATTGTACTTTTTAGCAATTTTACAGGCATTTTCTAAGACTTCTTCATTTGCTAAGTAACCCTCGGGATATAATACAATATCAACTTCCTTATTAGCTTTTATTTCACCTTCGAGTTGTTCAATTCCCTTCTCATGTATTGGTTGTCCTATTAATATTCTCATATTTATATCCATTCCTTTCTTGAGACACAAAACGTTATTGCAAAGTTTCTTTCAACTTTAATATCTCATTAAGTTAATTTTCAATTTAACTTAATAACATAGATAACCAATTTATAAATAGACTTATTGCTTGTAACTTATGATTTATATGGAATAATAACGGGGTTATAATAGTGAGAAATTCCAAGTAACAAGTTAAGTCCCTTATCTTTAATTTATCAAAAATATAATTTATAAGTAATAAATCTAAATTTTGAGTTATTTATCTATATATATTGATGATGTCTTCGGTTTAATTGAAATTCCGTTCCATATATCTCCCATCCCAACATCCTCTGGCGCTATGTTTTGATAATGTCCTTCCATTCCGTCAATTTTAACATTCATATTTTCATCAATGGTAACAATAACGTGTAATGGCTCCTCATAAAGAATGAGATCCTTTAGGTATGGGTATTTCTTATGTATTTCTTTGCTGTAATTAAATGTTTCCTTCATTCCATGCCAAATATAAGACATAGAATTTAATGTATAATAATGAATTCCATTAATGACCTTAAAATCATCTCCATGATCATGGCCGTTCATGCAAAACAAAACTTTCCTTCCATGGCTGTTTCTTTGTTCCAAAATTGATCTTACTTCTTCACGATTTGAGATTCCTCTCTTCATGAAATCATTTGAAAGACTTTGATGTGAAAAAATTACATAATAAAACTTATCATCTTTTATTTCGTTTTTCAGCCATTTCATTTGTTCCTCTGGAATATACGGATAATCATCTGTTGTTTTATTATAATTCCGTTTATAATATGGCTTAACTTCATTTGGAGTTTTTATGTAGTTTCCATCAAGAACAATAAATTTTACATTTTCAATCACAAATGAATAATAACTCTTTTTCATACCAAAGAATTTAAGTACAGCATCAACTGGATAAGCATCTGAGTTATGATTCCCTACACTAAAAAATAAAGGAACATCTAATTCTTTTAACTTGCTTAATATGTACTTATTATCATCTGTTGGGTAACACAAATCTCCAAGATCAATAACAAAATCTATGTTCTTTATTTTTACTGAATTAATAAATTCATTTATACGTCTTTCTCCATCATGTATTGCGTCATAGTGTAAATCTGTAAAAACTGCAAATTTCACTCTACATCCTCCCTATCTTATAAGCCAGCCAGCTAGAAAATCTTCCTATATTATTAAAAGAAACTATATCACAAATTAACTCAGAAATCTTTCCAAACTTCCTATATAAAAAATTAAAAGCTAAAAATGGCATGCGTTGTCTTTTGGCTTTTGGTAATCTTCTAATTATATTTTTAAAGCTGTATACTTCTTTATATATCCAAAGATAGCCATTATATAATTCTTCTGCTGTCATATTTTTAGGTTTATATACAATATGGGAAGTATTATAATGAGATAAATTAAAATCAGTTATTCTATTTTCCTGCAATAATGCTGAATATAACTTTGTTCCAGGATAAGGGGTTAGAATATGTGAGGTTACAGTTTCTATCTTATTTTTAACTATCCATTCTAATGTATTTTTAAACACAGAAGCATCATCTTCATCTAATCCAAAAACAAAACTAGCATTTATCATTATTCCTCTTTTATGAATTTCATCTACAAGTTTTTCGTATCTGCTTACACTATTTTGAACTTTATGAACACTTTGCAATGACTCACTGTTTATACTTTCAAAACCAATAAAAAGACTTTGGCACCCTGTTTCCTTCATTGCATCTAATAATTCAGGCATGTCTACTATATTAGAAGTAACAGCTGCATTCCACTTCAACTTAAGAGGTTTTATTTCCTTTAAAAATTCTTTTGTCCATTTTGGATTTCCAATAAAATTATCATCAATAAACATTACATGTTTTGTTTTTATTTTATTTATATCCTTAATTACATCCTCTACAGGTCTATTAATATAAGTTTTAAGTGAATTTTTGCAGCTATTATAGCAGAAGTCACATTGAAAAGGACATCCTCTGCTTGTACTAATTATATTAGTATACAAATATTTTTTATTATCAATAATATCATAGTCAGGCGATACTATTTCACTTCCATCAATATTTTCCATATCATAATATATTTTTTTGAGTGAATTATTTTCTTTATCCTTTAGGACTTTTGCCCAAACCCTCTCAGCCATTCCCACACATATTGCATCGAAACTATTAACAGCTCCATCTGGATCCGCTGTTATATGTATACCTCCTGCAATTACTACTACGCCACGTTTTCTAAACTCTTTTGATATTTCTATTGCCCTATTCATAACATCAACAGTAACAGTTATTGCAACCAAATCTACAGGTTCATTAAAATCAATTTTTTCAATATTTTCGTTTTCAATAATAACCTCATGCTCTTTAGGTGTAAGCTTTGCTATAGTTAATAAAGCTAATGATGGAGCCATTCTTGTTTTTAATTTTGTGTCCATAGGTCTTAGCTGCATTGCAGGCTGAATTAATTTAATCTTCATGAATATTACCTCATAATTAATTATATCTTAATTATGTCAAAAGATACTTTTTTATGCAATTACTTTAAGTAAAATTAAGTAAATAAAAAGGAACCTTCATAATCTAAAGATTCCCTTTATCATAGTTAAACATATTTTTTATCTCTTATTAAAATTATATTCAAATGCCACCTTAACATATGCTTCCTTAAATGTGGAATTGAACATAAATCATTTTTCATCGCACAATTATTTTCATTTTTTGAAATATTATTATAATCAGAAGTTTTATTTATAATGAATAAAATAATTTTATAACTTTAAATCTACATCATATTTTAGAATTGCGCAGAAAAAAACGTAAATTTATTTAAATAATACGGAACTTCAATAATTTATTTTTAAAATCTATACTATTGCTTTAAAAGCATACATTTATCTTCATGTGAAAATCCATGTGTTATGTTAAATAAAACTTTAGCTGCTACTATAAATATTGTTATTCCTAAAAGTGATATAATGAAATGAGGTTGATTTGTCACTTCCCCAAATCCAAATAAAATTATTACTGTAACAAAAAAATTATTTAAAAAATGAAGTAATATTGGTGCCAATATAGAATCAGCCAATAAAAATGTTATACCATATATTACACCAGTTAATCCTGCATGAACACTTTGAACTACATTTCCACTTAACCCTCCATGAGCTAATCCAAAAAATAAAGCTTGAATAAACACTGCTAGAATTAAATTAAAACTTGATTTTAATTTAGTAAAAACTATTCCACGAAATAATATTTCTTCACATATTGGTGCAACTAATGTTATGTAAATAACAAAAGTAAAAGTTATTTCATCTCCTGAATTATTACTTGGTAAATAATTAGATAATAATGATGTCAAAGATAAATCAATAAGAAAAATACCTACTGCTAACGCAATTAATGCTATTATGCTTCTACTCTTGAGTGTTTTAATTTTTAAATATTCTTTTACGTTTTTCTTTTCTAGTTTTATCATTATCATAAAAACTACCACAGACGCTAAATTTGCAAAAATAAAAGCCAAGTCATCATCTCGTATTAATCCTTCATCTTGTATAATACACATTAATATTATTATAATAATGCAAACTAATACATATTTTAGTATATCTCTTATGCATTTTAAAACTTTTTTCATACTGTCACCCCCTAAAAATTATCTCGAATTCTTATAATATACTTTTGTTACTTAAGCCAGAAAAATATATCTTTATCATAACATAATTTACCATACCGTACTATTCAATTTTCAAATAACAATTTTTAATTTACTACGTCAAATCTACATATTGTTCATTATTTAAAATAGATTTTTAAACAATACTACTGTTCCAGTTTATTAAGTTCTGTCATTGAAATACCATCACCCCACATCCATCTGGATTTAATTCATCCATAATGAAGTAATTGGGTATTGCTCTGCTACCTAATACTTTAATTATTAATTCTTTTGTAGCTACCATCATTTTATTTATTTCTTCTGGATCAGTAGTACCTTTTGACACCTTAATGTTAACATTACTTAAACCTACATGCTTATCGCACTTTAGTATTACGCATTAAAATAATTATGAATTCAACTTTGATATGCAATTTTTTATATGAATTATCTATTTTATTTAGTTAAATATTAAAAATTTTAAAGTCAATTTACAAGTTTTAGCACAGTTTGTATTACCTGATCCTTAGAAATATCTGAATTTCCTTCTGCAGGTACTATTATATCTGGCTCTGTTTTATTCTCAAAGTTACAAGCTCCATCTGAAACTAGTCCCATTTCTTGTGTAAATCTAAATACATATCCACTATTAGGAAGAGCACATACTGCTGGATCATCCCCAAGACCATCTCCCCCTGTTTTCTCACCAACTAAAGTTGCAAAGCCTGTACTTTTAGCAAAAATTGCAAATTCTTCTGAAGATGAAAAAACATATTTATCTACAAGTAGATAAATTTTACCTTTAAAACCAACTGAATTTTTAGGTTCATAGTTACTTATTATTTTTAAATAATATTTAAAATCTTCTTTTAATTCCGGAGGTAAATTCTTTAGATTTTCATCATAAATGTCTGAAATGGGTTCAAGCTTTTTATAACCTCCCATCCTATTCTCTACAAATGGTTCAAGAAAGTCTCCTCCTCTGAATGCTAAATATAGTTTCTCTTTCAATGGTTCATTAATAAGCATTGGAACTATATTGTCAATCCAATATTTATCATCACCTCCACCATTACCTCTTATATCAATTATTAAATCATTATAATTTTTAATTTGTTCCAAATAAGGTTTAATTATCTTCATGTCTTCATCTATATTAAATGTATTAAATGAATGTATAGCAAGATAAGCAATCTTTCCTTTTTCCAAATCCATTGTTTTAACATTATTAGATCTTACAATTTCTGATGAAGATTTTGACTCGTCTTTTTCTTTCATGCACGAATATCTTTCAACAGTTTTGCTTTTATTCATTTGCTCTAGCCATGCTTGATCAATTTCCGAATTCTTTTCACAAACACTTTTGATATAAGAATAATTTTTCTTATTTAACATTTGTGTATGTCCATTATTAAGATCTGATAAAATTACATTTAAAGTATTAAAAAAGCTTTCATCATTAGGAGTTGCTTTTATTCTATTGATATAATCATCCTTTTTTGCTAACCAGTCTACTCCATTTAATCTTTTATTTACTTCAAGATATGGATAATTTTCTTTAATTATTGTATACATATATTCAAAATCATCTAATTTTTCTTTTTCCGTTAACTGTTTGTTACTGATATTATTGCTATCATTTGAAGGCTTGCCATTATTCACTCCACATCCAACAAGCGTAAATATCATAACCATCCATATAATGATTAGTTTACTTTTTTTCATCTTCTTCCCCTCTTTACTTAAATCATATTTAAGATTACTTCCTATTAGTATTAATTTAGAATATTAGGTCAATTTGCCGACGCAGCATGATGGAAAATAGGCACATTTAGAAAGAGCAACTATGCTGAATATAAGAACTTTTCTAGCAGATGGACTTGTTATTTATTTTAATGTGCCTTAACTTTACAGCTGACGTAATTATTTACAATTATAATTTATAAAAAAATTTGCATTATATTCAATAACACAAATTAAAATTTGCAAAGCATAGATTAACTTACAATAACATCACAATTGCTTTGTCAACGTCATTTTCTGTAATTCCTATCTCTGCATTAGTTTGTACTTGCCTAATGGCTAACTCATCATTATGTAAATCTATATCATCTAAAACTATCCACTTATCAATATTGGGATTCTGTTTTAACCATAAAAATATCTCCGATGCTTTCACTTTACTGAACATTTTAGCTTTTCTAATTTCTTCAGTAGTTAGGTCTGGGGTCATTGAATAAATGCTTAAGCCACAATCTAATAACAAATCAATTAGATTCTGTGCCTCTTTTCTGATTGGTTGCATAGTATTATCAAACCAGAATCTCCATCCAGAATGCATAACTAGTACAGCCCCTGTCTTATTTACTATTCTTGCCACCAACTCTATTTTTTCTTTATCAATTAATGTTCCATCACTAATTTCCTTCTGATGACTTTCAAACCAAAAATTCGAGTTAATTACTCCATCAATATCTAAAAAAATTACTTTCATGCATATCCCTCAATATATTTCTACTTAATTAGATATAAATAATCTCCACAAATTATAATTAATCTTTCATTAAACCATAAAATCTTTGCTTTGTTTGCGCTTCAAACTTCTCTAAATAATTATATATATCCTCTTTCATTTTTTAATTCCCCTTTATGAACCCATTTGCTTCCTTTAGTATCCTTTTTGAACTCTCAAATTGAAAAGCATTCATTGCTTCCTCATATGTCATTAAATAGGCACCTTCTAATTCCTCTTCTTGATGACATAGCTGTTGGTTATCATACTCTGCAACGAAATATATTATTCTTTTAATCACATCTTTCTTGTTAGGAATTGGATGTTCATCAGTTGTCCTAAATCCTTCAAGAATTTGTGGCCTTATACCTATTTCTTCATATATCTCCCTTAATGCAGTCTCTTCTTCGGTCTCATTTCCTTCAATATGCCCTTTGGCAAATCCATAAAATCCTTCTAACGATTTCACAATAACGAAATAAATATCATTGTCTTTGCGTGTAAATACTACCGCTCCACTTGATACTTCATATTGCATAATGCACCTCCGTCAAATTACAACTTATTTTTATCACATAAAAACTTATATTCAAACCGTTCATTAAAATTACCATTTAAACAATAATATACTGTATTAAAATTCTTTGAGTAGACCATTGAAAATGCAGTAATCCATTCTCCCTTTCTTTGACTTGCAGAATCAAGTATACTAGTTAATTAACAGATCCCCGCTTATTAAGGTTTTCACAGATTCAACATAAATAGAAATATGTCCTGATGTTTCGTTTCTTCATCTTGTTTTTTTATTTCATCAGTAATTTTAAATTTCATTGTATTAACAATATTTTTTATTGCAACCACTCCTGTAAATTACCATTTATAAACTGAAATTTATCGTTCTGTCTTAAATCAATTTTTCTAACTCTGTTATTAAATTTTTTTTCATCTCTCCAAGTTCTTCATCAGACGGTATATACCTTTCACTATACATTTCTTCTTTTGATAATTTCCAAACAGGCCCAGGCTTTGGTGTATCTCCTAAATATCTTGGAAATAAGTGCCAATGCATATGCACTCCTTCTCCTTGACCTAATAACTCATAATTTAATTTATCGGGCTTAAATGCATTGTAGGTAGCCTCAGCCACTAATGACATCTCTTTTAGAAATTTTTCTCTAAAGCCCTTTTCTAAAAAATGTATTTCAGTAGCATGTGTTTTACATAAAAATAAAGTGTATCCTTTAAAACGTTGATAATCGCCTAATACCACATAACCAGTTTCTAACTCTTTAACAAAATATCTGTTGTTCCCTTCAATGGTTTCTTGAATTCTATCACAAACTAAACACATACGTATCTTCCTTTCAAATTACTATTTAACTTTTAGTAAATTATAACATATTTATAATAATTATTATAATCATCAGCCCCTAATTCCATTACTACTACTTTATCAATTATACTATCTCTCGCTGTAATCATAATCATGAGAAATTCATTAGCAATTTGTTTGGAAATTTCAAAACCATCACTATCTGGCAGCATTGCATCTAATAAAACCATTCCTCATAATATTGTAACTTCCTAATAAAGCAAACAAACATTTTTGCTTTGAACTACCTACTAAATAAGTTGCTAATATCAGCACTTTTGACTAACAAAGTTTAATTTTAAATTATCGCCTTTCTTTCTAAAATGTATATTAATCAACAATAACGGTTATAATAGAAATATCAATAATAAATTAAAGGAGTTGTTTTACATGCTTACTTATAAACATAATGACTATGAATATACATATGATGAAGATAATCTTGATAATTTAATAGAAATCAGAAAAGCTGGAATGTTTATTGATAATGTACAATCGCCAGTATCGAATTTAGAGGATGCAAAAAATCTTCAAAATACTGTAATGATGTTAGGAATTGAGCAATAGAGTATATATTCTTTTGTAGTATGATGTAATTTTTGTTTTTTTCAGTCATATTTATACTCCCCCCCACAACTTAGCTAAAGACTAGAATTTCGCAGAAAAAATACCCCATTTTCACTAAGAATAATGTGATATGATTACTCTATTCCAAACTCCCCACCTGTTAATATACTTGACTCTGATGCTAATTTATAAGAATAAATAGCTTTATCGTGATAAGCACCTCTAATAGTTAAAATTCCACCTATCATAATTATATTCCAAGTCCTATGAACAAGTGCACTACATCATATAGAACCACTTTCATATACAATTAACGAGAGCATAATACCAACACTAGTTCCAGCAACAAGAGTGACTGTTTTTTTGGTACGCTCCTAGACAATAAAAAAAATTAATTTTTCTCTTGACTTAGAGTTAACTCCAAGTGTTAAAATTCAATAGAAGTCAGATAAATGTAAAAGTAAAGAAGAAAAATCACTGTTTCAAATCAGTAATTTTGATGTCAATGATTAAACATTTGAATATTTAAAATCTAACTTTAAAGAAAAAAACATAGAGGAACTAGGAGGATAACATATGTACTTAGAAAATATTAATTCACCAAAAGACGTAAAAAAATTATCAACAAATGAAATGAAATATTTAAGTGCTGAAATACGTCAAGTACTACTAAAAAAGTTAAGTGAACATGGGGGGCACATTGGTCCAAATCTTGGAATTGTAGAACTTACTGTTGCATTACATCATGTATTTAACTCACCAAAGGATAAAATTGTTTATGATGTTTCTCATCAAAGCTATGTGCATAAAATACTTACTGGAAGAAAAGATTCATTTATTGATTCAAAAAAATATGATGAAGTATCTGGTTATTCTAATCCAGAAGAAAGTGAACATGACTTTTTTAATATTGGACACACTTCCACATCCATAAGTCTTGCCTGTGGTCTTGCTAAAGCAAGAGACTTAAAAAATGAGAATGATAATATAATTGCTATTATCGGAGATGGCTCATTAAGTGGTGGTGAAGCATATGAAGGACTAAATAATTCTGCTGAAGCAGGAACAAACATGATTATTATTGTAAATGATAATGATATGTCTATTGCAGAAAATCATGGAGGTTTATATAAAAATCTTAAAGAGCTTAGAGATACTGAAGGCAGATGTGAATGTAATTTCTTCAAGGCAATGGGACTTGATTACTATTATGTACAAGACGGACATAATTTTGAACAGTTAATCAGCGTATTTAATAAAGTTAAGGACACAACTCATCCGGTAGTTGTACATGTTCATACAATTAAGGGAAAAGGATTTGACTATGCTGAAAAGAATAAGGAACAATGGCACTGGGGAATGCCTTTTGTATTAGAAACAGGAGAATCAAAGTTCGGAGTGGGTGATGGTGAGGATTATGGTAATCTTACAGCAAACTACCTATTAAATGCAATGAAAGAGGATCCTACAGTAGTTGCGCTTACCTCGGGAACTCCATTTGTGTTGGGTTTTGGCCTAGAAAGAAGAAAACAAGCAGGCAAACAGTTCGTAGATGTTGGTATTGCAGAAGAACATGCAGTTGCTTTAGCATCAGGAATTGCAGCAAATGGAGGAAAACCAGTTTATGGAGTATACAGTACCTTCCTTCAAAGAACTTATGATCAGCTTTCACAAGATTTATGCATAAATAGTAATCCAGCAGTACTACTAGTAAATGCAGCTTCTGTTTATGGAATGAATGATGTAACACATCTTGGATTATATGATATTGGAATGATGAGCAATATTCCTAATATGGTATATCTTGCACCAACATGTAAGGAAGAGTATTTTGCAATGCTTGAATGGGGAATAAATCAACAAGATCACCCATTAGGTATACGTGTTCCAGCAATGGGAGTAATTACAAGTGGTGTGGAAGATAAAACAGACTATTCTAAATTAAATAAATATCAAGTTACAAAAACAGGAAAAGATGTTGCAGTTATTGCACTTGGAGATTTCTATCAACTTGGTGAGTCAGTTATTACAAAACTTTCAAAAGAAAACGACATTGAAGCTACTCTTATTAATCCAAAGTATATTACAGGTATTGATGAAGAATTACTTGAAAGTTTGAAGAAAGAACATAAACTTGTAATTACCCTTGAAGATGGTATTTTAGATGGTGGCTTTGGTGAAAAGATTGCAAGATATTATGGCCCTTCTGACATGAAAGTATTAAATTATGGTATTAAGAAAGAGCTATTAGATCGTTATGTTCCAGAAGAACTAATGAAGAAAAATAGACTTACAGATGATCAGATGGTCGAAGATATAATGAACATTTTAAAATAATAAATTTAAGCAGCATATTCCATGAAAAAACCAGTACAAAAGCATTTACATATCAATGCTTTTGTACTGGTTTCTTATTAGTTTTCTTTTAATGTTTAAATTTACATCAATGTGAAATATTATTCAAATTTCTCAAGTTATAATTTTAAAACCATTTCATATTGACTAACACTATTTTCAAATCCTAAATGCAGTAAAAACTTTTTCATTATACCATGTCCTCTATAATTTTTTATAACATCAGTTCCTACATCATAATTATCTCCTAAAAATAAACAATCTTTCAATTATAATCTACTTTGATTTTCATGTTTCTCTAACCATTTACTAACTCGATTCATAAACCTATGAACAATACCTAAATTAACCACCATAATTATAAAACCTAAAAACGAGTAAATGACAACTGTTCTCAATGTGAATAATTGTGCTATATTCTTAATAATATACATACAAATAGGCAAACAAATAATACTAGTAACAATGGCAGGAATATATTTTCTTAAAATTAATGCTTGAAAACAATGCATTACTAAATGTAAAGTAAAGGCAATAAATAAACCTAGCCATATGCTATACCAATTCATTTCATATGAAAAGACTGTAATTATACTAATTAATATAAATTCTTCCGCTACTCCAACGGCAAAAGATGATGTTGTAATACTATCAAAATGAGGTAATAATTCCCTTGATAATTTAGGAAATCTTTCACATAAAAATACTCTATTTTTACTTATCCAGGCTTGCATAAAAATTATCTCCTCAAAATCATGAAAAATGAAAATCATAGAAAAAAGCCATACAATCACTTGAATATTATTCATTCATCGTCACCCCTTACACCATATTTATTGTTACACGTTTTAAGAAATTTACGCACTAAAACACAAGATAAACTTATGGATTTTTATAACCTCATTATATAAATAGTCTTACTCTACATTTATTTACAATTATGCAATGTAAAAATGCGTGAACGTTAATGTATAAATTCTTGTTTTGTTATAATTTTAAAAAATATAATATACCTTCTTACCAAATCCAAGGTATAATTCTCCATGTATGTTTGCTATATTTAACATATTCATCTCCAAAATTTTTTAATAGGGCTTTTTCTTCAACAAATATTCTGTACCCGTATGCAATTGCAACTATTATTCCCACAAGTAATATTCCAGTTAACGTCCTTAAAGAGAAAGGTATTCCTAATAATGTTATGATACTTCCAGTATAAGCAGGATGTCTTAAATATTTATATGGTCCATTCTTTACTAATTTATGCTCCGACTCGATGACTACAGATAATGAAAAGAACTTTCTAAGAATCCAAACCGCCCAACACCTAAAAACAATCCCTAAAAACATAAATGCAATTCCAATCCAAAAGGCTATATTAGGTAAAAGCCAATGAGCTTGTTTTTTAATTAAAAAACTAACCCATACGCTTATCCATACTCCAAATATGATAGCAAAGTAAGACCCGTTATCAAAGGATTTCTTACTTGAATTTTTTTCAAAAGGTTTTAGAATAGTAAATAATGATATACCTATCTCTGAAACCACCCATAAAATAAAAACAATTTGAAACGAAAACTTTTGTAACGAATCAACAAACCAACTATTACCAATTAGGTTCATATTATTATCCTCCATCACTACTTAAAAATAACACTTAATAACTTACTTTTACATCTTATAAGAATATTATTAATAAATTAATGCTTTTTACAATCATTCAATATTTCTATACTTACATACACAATAATTATTCCAAGTAAAATTACTAAAATAGGAATAACAATTCTGATATAATCATTAAAAATTTTATGATAAATTGCAGATATAATTACACTTAATGCAGATAAAAAAACAATTACAATTGTTTTATTAATATTTTTCATATATAAACTGCTCCTTATTAAGAATTAAACAATTATATTTAATTCGGAATATTTTATTGTAGTAGCACACTTTAAGAATATTGTAACTTAATATATTTATTATTACCAACATTCGTAATGTATCATATTTTCAAGTTTCTTTCTTGGACGTGCTTTAGAATTTTCATTTGGATAACCAACAGTTTCAACTGGCTTGTTCATATATTTTCTTATGTTTCTACGCATTTCAATTTCTTTAATCATTAATTATATATCTCTCTTTCAATAATATTTTAGTCATTCAGCAATGTTTGCAAAATTATTCTTATTCATATTACAATATTTTCTACTCTCATATACTTTCATGTCTGTTCCCCCATACGTAAAGCTAAATCGATTTTGGCATAAGTTATAAACATAAAACTATTCAATTCTCGTTGAACCAATTTTTTTCTGCCTTATCCCATATACAATTAGGTACTAACTGAGAACTTACAAATCCTTCCTTTCGCGCTAACTTATACGCATACTCAATAAAATCTAGTACTTTATTTGCACCTTCTCTCATGCTCTGAAGCGTTATTTTTGACCAAGCACTATTACTTTGAAATAATCCACTTTTCAAAAATGATTCTTCTACTTCCTTAAAATCATATTCTACTTGTCGATGTAAAACTTCCCATTTACTATCATTCCATGTTAAAACCGCATACTCGGCAAATTTATTTTTATTAAAATGAACACCCACAGAACCTGGATTAACTATCAACTTATTATGTATCTCTTTACTCCATTGCTCATGTGTATGACCACAAATTAAAACAGATTCATTTATACCATTTAATGCTTTTTCTAGCTTTTCAGGATGTTTATCTGGAAAAAGTTCTTCTCGCGTATCAAATGGTGATCCATGTACTATTCTTATATCATCCATTTGTGTAAATGAAATACTCAATTGTTCTGGCAATTCATCGATATATTTTATATTACATTCATCTAATTTATTATATGTCCATACCACACTTGCCATTTGTTTATATTTACTCCATTCATCATGCATCCCTTTATGATAATCTAATATATATTCTTCTCTATTTCCCTTTATAACATATGCGTTAAGGCTTTTAACTATTTCTAACACTTCATTTGGCTGGGGACAATCACTAATATGGTCACCAGCAATTATATACTGACTAATTCCTAAATCATTAATATCCTTAAGTACAGCGTTAAATGCAGTTAAATTTCCATGTATATCCGATAAAACAGCAATTTTCATTTTCCCTCTCCTCAATAGTTTTTAAGAATTACAATTCATCTTTTTAGAAATTAGAATAAAGTACATGCTTCCTCAGAGGACTGCCCTCAATAATATTCGGATGTTCAAATTCCATAACTTTTACCATACCAATCTTCTTCATTACATTTTCTGATTGAACATTTATTTTCGAAGTGAAGCTATATATTTTATTGAATTCTAGTGTTTCTAATCCATATTTTAAACATGCCTTTGCTCCTTCTGTTGCAAATCCGTTACCCCATGCTTCATATTTAAGTCTCCAACCTATTTCAATACAAGGAGTAAATTGAGAGTTGAAGTTTGCTAAGTGGAATCCAATAAAGCCAATGAAACCATTATTATGTCTCGTTTCAACTGCATAAAGGCCATAGCCGTAATTTCTGAATTCATCTTGAATTATGTTGTAAAATCTATCTGTTTCCTCTTCAGTAAGTGTTTTAGTAAAATATTTCATTACCCTTGTATCCTTATTCATTATCCGAAATTCATATAGGTCTTGTTTATTCCAATCCCGAAATATCAACCGTTGTGTTTCAAAATAAACCATGTTTTACCTCCTTTTAAATGGCTATATCTAGCTGTCTATCATATGAAGTTATAATAATTTTTCCGAAATAATAAACCTTCCTTAAAACTATAGTAAAATCCAGTTACCTTATATTTAACTCTTTTTTTAAATCATTAATATAACATTTTTGCTGATTTTTCAAATAAATTTTTGCAAATGGTTTCATTATTATTTTCTTTACATTTACATCTTCTGTAAAATCAATCAATGTCCCATCTGAATATTTAGAAAATATACCAATCCAATGCCCTTTCATATTTTCATTTTCCATATCAAATTCATATCTTTTTTCTGATTCAAAGTGAGTAATTGTAAATATTGTTTTATACCCATCCTTAGTATATTCCACAAACTTCTTTCCTTTTTCTAACATTTCAATTTTCACAATATCACTTCGCCATTTGTAATTTCCAAGACTTGTTACTATATTCCATACTTTTTCTATATCACTTTTTAAATAAACTTTTTTATTAGAAATTGCCATTTTCATTTCCCCTCTATCAATATTTACAACACTGCATTTTAAAATTACGAACCATCATCCATTTACTTTCAAACATATTAAAACGCTTATAAAAACCAGTTAAACTATCATTGCAGAACAGATCTATCATGTAATAATCTTTTAGTGTATTAAACATATGTGTCACTAATTAGTATGATTTCTATTTCCACATCATAAGTTCCTTTCAAATTCGATTTCGTGTTTTAAAGGTATATTAAAATCTCCAAGTAGAGGAATTGATGGAATAATAAATTCATTTATTTGTGCTCTATTTGTAGATGATATTATTTTTATGTTCATAGTGCTGCTAACTCCTACTTATAATAATATGTTTAGTATAATTGTTTACTAACTCTAATTATAACATATTTTGTAAACACAACATTGTTCAATTTTTAATGAACTAAATTTACATTTGCCATGGTTCTGACATAATAGAACACTATAATAATCTCATAAAGCTAATAATAATTTTTTTTCATAAATATTTACCCTATAAATATAAAGAAGCAACATTCATATTACCCCTATGTAATGTTGCTTTTCTTTATGTTTCGATGAATTTAAGTTGTACATAATTAATGAAAAGTGAGTACTAACTTAAAGGCTGATTTAATGTAACTAATTACTCACTATTTTTTACGTCCATTTATATAGTAATACTTGCAATCTATTTTTTCATGATTTAGGTAGCAATAATCTATATGACGTATCCTTTCTATATCAAAATTATGAAATATGCTTAAAATATCTTCACGATTAGCATAAAAATGTGGAACATCATTCTCTGGACCATCTTCTTTATTTAACACTGTATTTTCATCTATTTTAGGAAATCCAGACTTGCTAAAATCCCAAGATTCTTTAGAGCACATTGATGTATATATTTCTCCACCCTGCTTTAGAACTCGTTCTATTTCGTAGGTGACTGGTTTGCTTTTTCCCATCCTTTTGACTCTACCATTTAAATCTTCTCCGATTGAAATTAATAAAATAAGTCGCCATAGTCGAGTAGACTTACACCTCACAATGTAAGCCCCTCACAGAATCCGTACGTGCGGCTTTCCCGCATACGGCTCCTCATAATAACATTCACAGTTAAAATAATTTAAAATATATCTTTGGCTTCGCTAAAGGATAGTATTT